>CAZOGV010000007.1:0-33564 GCA_964579225.1 uncultured Akkermansia sp. | reverse complement strand
GCGCATCGCCACCCTCTCCGGCAGCGTGCTCCCCGCCGCGCTCACCCGCCGCCTCGAAGTCGCCAGCGAGGATGCCGACGTCGTCGAATTCGTCGGCGTGGATTGGGCGCTCGACCAGATCCGCGACCTCCTCGCCCACGGCGCGCCCGGCTACCATCTCTACATTTTAAACCGCGCCCGCAGCGCCCTCGCCCTCGCCGCCGGCCTCGCCGCTTGATCCAAATGTAGGGGCTTCGCTTGCGAAGCCCGCGCCCGCGAGCACCCCCTCGTCACCGCACAGGCTCCCGACCGCTTATGGACACCTCGCAACCCGAAGCGACCCCGCAGCCCGCCGCCCCATCGCCAGTCAGAAATTCGCTGCCGGCCATCAGACCCGTCACCGCCGTCATCATCGCGGCCGCGATTCCGGCCACTTTCTGGAGCTGGACGCACTCGGAGCAGGCCTACCAGGCGCTCTACGCCACCGGCTACGATCTCTGGAGCGGTCAAAAACTTTACTCGCTGTTCACCTCCGCCCTGCTGCACGGAGATTTTCTCCATCTGGTCTTCAATCTCTACTGGCTGTGGATTCTCGGTTCCTTCCTGGAAGCGAGGACCGGTGCCTTCCGCTACGCCCTTATCGTGATCGGCTCCGCGTTGCTCGGCTCCACCGCCGAGCTCGCCTGGAGCGGAGAGATGGGCATCGGACTCTCGGGCGTCGTTTACGCCATCTTCGGCGTGCTGCTCATGTGGCGTCGCCACGATTTGGATACGGCGTCCATCCTGCCCGTCGGCCGCGTCTGGCTTTTTATCGGATGGTTCTTCCTTTGCATCATCCTCACCCAATCCGGCTTGATGCCGATCGCCAATGCCGCCCACGGCGCCGGATTGCTCGCGGGCATTTGTTATGGCGCGGGGAAAACATCCGCGTTTCGTCGCTTTCGCCCGGCGGTCGGAGTGGCTGCACTCGCGGCCGCCATCGGTGTTCTCCTTTGGGCTCCGTGGCACGAAAACTGGCATCTCGTCCGGCTTGCGCGCACGGAAAAAACCGGAAACACCGAAGCCTTCCGCGCGGCCGCGCTGGAATTCGCGCATCGCTTCCCGGACAACGAATGGGGCATGCAATACGATACATGGGACGCCCAAACCACGCGCGACTACGCGCGAGCCGCCGCACTTTTCGAGCGAACGATCACCCTGAAGCGCGACGCCACCGCCTTGAACAACCTCGCCTGGCTGCGGGCGACCTGCCCGGACCCCGCCCTTCGCAACGGTTTCGAGGCCGTCCGACTCGCCACCGAGGCCTGTGCTCTCACCAATTGGGAAAATCCCGGCTTCGTGAACACCTTGGCCGCCGCCTACGCCGAAGCCGGCCGCTACGAGGAAGCCGTCGCCATGAACGAAAAAGCCGTCGGCATCGCTCCGGCCACGGAACAGTCCTCGCTGGCGCTCTACACCGAAACTTTCCGCGCTCGGCGGCCTTGGCGCGACGAGCCCGCCCCGGAAACTCCCTGAGGCCGTCATCCGCCCGCCCACAAAAAAAGCCGCCGGCAAAAATCCGGCGGCTCCCAAACGCGTTTCTTATTCGCGTCTATTCGTGTCTATTCGCGGTTAAAAACCGTCCTCGCGGCCTACTCAGCCGAAGATCTCGTCGGTCTTGAAGAAGCGCGCGATCTCGATCTGGCCGTTCTCCACGCTGTCCGAGGCGTGAACGACGTTCTTCATCATCTCGGTGCCGTAGTCGCCGCGGATCGTGCCCTTGGCCGCCTTGCGGGAATCGGTCGGGCCGAGCAGGTCGCGCACCTTGGCAACGACATCCTCGCCCTTCAGGGCGACGATGATCACGGATCGCGAGCTCATGAATGCCTCGATCTCAGGATAGAAGGGCTTGTCTGCCACATGCGAATAGTGCTCACGGAGCTGCGCCGAGGTCAGTCGGGTCATCTTGCAGCCAACGATCTCGAAACCGGCTTTTTCAAAGCGGTCCACGACGTTGCCCACATGCTTCTGCTCCATGCAGTCAGGCTTACAAATAATCAGGGTTTTCTGCATAAACGCCGAGATAAACACCACGCCCCCCGCCAAAGGGAAGCCCGATTTTCACTTATCACCGCGTCCTGCTACCGGGAACGCCGGCATCTTGCCGGCTTTGTTCTCATCTCCAGTCACCGCCCGACACCTCAGCGAGCCGAGGCCGCCAGCGCCACCGGGGTGGAGTCCACCAGCGCGGCCAGTTCGCCACCCGCCACCGCCGCCGCGCCGCGCGCATCCGAGTGAAAAGTCACGTAAACCGAACCCACAAAATTCGCCGCCGTCACCAGCGTGGTGTCGCTCGCACGATTGTTGGCGCCGCGCACCATCCAACCACCCGCCACGCGGGTCTCCAGTCTGTGGGCCACCGTCTCACCGAGATGATTGCGATAAACCACCACCGCACCGGCATTCAGGCTGTCGAGCTTGCTCGCGCGGACCACCAGCACCGAACCATCACCGAAATAAGGAAGCATCGAGCTGCCTTCCACCCGCACCACCGAGGCACCGATCTTGGCCGCCACCCAATGCGCGTCGCGCAGAGTCGTTCCGAGATCCACCGCGCAAACCGGCGTGGAGGACGCCGCACCCTTGACCAACTCCGCCCGGGCCGAGCCCGCGAAGAGCGCCAACACCGCCAAAACACCGAACAGGGGACGAAAAGCGGTGACGGTGTGGGCGAAGTTCATGCCCACAGAGTAAACCTTTACTCTTTTTTACCACAGATGGTCTGTTCCTCAAACTAGCGTAGTGCATACACCTAGCGTGCGTGATGCCACTCCCTAGCCGCCCACCGGGAGATTACCCTAGGATAAAAAGACAACACCCCACTGCATCCGGGAAATTACCTTCCCACTCCCGGGAAAATTTCAGCCCCGCCGCAGCAAAGCCCCCGCCACCGCCTGCCCGCTGGCCATCGCTCCTTGAATAGACGCCGACGCCAGATGGTCGCCACAAATCCACGCTCCACTCACCCCACGCCGCACCCGGTTTCCTGCTCCAGGCTTCGCTAAAGCATTTAAAGCTCGTGGTATACGCTGCACCGCCAAGGCCCTCCAGCCCTTCGCCGCCGCGCCGAAATACCCGCTCAGCTCTTCGCGCAAAGCCGCCGCCAACTCCGCATCACTCATCCCAACCACCCTAGGGTCCACTACCGTGGTCGAAACCAGCGTCTGCCCCGCCGGCGCGTAGCCCGCCGCCACATCACTGGGCACGACTAGGTTATTTACTCTGCCCCTCCCGTTTCCGTTTAACCACAGCATGGGCTCGCCCCCGAGCGGACTCGCTTCCGCCGCCCACTGCACGCAGGTCACCCCGCGCCAAAGCACCGGCTCCGGATGCACCAGTAGCCCCGCCCCCGCCTCGGTCGCCACCACCACTTCGCGCGCGGCCAGCGTCTCGCCCGAGACCAACTCCACTTCCCCAGCCCGCACCGCCGCCACCCGCGCGCCCAGCCGCAAACTTCCCGGCCGCAGCCCCGCCGCCAATTGCTCCGGGATGCGTTGCATGCCGCCCGCCGGCAACGCCGCCACTCCGCGCGCGAACATGCGATAAACGAAGAACAACATCTCCGCCGGCGTCGTCAGCTCGCGCTCCAAAAAAATCCCGCCCAGCCACGGCCGCAAAAACCGCTCTGTCATGCGCGCCGAAAATCCGCGCCTCGCCAGCTCCTCCGCGGTCGTGCGCCCTGTGTCTCCGGCGCGTATCCGCTTTTTGGTTACGTCGTCATTCACCGTCTCCGCCTCCGCCGCCCACATCGCCTCGTCTCCCCCGCGCGTCGCCGCCAGCCGCAGCGCGCCCACGCGCAGCTTGTCGCCGAGCGTGCCCACCGGCGCGCGCAGCGTCTCCCAGGCCTTGCCCGGTCTCCGCCACGGATCACTCACCCGCCCCTCGCCGTCCGGCGTCGCCACCCGCGCGCCCGGCGCGAAAGCCCCGAGCCGCAGCGCGTCATAATCCAGCCACGCCCGCGCCGCCGGATACGCCGTGAGCAACACCTGAAACCCGCGATCCAATTTAAATCCGTCCACCTCGTCCGTGCGCACCCGACCGCCCGGCGCGTCCGCCGCCTCGACCACCAGGCAATCCACGCCGTTCGCCTGCAAGGCCCGCGCGCAGGTCAAACCCGCCAACCCGGCTCCCACGATGACCACGTCGCGCATGACTCGTCTCAATCCTCTCCGTTGATCAGCTCCGCCTTCACGCGCTCCGCCAGCGCCAGGCCCGACAACGCCGCGCCCTCCACCCGCGCGCCGCCAAACGCGTCGCCCGCGAAACCCAACTGCTCCTCCGGCCACCACACGTAAGGCTGCGCGTGCGTGGTCCGCGCATGGCTGAATTTCCACCGGTGCAAGGTCGCCGCCGCGATGGGCGCGCCGATCAAGGCCTCCGCCTCCGCGCGCACCAGCTCCAACACCTCGACGTCCGTGCGCCCGTAGTGCTTGCACGAAAAATTCGGCGCCAGATGCAGCGTCACCGCCTCCACGTTGGGCGAGATGCCCTTGGCTTGGTTGTCCGCCGCCCAACGAATCACCCCGCCCTCGCGCCGCACGCCCGCCTGCGGCAGACGACTGCGCCCCGTCAGTGTCACCAACAAAGCCAGACATGGATCATAGGTCAGCGCCGCCAACTCGCTCGCCAACGGCTCCGGAATCACAAATTCACCCGCCTTCAACAACGCCACCGACTGCGGCACCGGCGCGGTCAAAATAATGCGCTCCGCCCGCATACAGCCGTGATCCTCCACATCCACGCACCAGTAATCGCCGCAACAACCCAGCGCGGTCACCTTGTGCTCGCGCTTGATATCCAGCCCCTCCGCCAATGCCTTCGCCACCGCCGTCATGCCCGGTCGGCCCACATAGCGCATGCGCTCGCCGTCCGGCCACGGAGCCACCAGCCCGGCTTTCTCCCAACCCGCCACCAACTCGATGAACGCGGGCTCCTTGGCCGTGAAAAACTGCGCGCCGTGGTCGAACACCGCGTCCCCCACCCGCTTCGTCGCCATGCGCCCGCCCAGCCCGCGACTCTTTTCCATCACCGTCACCCGCGCCCCCGCCGCCTGAAGGGAACGTGCCGCCAGCAAACCCGCGATGCCTGCGCCAATGACTACCGTATGAAGATGCATGAATTAAATCAATAATGCCGGAAAAACCCGTCACGCAACGCGACCTAGCAAATGGCGCAACGCTGTATCGAGATTATCGTGACGAAACCGATACCCGCTTTCCGCCAAAACCCCCGGCCGCACCCGCTGACTCGCCAGCAGTGCCTCGTCCGCCAACTCGCCCAGCGCGAGCCGCAGCGCGAAGGCCGGCGCGGGCAACACCGCCGGCCGCCGCAACACCGCACCGAGCGTGCGCGCGAACTCCGCGCTCGTGGCCGGCGCCAGCGCCACCGCGTTCAAAGGCCCGCGCACCCGCGTCGTCACCAACGCATGCCCGATCGCCCCCACCAGATCGTCGATCGATATCCACGACCACCATTGCCGCCCCGCGCCCACTCGCCCTCCGAGGCCGAGTTTAAACGGCGTGAGCAACTTCGCCAGCGCCCCGCCCGCCGGCGACAAGACCACGCCCGTGCGCAGATAAACCCGCCGCGAACCCGCCGCGTCGAGAGGAGCCCACGCCGCCTCCCAGGCCTGCGTCACCTCCGCCAAAAACCCCGCGCCCGACGGACTCGCCTCATCCAGCCACGCGTCGCCCGCGTCGCCATAAAACCCGATGGCCGAGCCGCCCACCACCACGCGCGGCGGCCGCACCCGCGCCGCCAGTGCCTCGGCCAACGCCCGCGTGCCGCGCACCCGGCTCTCGCGAATCAGTCTCTTCCGCGCCTCGCTCCACCGCGCGCCCGCGATGCCCGCGCCCGCCAGATGCACCACCGCGTCGATCTCGCCCGCGCCGTCCAACGCCACCTCGCCCGAATCCGGATTCCAAAAAACCTCGTCCGACGAACTCGGCGTATGCCGCACCAGCCGCAACACCGTGTGCCCCTGCGTGCGCAAAAACGGCACCAGCGCGCTTCCGACCAGTCCCGAAGCCCCGCTCACCAACACACGCAGCGTCGGCGCGTCCACGTGATCGAGCGCGAAACGCAGATCGTCGCGCGTCACCGCCTGACGATACCCGAACAGCGCGCGCAGCTTCCCGCGCACAAAACCCCCGCCCAGCCACCGCCCCGCGGCCCCGCCCGGCAGCGCGTAGGCGACGCGGTCGCGCAATTCGGAGTAGCCGTCCGCCGTATCCAAAAACTCATGACGATGATCCCAGCGCTTAAACGGCCCCGACAGCGCTACATCGCGAAACAGTTTTCCAAACACATACTCCCGATGCTCCGCTTCCCAGCGCAGCCGCAACGGACCGAGCCGGTTTTCGAGCGTCACCTTTGCGCCGGGTTTTAGGCCGTCGCCGGAACGCGCCACCACGCGCACCTTTTCCCATGGCGGCGTGAGCCGTTCCAGCGCACCCGGCCGCTCATGCCACTCAAACGCCTGCACCGCTGGCACGGGCAGCCTCATCGTGCGTTCGAAAATCGAATCGTGATCCGCGCCGGCGCTCATGACTGGCGGGCGACTTTGGGAGGGGCGGAAGGTTTGCGCATCTTGGACACGGGGCTGGAGTTCCGGAGCCTACACAGACGCGACCATCACGCCACTCGCCGCTGAAAAAAATATCCACGGCGGACACGGAGGTCCGCCCTCCAAACGGAAACCTGGAGGGCGGGGCTCCGTCCCCGCCGCCCCCCCCGCCCTCACCCCTTCAGCCGCTCTATCAAAGCCTCGATCAACGCGTCCAGGCTCGGCTTCGCCGCCTTGAAATCAGGCTCCATACCATGCTCGACCAGCGACTCGCTCGTCTGCTCGCCGATGCTGCCGACCAGAGGCTTCTTCGCCCCCTTCGCCAGCCCCAAGGAGTCGCCTTGCGCGACAAAACTGTCCGCCGCCGACGAGCTCGCGAAAAGGATCGCGTCCGCCCCGTGCTGACGAAAATCGTCCGCCACCGGATCGTCGGAGAGGTCGGTTTTCTCCGTCTTGTAAATCTGCATGCGGTCCACGATGGCGCGCCCGGCCTCCAACTTCTTCACCAGCTTGTCGCGGTTCAGGTTGCCGGTCACGACGATGACCTTGGCGCTATCCAGACTGCCCGTCTCGATCAACGCATCCGCCAACGACAAACCCGTCGCGGTGTCGGGCATGCACTCGACGCGCACGTGGTATTTTTCGATCTCGCGCGCGGTCGCGCGACCGATGCAGGCGAAGCGCAACAGCCCGAGCGCGCGGACATCCTTAAAGCCCTTAAAAAACTCCTCGAAGAAGTAGCGCACGCCGTTCGCGCTCGTGAACACGATCCAGTCGTAGGTGCCGAGCTCGGCGAGGATTTCGACGAAGTTATATTTATCGACGTCCTTCGTGATGGTGATGAGCGGCAGCTCCAACACCTCCGCGCCGAGCGTCTCCAACTTTTCGCGCAGCTCGCTGTTCTGATCGCGCGTGCGGGTGATGGCCACGCGACGCCCGAAGAGCGGCAGATGCTCGAACCAATCGATGGCCTCGTGATCGCGCACGACCTCGCCGATGAAAATGATCGCCGGCGCCGCCAACCCCGCCTCGGCCACGCGCGCGGGCAAGTCGGCGACCGTCGCGCTCACGCTGCGCTGGCGGCCGAGCGAGGCCCATTGCACTACCGCCGCGGGTGTGTCGGACGCGAGTCCGCCGGCCTGCAATTCGGCGAGAATAAACTCCAGCCGCCCCATGCCCATGTAGATGGCGAGAGTGGTGTTTTTTAGCGCGCCGTAGCTGCGCCAATCCACCTGCGAGCCGGACTTGTTCGGGTCCTCGTGGCCAGTGAGCAGCACCAGCGAAGTGGACACGTTGCGAAACGTGAGCGGGATGCCCGCATAAGCCCCGGCCGCGATGGCGGCGGTGACGCCGGGCACGATCTCAAACGCCACGCCGGCCTTCGCCAGGGTGCGGGCTTCTTCGCCGCCGCGACCAAAGATAAACGGATCGCCGCCCTTGAGCCGCACGACCTTCTTGCCGGCCTGCGCGTGCGAGACGAGCAGCGCCTCGATCTCCTCCTGCGGCACGGTGTGGCAGCCGGCTTTCTTGCCGACGTAAAACACCTCGCAGCCGGGCTTGATCCATTTCACGAGCTCGGGATGAACGAGGTAATCGTAAACGAGCACATCGGCGGAGGAGACGAGTTCCTTCGCGCGAAACGTAACGAGACCAAGATCGCCGGGACCGGCGCCAACGAGATGAACAATACCGGAGGAAGACATGAGAGTAATTTTGTTGGTAGGGACGGACCGCTGGGCCGTCCGGGTTCGAAGCGGCGGGCCCAGCGGTCCCGCCCTACCGGTTAAATCTGAAACCCGAAATGCTTCAGCAGCGTGCGGGCGGTTTGGTCGGGGGCGTCGATTTCAGCGTCGCTCAGCGGGAGGCTGCGCAGGCCTATTTCGTGGTGATAAAACCAGAGCGTGTCGGCGGTAACATGCGCGGCGAAGGCCGTCTGGCAACCGCCGCCAAGTTCGCGTTGAAAGGCGCGCTCCAAGGTGACCGCGCGCGACGTGCGGGCGTCGAGCACGGCGCCGATGCGTGCGGCATCCGCCGTGCGGGTTTGCAGCGCGATGGCCGCCTGGCCGACCGCCGGCACCATGTCGGCGCAGCCCAGTGCGTGAAAGGCCACGCCCGGCCAGCCGTCGATGCCGAGGCGACGCAGGCCGGCGGCGGCGAGCACCGTCGCGTCGGCCACGTGGTCCTGGCCGATCTTGCGCAGGCGCGTGTCCACGTTGCCGCGAATCTCGGTGAACTTCGCTTCGGGGAAAAGCATGGCCAACTGCAAGCGGCGGCGCGGGCTGCTGGTGGCGATGAGCGCGGGCGCCTCGACGCCATCGCGGAGCACCAGGATGTCGCGCGGGTCTTCGCGCGGCAGGTAGCCGGCGACGGCGAGGCCGGCGGGCAGTTCGCCGGGCAGGTCCTTGCAACTGTGCACCGCGATGTCGGCGTCGCCGCGCAGGAGGGCGTCTTCGAGTTCCTTGGTGAAGAGGCCCTTGCCGCCCTGTTTTTCGAGCGACCATTCGACGCGTTGATCGCCGGTGGTGACGATTTTCAGCAACTCGATATCGCAACCGAGCGCGGCATGCAGATGCGCTGCGACCTGCTCGGTCTGGGCGAGCGCGAGAGGACTTTTACGGGTGGCGAGAGTGAGCTTTTTCAAAACCACTGAGTTTACGGATGACGGAGGGGGAACCGCTAAATTTCGCTAAAGGACGCTAAATCAGAACCTGAAATCCGAACGGATTGATTAGCGGTCTTTAGCGAAATTTAGCGGTTAAAGTTTCAGGTCTTAAAAAACTAATGGGCCACTCCTGCCGAAGCATTAGTGACCCATTAGTGAAGAGCCGTGGATAAACCACGAATCGGACTTATCCGGCGTAGGAGCCGGCGACGCCGGAGATGTTACGCTTGGGCATCCAGGGCATCAGATTGCGGAGGTATTCACCGGTCTTCTCGATCTGGTGCTTCTCGCCCGCCTTCAGGAGCTTGTTGTAGTTCTTCAGGCCACCCTTGTATTCGGCGACCCACTGTTTCACGAACTTGCCGGACTGGATTTCCTTCAGGATCTTCTTCATCTCGGCCTTGGTCTTGGCGTTCACGACGCGGGGACCGCGGGTGATGTCGCCATACTTGGCGGTCTCGGAGATGGAGAAGCGCATGCCGGAGATGCCCTTTTCATACATGAGATCGCAGATGAGCTTCAGCTCGTGGAGGCACTCGAAGTAGGCCATCTCGGGCTGGTAACCAGCCTCGACGAGGGTCTCGAAACCGGCCTGAACGAGGGCGGAAGCGCCGCCGCAGAGCACGGCCTGCTCGCCGAAGAGGTCCGTCTCGGTCTCTTCCTTGAAGGTGGTCTGGAGAACTCCGGCGCGGGTGCTGCCGATACCCTTGGCCCAGGCGAGGGCGGTCTTCTTGGCCTTCTTGGACTTGTCCTGGAACACGCCGATGAGGGCGGGCATGCCTTTGCCTTCAACGTAGAGGCGGCGGACCATGTGGCCGGGGCCCTTGGGGGCGACGAGGATCACGTCGATGTCGGCCGGGACCTTGATCAGGCCGAAGTGGACGGCGAGACCGTGCGAGAAGACGAGGGTCTTGCCCTTGGTGAGGTTGGGCTCGATGTCGGATTTATAGACGTCGGCCTGCTTCATGTCGGGGAGGCCAACGAGGATGACGTCGGCCAGCTTCACGGCTTCGGCGGTGGAGACGACCTTGAAGCCGTGCTTTTCGGCGACGCTCCAGGATTTCGAGCCCTTGTAGAGGCCGATGATGACGTTCACGCCGGAGTCCTTGAGATTCAAGGCGTGGGCGTGGCCTTGGGAACCGTAGCCGAGAACGGCGATGGTCTTGTTCTTGTAGAGGCCGAGATCGGCGTCCTTGTCGGTGTATACTTTAGCGGGCATGGTGGGAAAAGTTGTGAGGGTTGGGGTTAGTATGAGCTGGGGGAAATTTAGGATTTAGTCCCTAGGATTTAGGATTTCGCGCGAAGGGCGCGTTAGCGCTTGAGCGCCAGCGTGCCGGTGCGGGCGATTTCGAGGACGCCGAAGGGGGCGAGCAGATCGAGGAAGGCGTTCACCTTGGCGCTGTCGCCGACGAGCTCGATGATGAGTTCGTTGTGGTCCACGTTGACGATCTTGGTGCGGAAGATTTCGCAGATCTGCATGACCTCGGAGCGGTTCTTGGCGGAGGCTTTGACCTTCACGAGAACGAGTTCGCGTTGCACGGCTTGGCCGTCCTTGAAGTCGGTCACCTCGACGACGTTCACCAGTTTGCGCAGCTGCTTGATGGCGAGGTTGAGCGCGGACTCGTCGCCCTTAAGGACGGCGGTGATGCGGGACAACGCGGGATCGTGGGTCGGGGCCACGTTGAGCGAGTCGATGTTAAAGCCGCGCCCGGAGAAGAGTCCGGTGACGCGCGCGAGGACTCCGAACTTATTCTCAACGAGGATCGAGATCGTGTGACGCATGGTGGAGTGGAAAATAAAGAAAAAGAAAGTAAGAGAGCTACCGAGAACCAACGACTGACGGCTGCGAAGGCCACGCCAGCCGAAGCGCGAAGCGCGTAGGCTGGTGGACGCTGAGGGACTCGAACCCCCGACACCCTCGGTGTAAGCGAGGTGCTCTAACCAACTGAGCTAAGCGTCCGGACCAAGGGCGGAGGAAAACAAGCGCCCCCGCGCGCTGACAAGGGTTTATTTGGCGGAGACCGTGGCGCGGTCGCTCAGCAACCAGCCTTCGCGGCACATCAGCTCGGCGTTTTGCACCGCGTTGAGCGCTGCGCCCTTCCAGAGGTTGTCGCCGCTAACCCAGAACGAGAGGCCGTTGTCGAAAGCCGAATCCACGCGCAGACGACCGACGCCACACTTCACCTTTTCGGCGAAATCCAGCGGGGTCGGATACTTTTTGGCGGAGGGCTCATCCACCAGCTCGGCACCTGCGAAGGCCGCGATGGCGGCGCGGGCCTGCTCGAGATTCACCGGACGCTCGAACTCGGCGTTGACCGCGACCGAGTGGGCGCGAACCACGGGCACGCGCACGCAGGTGGCGGAAACCTTGAGATCAGGCAGCCCCATGATCTTGCGGCTCTCGAGGCGCATCTTCTCTTCTTCGCCGGTGTAGCCGTCGTCGCCGAACGTATCGATTTGGGGGATACAGTTGAACGCGATCTGGTAGGGATAAACCTTGTGCGCGAGCGGCTCGCCGGCGGAGTGCGCGGCGATCTGGTCGGCGAGTTCCTTCACCGCCTCGGCGCCGGTGCCGGAGACGGATTGGTAGGTCGCCACGAAAATGCGCTTCAGCCCAAAAAGCTTATGCAGCGGGTAAAGCCCCATCAGCATGACGGCGGTGGAGCAGTTGGGGTTGGCGATGAGGCCCTTGTGGCCGCGCAGACCCTCGGGGTTGATCTCGGGCACCACGAGCGGGATGTCGGCCTGCTGGCGGTAGGCGGAGCTCTTATCGATCACGGTGCAGCCGCTCGCGATCGCGTCGGCCGCGAGGGCGCGCGTCACCGAGCCGCCGGCGGCGAAGAACGCGAGGTCCACGCCCGCGAAGGCGCCGAGCTTGGCCTCCTCGATGACGTAGGCCTGCTCGCCGTGCTTCACGGTTTTGCCCGCCGAACGCGCGGACGCGAAGAGCCGCAACGAGCTCATGGGGAAATTGCGCTCGTGCAGCAGCCGGACCAGTTCTTGACCGACAGCGCCGGTGGCGCCGACGATACCTACAACGTGTTTACGCATATTCGCCATGGATGAAAATTGGGAGTTGGTCACCAAAACCTGCGCGGCGCTTGGCATCAAGCCCGCAGACCGCCTGCTCCTCGTGCGCATCGCCACGCAGACTATGCAGTTTTACCGGCGCGGCGAACTTGTGCGCGCCCTGGTCGTCTCCACCTCGCTAAAACCGCCCAGCAATATCGCCGATTCGCTCGGCACCCCGCGCGGCCTTCACGAAATCGCCGAACGCATCGGCGGCGAGCAACCCATCGGCATGGTTTTCAAGGTTCGCCGCCCCACTGGCCGGCATTTTTCCGAACATGCAGACGACGGCAACCTCATCACCAGCCGTATTCTCTGGCTGCGCGGACTCGAACCCGGAGTGAACGCCGACCGCGACGCCGAAGGCCGCGTGGTCGATACCTACGCGCGTTACATTTACCTCCACGGCACCAACCGCGAAGACCGCCTCGGCCAGCCGCAAAGCGCCGGCTGCGTGGTCCTCGGCAACGCCGATATCATCGCGCTCCACGACGAAGTCCGCGTCGGCGACCACGTGCTGATCGTGGATTGAGCGCCGGAAAATGTAGGGCGGGGTCGCCGCACCCCGCCGCGTTGCCTCGCCGGGAATACGCATGACGGCGGGGTGCGGCGACCCCGCCCTACAACACATCCGTCACCCTCACCGCCCCCGCGCAAACAACAAGCGCAACGAGTTCAGGCACACCAGCACCGTGCTCCCCTCGTGCGCCGCGACGCCGACGCCGAGCGGCACCTTGCCCGCGATCGTGGCCAGCGCCATCACCCCCACCACGCCGAGCGCGATGGTGAGATTTTGCCGGATCACCGCGCGCGCCCGCCGACTTAGATCGTAGGCCGAGTAAACGTTCTCGATCCGGTCGTTCATCAACACGATCTCCGCCTGCTCCAACGCCGCGTCGCTGCCGCGTGCGCCCATCGCTATGGCCACGTCCGCCGCCGCCAGCGAGGGCGCGTCGTTCACGCCGTCGCCCACCATCGCCACGCGCCGTTTTCCGCCCTCCTTCAAAGCCGTCACCGCCTCGACCTTTTGCGCCGGCGACAAACCCGCCCGCACCTCGTCGAGCCCGAGCTCCGCGCCCACCGCCTCGGCGGTCGCGTGCCGGTCGCCGGTCAACATCACCGAGCGCAGTCCGCGCGCCTTCAGTTTCGCCAACACCGGCGCCGACTCGTGCCGGATCGCGTCCTTCAACAACACGCGCCCGAGATAGTCCGGCCCCACCACCCACACCTCGGCGAACTCCGCCGCCGCCGTCGGCAGCTTTTCCGCCCAGTCCTTCAGCGGACCTTTTTCCAACAGCTCGCGCCGCCCCAACATCACCTGCGCGCCATCCAGCCGCCCGCGCACGCCCTGCCCGGTCATCGATTCAAATCCCTCGATCTCGCGCTCCGGCAACCCGCGCGCCCGCGCGTCGCGCACCACCGCGCGCGCCAGCGGATGCTCCGAGCGCGCCTCCAACGCATACGCCAGCTCCATCACCTCGCGCTCCCGGCCGGGCGGAAAACTTTCATACGCATCCACCACCAATTCGCCGGTCGTCAGCGTGCCCGTCTTGTCGAGCGCGATCACGTTGACCTCGGCCAGTTTTTCGATGGCCGCGCCGCCGCGAAACAACACCCCGCGCCGCGCGCCCCACGCGATCGCCGCGAGGATGGCCGACGGAATCGACAACACCAACGCGCACGGGCTCATCACCACGAGCAAGGTCATCGCCCGATAAAACGCCGAAGGCGTCGCGTCGTCGCCGCGCCACGGCTCCAGCCCGAGCGCGAGCCACCACACCAAAAACATCGCCGCGCTCGCGCCCAACACCGCGTAGGTGTAGCCGGTGCCGAACTTGTCCGTGAAGCGCTGGCTCGGCGCGCGCAGCTTTTGCGCGCCGTGGATAAGGCGGATGATCTTTTGCAGCGTGCTCTCCGACGGCAGCCGCACGACCTTCCAATCCAGCGTGCCGCCGACGTTGATCGTGCCGCTGAACACCTGGTCGCCGCGCGCCTTGTCCACCGGCACCGACTCGCCGGTCAACGCCGACTCGTCCGCGCCGCTCTCGCCTTTTTCCACCACGCCGTCCGCGCAAAACGCCTCGCCCGGCCGCACCCGCACGAGATCGCCGATGCCCACCTCCTCGACCGCCACCACGCGCTCGCGCCCATCGCCACCGACGACGGTCGCCTGCTTCGGCGCGGCCTTCAGCAACGCGTCCACCTCGCGATGCGTGCGCTCGTCCGCGTAGGCCTCCATCGCCCCCGAAGCGGAGAACAAGAACAACAACAGCACCGCCTCGCCCCACGCCCCGATCGCGGTCGCGCCCGCCGCCACCGCGAGCATCAGAAAATGGATATCGAGCTTCGCCTTGCGCAGGTTTTCCCACGAGTCCTTCGCTGCGTCCCACGCGCCCGCGATCAACGCGCCGCCGAACAACGCGACCGGCAGCCATTCCGGCCCCGCGCCCGCGCGTTGCACGCCCCACCCCGCCAAACCGAGCACGCCGCACGCGCCCGCGTAGGCCGCCAACTCGCGCCAATCCTCCGCCTCGTGTTCGTGCGCATCCAAGTCCGCGCCCTCGGGCCACTCGTATTCCTTCCAGCGCCAAAACATCGGCGACGTCTCGCAACCCGGCGCGCTCAACTGCACCACGCCGCCCTCGCGAGTCAGGGTAAAGCCGGCCGGCGCCGCGCCATCCGCACCGCCCTCAGCCAACTCGGCCTCGATCACGGTCAAGGTCTCCGCCAGCCGCTCGCGCAAAGCCGCGAGGTCCACCTGCCCGAGCGTCGCCACCTGCACACGCCGCGCGCCCGCATCAAGCCGCACCGCACCCACCCCGGGCTCGTTGCGCAAGAATTCCGCCAGCGTCTCGGTCCAAGTCGTCTGCATGCCGCCACGTTGCCGCCCCGCGCGTCCGCGTCCAGCTCCGCAAATCGTCCCGCGCCGCCCTCCCCGCGACCGGATCGCGAGTCGCGGCAGCGGCGCATCCCCCCACCGTTTTTCCGGATAATCCCGGAGACGCGAAAGGTCGTCGTGCGGTTGATGCATCCCGCCGCGACGCTCACGTTTACCCCATGCTCGCGCCGCCGCCCCAAACCGCCGCCCATCCGTCCGCCGCCCCGCGCCTGCCACTCGCGTTGAAGCTCGCCTACGTCGCCTTTCTTGGGGTCCTCACGCCGGTTTATTGGGTGGCCCACGGGCCGATAAATTTCCTGTGGTTTTCCAACATCGCCCTCTTCCTCACCTGCGTGGCGGTGTGGCGGGAGAGCGCGCTGCTCGCGAGCATGATGGCCCTCTCCGTGGTTCTGTTCGAGCTGGGCTGGACGCTCGGGTTTTTCACCCGGCTTTTCACCGGCGTGGAGTTGTTTGGCCTCACCGGCTATATGTTTGATCCCTCGCTCTCCCGGTTCGTGCGCGGACTCTCGCTCTACCATCTCGCGCTGCCGCCCCTGTTGCTCTGGTTGCTGTATCGCCTCGGCTACGACAAGCGCGCCCTGCCCGCCCAGACCGCGCTCGCGTGGGCGGTGTTGATCGTGGTCTATTTCGTGAGCGATCCGGAGGGCAACGAGAACTGGGTGTTTGGCCCGGGCGAGGACGGCGAGCCCCAGAAGTGGATGCCCGCCCCGCTCTGGCTGGCGATGCTGATGGCCGCGTTTCCGCTGCTGATCTACCTCCCCGGCCACCTCTTGTTCCAACGCTGGTTCGGCCCCGTCGGACGCTTCCGCCCCCCGCGCCCGGCGCGTCCATAACCCCGCCTGCCCCTCCGCGTGGCTCGTTTCGTAAGAAACGAGATTCCGCCGCCCCGCGAACAACCCCGCTTTCGCCACAACTCGGCGTTGCGCAGCGCATTCGCGTCCCTCACGACTCTTTCACGCATGGCTCGTTCCCGCCACACCGCCCCCGAAATCGACATCGCACAGACCTCGGGCGCCCGCTTCTCACCCTACGTCACCAGCGACGTCGTGCGCCGCCTCATCGAGACCGCCACCTCACCGATCAAAGGGACCACGTCTCGCTCAACCCGTTCATCGCCTGAGCAAAACCCATGAGCAAAGCCACCAAACGCACCATCAAGGTTCAGGGCTCCTCCGTCACCGTTCTGTCGAAAAACCAGCAAGACACCCTCTGCCTGACCGATATCGCCAAACTTAAAAATCCGGACCATCCAGACGATGTGATTCGCAACTGGCTCCGGAGCCGCAGCACGGTCGAATTCCTCGGAGTTTGAGAGCGGCTCAACAACCCGGCCTTTAATCCCGTCGAATTCGACGGGATTAGAATGCAGACCGGCCTGAACAGTTTTGTCCTTACCCCGAAGCAATGGATCGAAAAAACCGGGGCGGTGGGTCTCACCTCCAGCGCTGGCCGCTACGGCGGCACCTACGCCCACAAGGATATAGCCTTCGAATTCGCCTCCTGGGTTTCCGTCGAATTCAAGCTTTACCTGATCAAGGAATTTCAGCGCCTGAAGGACGAGGAGAACGACCGCCTCCAGCTCGGTTGGAATCTCCAGCGCACCCTCGCCAAGATCAACTACCGCATCCACACCGACGCCATTCGCGACACCCTCGTCCCCGCCGCCGTCACCCGCGCCCAGGCCTCCCTCATCTACGCCGACGAAGCCGACCTCTTGAACGTCGCCCTCTTCGGCCGCACCGCCCGCCAGTGGCGCGACGCCCACCCCGAGGCCGAGGGCAATCTCCGCGACCACGCCACCCTCGAGCAGCTCGTCGTGCTCACCAACCTCGAAAGCCTCAACTCCGTCCTCGTCCGCCAAGGCCTGCCTCCTGCGGAGCGCCTGCTCCGGCTCAACGAAATCGCCATCGTCCAGATGCGCTCGCTCCTTTCCTCCCCCGCCGTCAAACGCCTCAAGTAAATGTTAGACAGCCAGGGCGACGCCGACCAGCCCGCCGTAGCTCTCAACCAGCGAATCCCCAAAAGCGGCGCTACTTGTAGTTTACATCCCGCAAACGTCCAAATCGCGTAAATACAATCCAGGCACATAGGTCCAGCTCACGCAAGGCCTCCTCGCGGGTGTAAACGCGCCCCTCACCGGAATCGACTCGGGCGGCAACCGCCTTCACTTCGGCGACGAATCCACGGCGGCCAGCCGGAGTTTTACCGGGCTTGCTTTTCACGGTAACGCGGCGGGCGGGCGTCTTCTTGGCGGCAGGTTTGGCAATCAGCCCCATTTCGTCAGACGACGTGGCTGACGCACGCCTTGGCAAGAATGTGAAGCGCTCACTTGGTCATTCCCGCGTCGCCTCAAGCGCCGCCCATACCGGGGTCAAGCCCGGCTCGCCCGGCACGTAACCCGGACGCGCACGCGAAAATCGGGCCTCGGTCGCGGCGAGATTTTCGATCAACCCCACATTAAACGTCCGCCAACCGGGCGGTGGTTTGGAGGCGCTGCCTCCCTTGGTCTGAAACGCGTGCAGCACCACCTCGCCCGTCGCGCTCAACCCGTAGGCTTGCGGCTCCACCACGCGGGCGTGGCCGTTATAGGTGAAGCGCAAAACCTGCTTTTCACGGATGGCGCTCACCAAGATCTCGTGCGCCGCCGACTTGGTTTCCGTTGCCGACATAGCCTTGGTCGCGTCTGTCGCCAAACAGGCGCCCGGCACGACAAGTCTCAGCGCGAGAACCAGTATCCATTTTTACATTACATCGGACAAAAGCAGTCGCCATGCCGCCGCAAGGGCCCAATCCCTCTCACGCGTCACGATTGCGCGGATGAAATTTGCCGTGTTGCTCGACCAGCCGCTTCTCCTCCACCGCCGTGTAAATCTGCGTCGTCGCCAGATTGGCGTGCCCGAGCATTTCCTGGATCGCACGCAAATCAGCCCCGCCGCCGAGCAGGTGCGACGCGAAACTATGCCGCAGCAAATGCGGCTTCACCCCGCGCGTGATGCCCGCCGCCGCCGCGTATTTCTGCACCAAATACCACAGCGTCTTGCGCGAGAGCGGACCGCCCCGCTCGCTCAGAAAAATCGCCGAGCCGGTCTTCGCCTTCACGAAGGTCGGCCGCCCCGCCGTGATATAAATTCGCAACGCCTCCGCCGCCCGCCCGCCCACCGGCACCACGCGCTCCTTCGAACCCTTGCCGAACACGCGCAAAAAACCGTTCTCCAGATCGAGCTGCGAAAGCGTGAGCCCCGCCAACTCCGACACGCGCAGGCCGCTCGAATAAAACAACTCCAACAGCGCGCGATCCCGCAGCGCAAACCCGTCTCCGCCCTGCGGCGCGGCCAGCAGGCGATCCACCTCGCCTTCGCTCAAGGCGCCCGGCACGCGACGCACGAGTTTCGGACCCTGGAGCAGCGCCGTGAAATCGTCCGGCCGCACTTCCTCGCGCACGAGGTGGCGGGCGAACATGCGCAGCGCGGAGAGTTTTCGCGCCAGACTCGCCACCGCGAACTCGTCTCCACTGAGTGAATACAGCCAGTCCATCGCCTGCGCCGCCGTGACCTCTCGCCAATCTTTCACCCGCGCCTTGCGCGCGAGCCAGGCCGCGCATTGGCGCAGGTCCGTCTCGTAGGCCACCAGCGTGTGGTCGGAGCGACCGCGCTCCAGAGTCAGCGTGTTGCCAAACTCCTCTATCACCTCGCGCATGCCGGGCGGAATCGCGCCGTGATCGACTCCGCCCTCGGCCGACTCCGACTCCGTTTGCTCGGCGGGGCGAATTTTTGCGGGGCGTGGCATCAGGGCAAAAAAAACGCCCCGGAATCCGGGGCGTCCATAAAACTTCTCTTCGTTGGCGGCGACGCTCGCTTAGTAGCGACGGCGGAAAGCCGGACGAGGCCCGGCGTTGGTTTCGCGCACGCGGTAGGTGATGCGCGCCTTTTCCAAATCGTAGGGGCTCATCTCCATCTTCACGCGGTCTCCGGTGGAGATGCGGATGAAGTTTTTGCGCAACTTGCCCGAGATATGAGCGAGGACCACGTGTCCGTTTTCCAACTGAACCTTGAACATCGTGCCGGGGAGAATGGTCACGATCTTGCCTTCAACTTCGATCGATTTGCCGTCAGACATAGAGGAGGGCGCGAAGGCCGGGGATGAGGATTTGGTTCATGCGTGGTGAGTTCGTAAAGTTCACTTGTAAGCCGCATGCAGCCCCCCCTAGTCAAGGGCATTCCCCCCCCTCGCGTCCCGCCGCCACCCGAATGGTCCAACCCACACCCACGCCTCCGCCCTGCCCTTTTGAGAAACGCTTCCCGTCGCAATTGACCCGCGACGACGCGTTTTTCATGGCTCTCGCCTATAACCAAGCCATCGACGCCTGGCGTCGCGACGAGGTGCCCATCGGTTGCGTGATCGAGCGCGACGGCGAGATCATCGCCATGGCGCACAACACGGTCGAGGCCGCGCACGATCCGACCGCGCACGCCGAGATGCTCGCCATCACCCAGGCCGCCGCCGCCATCGGAAACTGGCGCCTGGAAAACTGCACGCTCTACGTGACCAAGGAGCCCTGCCCCATGTGCAGCGGCGCCACCCTCATGTCGCGCCTCAAGCGCGTTTGCTACGCCGTGCCCGATCCCAAGATGGGCTGCCTCGGCGGCGCGACCAACCTCAACGATCTCGCGCGCGTAAACCACCACCTCGAACTCACCGCCGGCGGCGTCATGGAGACCGAATGCCGCGAACTCCTACAGGCGTTCTTCAAACTCAAACGCGCGTCGGGAGATTCCCCGATGCCCCTTCCCGTCTCGGAACCCGACCCGCGCGGTTGACGCCGCCGCGCCTCCGCGCACTGATTGTCCTTGAACGGGTCCCCGTTCAAAACGCCAACAGGTTCACCTTAACGTCCTCATCTTATGTCCTACGAACTCCCTAAGCTCCCCTACGCCTACGACGCGCTCGCGCCGCACATCGACGCCAAGACGATGGAGATCCATCACTCGAAGCACCACCAGGCCTACATCACCAACGTGAACAAGGCCCTCGCCGACGCCGGCGTCTCCGCCCCTGAGTGCGTGTGCGACCTCATCTCCGATCTCTCCAAGGTTCCCGACGCCATCCGCGGCGCGGTGCGCAACAACGGCGGCGGCCACGCCAACCACGCCTTCTTCTGGAAGACCATCGGCCCGGCCAAGGGCGGCGCCCCCAAGGGCAAGCTCGCCGCCGCCATCGACGCCGAACTCGGCGGTTTCGCCGCGTTCAAGGAGGCCTTCGCCAAGGCCGGCGCCACCCGCTTCGGCTCCGGCTGGGCCTGGCTCGTCGTCGGCGCCGACAAGAAGCTCTCCGTCGGCTCCACCGCCAATCAAGACAGCCCGATCATGGGCAAGGCCGTCGCCGGCATCGAAGGCAAACCCGTCATCGGTCTCGATGTCTGGGAGCACGCCTACTACCTGAACTACCAGAACCGCCGCCCCGACTACATCGCCGCCTACTGGAATGTCGTGGATTGGGACGCCGCCGAGGAAAACTATGTCAAGGCCATCGCCTGAGCTGCATTCGCATTTTAGAAAACAAAAGCCCCGCCGAAATTTCGGCGGGGCTTTTTTATCAAGGAGCGGCGACACTCTTGTCGCCGATTTCAGTCGCTGGAAAAAAGACCCGGAAACGGCGACAAGAGTGTCGCCGCTCCTTGATTACAATCCGCCCATGTCGGCGATCTGCGAGGCGGGCGAAGCCTCCGCACCCTCGGGCCAGAGGATCATGCCGGCGCCGACGGTCGCGTTGGTGAACTCGTCGATGAGGATGAAGCTGCCCGTGGTGCGGTTGCGTTTGTAGGGATCGATCATCAACGGCACCGCCGTGCGCACATGGATGCGACCGATGTCGTTCATGCCGATGCTCACGTCGTCGGTCTTTTTGTGAAGCGTGTTGATGTCCACCTTGTAGCGCACGGCCTTGATCGCGCACTTGGTCTCGCGGATGGTGTGGCGCATCACGTATTTGCCGCCCAGCGCCAACGGCTTGGGCGAGAACCAGCATACCATCGCCTCGACGTCCTGCGACACGACGGGCTGGTTGTGCGGCTTGGCGAGCAGGTCGCCGCGCGAGCTGTCGATCTCGCGGTCGAGCGTGATGGCGACCGACATCGGCGCGAAGGCCTCCTTCAATTCGCCCTCGGGACCGTGGATGCTCTTGATGATGGCGGGCAGGCCGGAGGGCAGCGACACGACCTCGTCGCCGGGCTTGAACACTCCCCCGGCGATGCGGCCGGCGAAGCCGCGGAAATCGTGGTGCGCGTCGTTGTTGGGCCGGATGACGGTCTGGATCGGGAAGCGCGCGTCCACGTGGTTGAGGTCGCTGCCGATATAGACGGTCTCGAGCGTATAGAGCAGCGAGCCGCCCTGATACCAGGGCGTGCGTATCGACGGTTCCACTACGTTGTCGCCGTGCAGCGCGCTGATGGGGATGAACTTCACGTCGGCGATGTTAAGGCGCGAGGCGAACTCGGAGTATTGCGCGACGATCTCGTTGAAGCGGGCCTCGGAGAAGTCCACGAGGTCCATCTTGTTGACCGCGACCACGACGTGCGGGATGCCGAGGAGCGAGGCGATGAAGGAGTGGCGGCAGGTCTGCTCGATCACGCCCTTGCGCGCGTCGATGAGGATGATGGCGAGGTTGGCGGTGGAGGCGCCCGTCACCATGTTGCGCGTGTATTGGATATGGCCGGGCGTGTCGGCGATGATGAACTTGCGCTTGGGCGTGGCGAAGTAGCGGTAGGCGACGTCGATGGTGATGCCTTGCTCGCGCTCGGCGCGCAGGCCGTCGGTGAGGAGCGCGAGGTTGAGGTTCTCCTCGCCGCGCTGCTCGGTGACGCGTTCGAGGTTTTCGAGGGTGTCCTCGAAGATGGCCTTGGAGTCGTAGAGCAGGCGGCCGATGAGGGTGGATTTGCCGTCGTCCACGGAGCCGGCCGTGGTGAAACGGAGCAGATCCATGGAGAGGTAGTGTTCGTCGGTATGGACGGGAGCGGGTGCGGAAGCGGCGGACATTTTAAAGGGAGCGATGGGTTGCGTAGTCGTTGGATGGATACAGCGCCGGCGGCTTAGAAATAGCCGGCCTTCTTGCGGTCCTCCATGGCGGACTCGGAGCGCTTGTCGTCGGCGCGGGTGCCGCGCTCGGTGACGCGGGCGGAGGCTACTTCCTGGATGATCTCGGCCAGGGTGGCGGCGGGCGACTCGACCGCGCCGGTGCAAGTGCTGTCGCCGACCGTGCGGTAGCGGACCACGCGCTCCTCGTATTTCTCGCCATCGAGCAGGGTGATGTAGGGCGACTCGGCGAGGAGCACGCCGTTGCGGTTAACGATCTTGCGGGTGTGGCTGAAGTAGATGGACGGAATTTTGAGGTTCTCGCGGGCGATGTATTGCCAGACGTCCATCTCGGTCCAGTTGGAGAGCGGGAAAACACGGAAGTGTTCGCCGAGGCTCTTGCGACCATTGAACAGATTCCAGAGCTCGGGGCGCTGGTTCTTCGGGTCCCACTGGCCGAACTCGTCGCGGTGGGAGAAAAAGCGCTCCTTGGCGCGGGCCTTTTCCTCGTCGCGGCGCGCGCCGCCGAGGCAGGCGTCGAATTTGAACTCCTCGATGGTGTCAAGCAGGGTCACGGTCTGGAGGCCGTTGCGCGAGGGATTCGGACCTTTTTCCTCTTGGGCGCGACCGGCCTTGATGGAGTCCTCGACATAGCGAACGACGAGGCGCGCGCCGATGTCGGCGGCGAACCAGTCGCGATATTCGATGGCCTCGATGAAGTTGTGGCCGGTATCGATGTGGACGAGCGGGAAAGGAATCTTGGCGGGCGCGAAGGCCTTTTGCGCGAGGCGCGCCATCACGATGGAATCCTTGCCGCCGGAGAACAGGAGGGCCGGGCGCTCGAACTGCGCGGCCACTTCGCGAAGCACGAAGATCGCCTCGTGCTCAAGCTGGGCAAGGTGGGTGAGGTTGTAGGAGGACATGTGGGAAAATGACGAAGGGCGAAGGGCTGCTTACGATTTGAGAAGGCGGATGCGCGGCAGCACGGACGCGAGCAACGTGTCCAGGCAGGCCTCGGGCGTGGCGGCCTCGGTGTCGAGGACAAGCGTGGCGGAGTCGGCGGGGTCGGCACCATCGGCGAGCGGCTCCTCGAAGGACGAATCCTTGCCGGTGAACTGCCCCACTCCGCCGGCGGCCGCCTTGGCGTAGAGCCCCTTGGGATCGCGTGCGGCGCAGGTTTCAAAACTGGCCTTTACGTAAACTTCGAGCAGGTCGTCCGCGCCGATGATCTCGCGAGCCGAGGCGCGCAACGCGCGCAACGGAGTGATGAAGGAGCAAAGCGTCACGAGGCCGGTGTGCGCGTGAAGCTTGGCGACCTCGGCGATGCGGCGAATGTTCTCGGCGCGATCCGCGTCGGAAAAACCCAGGCCGCGATTCAGGCCGGTGCGGATATTGTCGCCGTCGAGCAGCTGGGTCGCGAAGCCCTCGGCGTGCAGACGGCGCTCAAGCGCGATGGCGAGGGTGCTTTTGCCCGAGCCGGACAAACCGTAGAGCCAGATCACCCGACCGCGCTGACCAAGCCGAGCCTCCTTGTCCGCCCGCGGCAAAACGCGGTCGAAGATCGGATGGATATTAGCACCGGCGCTCATTTGTTAGGTAAATTAGTAAACTCACTAAAGATAAGATTCGGGCTCAAGTTAATTCCCGTGAAAAAATCGAAGAGTAGCCCAAGCCGTTTAAAACGAGCAACATGGCTCTGGGTGCCTGCGGTGCGCCTATTCGTGGTAGCGAAGAGCATCCGGAATCGACAACTCGTCTTCCATCGCCCGGATGCGTTCCAATACGATCGGCGCCTGGGCCGTCACTTCGTCCTTGGGCAGCGTCGGATAGAGTTCTTTGAGGAATACGTAGGCTTCCTCTTTGCGGCCGAGCCGGCGAAGCAACTCGGCGTAAATCCGCAAAGTATAATAAGGCGCGTCGGGATGTTTCGAGGCACGCAGGTAATACTTCGCGGCGGTCTCGTAGTCCTTGAGGCGATTCAGGTAAATGTTGCCGATCTCCAGGACGAGTATCGGGTTCTCGGGATGAAACTCGAGGCCGCTTTGCAAATACTCGATCGCGATCTTGGATTGTTCTTCGTCGAAACGACGTTGCACGTGCTCGGGCACGGCGTCGTAGCCGCCGGCTTTATCGATGCGCCAGTTGGGCATGTCGTAGGCGATGATGCGGCTGCCGTTCTGCCAAAAATAGAGTGGGCGCGGATCGATGGCGGTGACGATTTTGATCGTGGTCTGCGTTTTAGGCAGATCGTAGTCCCCCCAAACCGTGTAGGTGCGTATCCAGAAAAAGTTCGCTACCATAGCCCGGAAACCGCCCAAAAGGCCTACTGTCACGCCCTGCCCTAAGGCATCGGTCAAGGATTCCAAGCGCAGCGCGGGCTGGTTGCCGCGAACGGTCTCCCACGCCGGCCCCTCGATCGGGCGCAGCGCCACGCCGGCGATCAATAGACCGAGCACGACCACCAGGCCGGTGCGCAGCGGACGATAGGCGAAAAGGTTAAATTTCACGGTTGCGGAAGCTGTAGACGGCCAGGCCGCCGATCACGCCGATGTAGGCAAGCCCGTAGGCCGCCACGCGCAGGGCGACATCGGCCGAAATGCCCGTGCCCTGCCCCACTTCGTCGGCGAGGTTGAAGAGTTGGAAATTCGGAAACACCAGCCCGAGCGCACGCACGCCGAGCGCGGCGACGGCGTTGTCCACGTTGCCCCAGGCGTCGCGCGCGAGGTATTGCAGATGACAAATCACCAGCACGAAGAAACCAGTCACCACGGTGAAGAGGTTCGTATTCGAGAAGCTCGCGATGAGCAGCACGATGGTGGTGAGCACGCCGAACTTCACCCACTGCAAAAGTCCGACCACGATCAGATCGCCATAAGCCACGATGCGGCCCGCCTCGAAGGCGTCGGGATTCATGTCCATGAGCTGCCCCTCGCGATGCCAGAGCAGCACCAACATGAGCCCGATGGTGAGCGCGCAGAAAACACCAATCACCGCAAACACGCCGAGGAATTTGCCAAACACGAACTCTGCCCGCCAAAGCGGCTTCGCCAGCAAGGTAAGCGCCGTGCGGTTTTCGATCTCGGAAAAGAAGAGCTGCGCCGTGGTCGCGATGGTCAGCGCCGAGCCGAAAAACACCAACGCGCCAAAACCGAAATCCGCGATGAACTTCAGCTCCGACGACCCGAAATTGAACTCGCGGAAAAACAGCACGCTCGCCACCAGGCCGATGGCGAGGAAAAGCAAAAACAGAAACAGCCTTTGCCGCACCGCCTCGAGGAAAGTGTTGCCGGCGATCAAGCCGAGTCGGCCAAAGGAAAAAGGGACGGAATTATCGCTCATGCGCGTGAAAGTTTGAAGGGGGATGGGATGTCTATGCCTGGATCAGGCGCCTCAGGACTTCGGTTTGTCATCGAGCGGCACCTCGTTCGAGCCCACGCCCGCCGAGACTCCGCCGGGCGCGCCGGGACGCGAAATTTTGCTAAGAAAAAGCTGATCAAGCCGCGCGCGCGGCTGCTCCACCGCGTTGAGCGAATGCCCGCGCGACGCCAGCCACGCGCGCAGCGCCTCGATCTCGCTCGCCGGCAACGGGTCCACGATCAGCGCCTGCTTGTCGCGCTGGCCCACGAGTTCGTCGAGCGAGCCCTCCACGATGAGCCGCCCGCGATCCAGAATCGCCACGCGGTCACACACGTCCTCGATCTGCGCCAACAAATGCGAGGTGATCAGCACCGTTTTGCCCTGTTGTTTCAATTTGCGGATGAGTTCGCACATATCCGCCGAACCCACCGGATCCACGCCCGCCGTCGGCTCGTCGAGCACCACCAGTTTCGGATCATGCACCAAGGCCTGCGCGAGCCCGATACGTTGCAACATGCCCTTCGAGTAGGTGCCCACGCGCCGATCCGCCGCACCCGACAAGCCCACCCACGCGATCACTTCGTCCACTCGCGCCTTCAGCGTCGCCTTCGGCACGCCGCACACCCGCGCATAAAACCGCACCAACTCGCGCCCGCTTAGGTAGCGATAAAAATAAGGAGCTTCCGGCAAATAACCCACGTAGCGCCGCGCCTCGACGCGGTTGCTCGGCACGCCGAAAACCCGCACATCGCCCGTCGTCGCTTCGAGCAGACCAAGGATGATTTTTATCGTGGTCGATTTGCCCGAACCGTTCGGCCCCAGCAGCCCGAAAACCTGCCCCTCGCCCACTTCAAGGTTAAGCGCATCCACCGCGCGAAGTTTTACGCCGCGCAAGGTCACCGCGAAATCCTTGGTCAAACCTTTAATCGAAATGGCGGGCACAGCGGCGGAAACGGAAGCGACGGAAGCGGATGAAGGGGAAGTCATGGGGCGCAAAAAAGTGGGCTAGAGTCAGGGGAACGGTTCACCGAATAACAAAACCTTGGAACTGCGAAGCCCGCGTTTGTTTCGCGACCTCCGTCTTGCGCACGTAACCGTGCATGCGCTCGACCACAGCAGCCACGAAGGCATCGACCTCCGCCGCGCGCCCCTCGACCTCGAGCAACACGCGCCCGTCGAGCAGGTTTTTCACGTAACCCGCAACCTCGAACTCCTTTGCCACCTGCAAGGTGGTATAACGAAAACCCACGCCTTGCACATGGCCCGTGAAATGAACGGAAGCGTATAAAACAGAGTCGGACATCGGGGTGAGTGCCGCTTGTAAAAGCCCGAAACCGCCGCGATTTCAACAAGTAACCCCACACCTCCCCCCTCTTTCACCAAATCGGCAAACCCTTCGCCAACATTGAGCCTTTTCCCGTTGCCATCTTCCCCTTTCGCAGCACCGTTCTCGCAGGGTTTCGACCCGCACTTACCAATGGGCAACACCAACTCCGAAAACCCCTCCGATCATGACTGGGAAGATCGCGGGGAGCTCGTCTGGAACGAATTCGATTGGGAACGCTACCTGCGCGAGCAGGACGAAGGCGTCCTCCGCTACCTGGCTTTTTACGAGCAACTCCGCACCCACCCCGAGCGCCTCGACGAGGCCGCCCGCCTCATGGGCTGGGGCGTCGAGGAATGGACCAGCGAGGGCGTCCTCGCCAACGACGACGATGAAGATGACGACGAGGACGACGACGATTCCTCCGACCGCGACACCGGCGACCTCGACCTCGGCGACGAGGAAGATCCCTACACCCTTCACAAGAATCCCATCCACGTCGCCTCCCGCGCGCTCTTCATGAGCCTCAAGCGCGCCTGGGAACAACTCGCCGACGCGCCCGACAAGATTCCCTCCCGCCTTGCCCTCTCCTACTACGCCGCCCTCGTCCGCACCGAGGATCAGGCCATGCAGGCCATCTCCGCGCTCGACTTCGGCGACTACGCCATGGCGATCAGCCTCTTCAAGCGCGCCCTCCGCGACCTCAACGCCACCCTCGCCAGCCTCGACCCCGAGGCCTGCAAACACAGCCGCGCCCTCGCCCACTACCGCGAACAAGCCTTCCCGCGCCTCTTCGACCTCCGCGAAGTCTGGCTCCGCGTCATGGGCGAATGCCGCGACGAACTCGCCCGCCCCTCCACCGACAACGACTCCGACGAGGACGACGACTGATCGCCCTTCCCGCCCACCTTCAGCCGCGACGTTTTGCCCGTCGCGGCTTTTTTGTGTGCCTCCGCTCCCGCGCGCTCCATCAACTTACCCCAACCCATGCCCGCGCCAACGACTCCCCTCCACACCTTCATCCCGTGGCAGGAACGTTTTCTCCCCGCGCTCGCCAACCACCTGCTCCGCGACCGCACCGCCACCGCGCCGTGGGACCTGCGCGACCTGCTCGTCGTCGTCCCCACCCGCCAGGCCGGCCGCCGCCTCCGCGAAGCCCTCGCCACCCTCGCCGCCGCCCACTCCACCGGCGTCCTCGGCCCGCTCACCCTCACGCCCGAAGCCCTCGTCTCGTCCGCCTCTACCGCGAACGCCGCCACCACGCCCGACGCCCTCGCCGCCTGGCTGCACATTCTCTTCCACGCCCCGCTCGACGACTTCCGCGAGGTCTTCCCCCTCGACCCTCCCGAACGAGACGCCGCCTGGGCCCTCGGCGTCGCCCGCGAAATCCACCGCGTGCAATCCACCCTCGCCGACCACGACCTCTCCTTCGCCGACGTCGCCCGCCGCGTCTCCGACACCGCCCTCGAACCCGACCGCTGGGCCCAACTCGCCGCCCTCGAAGCCCACTGGCTCCAACACCTCGCCACCCTCGACCTCTCCTCCCCGCTCGCCGCCACCCGCCTCGCGCTCGCCCAACTCGCCCCGCCCGAAAACATCCGCCGCATCGTCGTCGCCGGCGTGCTCGACCTCCTCGCCCCCGCCCGCGCCCTCCTCGCCCGTTGGGCCGCGCACCCCGACCTCGTCGTCGAACTCGTCACCCACGGCGACCCCGCCGAAAACCTCCACGACGCTTGGGGCCGCCCGCTCGCCGAGCCCATCCTGCCCCGCCACCTCTCGCTCGACCCCGCCCACACCGGCCTGCACCCGCTGCGGGATCTCCCCGCCCTCGCCGCCCACCTCGGCTCCGTCGCCCGCGCCTACGCCGACGCCCCCGCCACCCTCGCCGTCGGACTCACCGACCCCGCCGACGCCCTCGCCCTCCAACTCGGCCTCGAACGCGAAAACGTCCCCGCCTTCGACCCCGCCGGCCGCCCCCTCTCCGGCACCCCCGCCGGCAAAGTCGCCACCCTCCTCGCCGACCTCGCCCGCGACGATACCCTCGACGCCGCGCTCGCCCTCCTCCGCAGCCCCCTCTTCGCCGCCTACTGCGTCGCCGACCGAGGCTGGGCCTCCGACCACGCCTCCCTCCTTCGCGCCTACGACGACCTGCACGCCGCCCACCTCCCCGCCGACATCACCGATCTCGCCGCCTTCGCCCGCGCCGACATCGACGCCGACAATCTCACCCCCTCCGCCACCCGCGCTTACTCCGCCCTCGCCGAAGCCCTCGATCACCTCGCCGCCACCCGCGAGCACCTCCGCACCGACCCTTTCGCATCCGCCCTGCTCTCCGTTCTCGAAACCTGGACCGCCCACCGCAGCCTCCACCTCGCCGACCCCGCCGACGCCTCCTTCGCGTCCTCCGCCCAAACCCTCCGCGACGTCCTCCTCGCCCAATCCGCCGTCGAGTCCCGCCACCCCGACGCCCCACCCGCTCTCTGGCCGCTCCTCCTCCGCGCCAGCCTCGCCACCGAGCAAATATTCCCCGAACGCGAACCCGGCTCCCTCGAACTCTCCGGCTGGCTCGAACTCGCTTACCAACCCGCCCCCCACCTCATCCTCGCCGGCGCCAACGAAGGCCGCCTCCCCGAAACCATCCGCCCCGACGCCTTCCTGCCCGAGCCCCTCCGCCGCCACCTCGGCCTCCCCACCCACGACGACCGCTACGCCCGCGATTTCCTCCTCCTCGAAGGCCTCCTCCGCTCCCGCGCCGCCGATGGTCGCGTCGATCTCCTCATTCCCCGGCTTGGCCCAGACGGCGACCCGCTCCAACCCTCGCGCCTCCTCTTCGCCTGCGACGACGCCACCCTCGTCCCCCGCGCCCTCCGCCTCTTCGCCGACCTGCCCCCGCCTCCCCCCGCGCCGCCCCGCCGCCGCGCCTGGCGACTCGGCGCGCTCCCGCCCGAATCCATCCCGGAAAAATTCTCGCCCTCCCGCCTCCGCTCCTACCTCGACTGCCCCTACCACTACTACCTCGAATACGGCCTCCGCATGGCCTCGGTGGACGCCGCCAAGAGCGACCTCGACGCCCTCGACTTCGGCCTCCTCTGCCACGCCGCCCTCGAAGCCCTCGGCCGCGAGCCCGCCCTGCGCAACACCACCGACGCCGAACTCATCGCTCGTTTCCTCCACGATAAAATCGACGCCGCCACCCTCCGCCAATGGGGCCGAACCCCGCCCCTTCCCGTCGCCGTCCAGATCGCCGCCGCCCGCTCCCGCCTCGCCGCCTTCGCCCTCCAGGAAGTCGCCCAACGCGCCGCCGGCTGGACCACCCTCCACGTCGAGCAAGCCTGGGAATACGTCCGCCACGGCAAGACCTTCCACGGCCGTATCGACCGCGTGGATACACACCCCGAACTCGGTGTGCGCGTCCTCGACTACAAGACCTCCGAGACCGCCTCCGCCCCCGACCGCGCCCACCTCGCGCGCCACCCGCGCCCGCTTCCCCACGTGCTCGACGCCGCCCTGCTCGACATCGAGGGCAAGCCCATGCGCTGGACCGATCTCCAGCTCCCGCTCTACGTCCTCGCCCTGCGTAAGGATTTTCCGGATACGCCTGTCACCGCCGGCTACGTTTGCCTGCCCAAGACCCAGGCCGACGTCGAGTTCGCCCTCTGGCCCGGCCTCGCCGCCCCCGCCCTGCTCGAATCCGCCGAGGCCTGCGCCCTCGCCGCCGCCGACGCCATCCTCGCCCGCCGCTTCTGGCCGCCCAACCCGACCATAAAACCCCGCCGCCTCGGCGACTTCGCCCCCCTCTTCCCCGACGCCCGCGAACTCGACGCCGACGGCGACGCCATCTCCGCCCTCGCCCTGCCCGCCCTGCCATGACCGCCCTCCCCCACGAGATCATCCGCGCCAGCGCCGGCACCGGCAAAACCTACCAGCTCGTCAACCGCTACCTGCGCATCCTCCTCGCGACCGGCGAACCCGAGCGCATCATCGCCCTCACCTTCACCCGCAAAGCCGCCGGCGAATTCTTCCACAAAATCTTCCACGCCCTCGCCGAAGCCGCCGCCTCCGACACCGCCGCCTCCGCCCTCTCCCGCCGCCTCGCGCTCGCCGCACCCCTCACCGCCGCCCCTTGCCGCGCCGCCCTGCGCCTCCTCCTCGCCCGCCTCCACCGCCTCCGCCTCGCTACCTACGACAGCTTCTTCGCCGGCATCGTCCAAAGCGCCCCCTACGAACTCGGCCTCGCCGGCCCCGCCGCCCTCATCGACGAAGCCCAGCGCGACGACGCCCGCCGCCGCGCCCAACGCGCCCTCTCCGCCCTCGCCCGCCGCGATCCCTCCGTGCTCGACGACTTCTGGCACGCCTTCAAACGCGCCACCATGGGCGCCGACGGCAAAGCCGTCGCCACCCAGCTCGACGACTACATCGCCGCCCACCACTCCCTCTACCTCGACGCCCCCGCCGCCTCCGCCTGGGGCTCCCCCGCCCGCATCTGGCCCGACGGCTACCGTTGGGCCGAGATCGATTTCGACGGCCCCGCCGCCGCCGCCGCCCTCCACGCCGCCCTCCCCCTAGACGGCTTCACCCACAAAACCCAGCTCCGCGTCTGGACCAACCTCTACGCCGACCTCGCCGCCTGGCCCACCGGCACCGCCATCCCGGAAAACCTCCTCAAACTCGCCGCCGAAAAATTCGCGCCCCACCTCGACACCCTCCCCCTCGGCCAGGCCACCGTCACCCTCGGCAAAGCCACCCCCGTCCCGCCCGCCGCCGGCCGCACCTTGGCCGACCTCGCCCGCCACGCCCTCGGCCACGTGCTCGCCCGCCGCCTCGACGCCACCCAAGGCCTGCACGCCCTTCTCCGCCAATTCGAGCAACTCTACGGCGCCGCCACCCGCCGCGCTGGCCGCCTCACCATCGAGGACATGACCCGCCTCCTCGCCCCCCCTGGGAACGCCGGCTTCCAGCCGGCATCCGAACAGTTCGCCCCCGGCCTCCCCGACCCCGCCCTCCGCGCCGCCCTCGACTATCGCCTCGACGCCCGCTTCGACCACTGGCTCCTCGACGAATTCCAAGACACCAGCTTCGCCCAATGGCGCGCCATCTCCAACCTCGTTGACGAGGTCGTCCAGGACCCCGAAGGCGCGCGCAGCTTCTTCGCCGTCGGCGACGCTAAGCAAAGCATCTACCTCTGGCGCGGCAGCGACCCCGCCATCTTCGAACGCCTCGAACTCCGCTACCCCGGCCGCCTCCACGCCTCCGACCTCAGCCGTTCCTTCCGCTCCGGCCCCGACGTCCTCGCCCTCGTCAACACCGTCTTCACCGCCCGCGCCGCCCACGCCGCCCTCTTCGGCGAACAACTCGCCGACCGCTGGGCCAACATCTACCAGCCCCACGTCCCCGCCGACAAAAACGCCGACCTCCTCGGTCACGCCGCCCTCCTCCTCGTCACCCCGCCCGAAGACGCCGACGCCGACGATCGCGAAGCCGCCCGCCACGCCACCGTCGCCGAGCTCCTCACCGCCATAGATCCCCTCGCCCGCGGCCTCAGCGTCGCCGTGCTCGTGCGCAAAAACTCCGCCGCCGACGCCCTCGTCGAACACCTCCGCACCCACACCAACCTCCCCTGTTCCCTCGCCGCCAACACCCTCCCCGGCCAGGACAACGCCCTCTCCTCCGCCCTCCTCTCCTTCCTCCAACTCGCCGCCCACCCCGGCGACACCCTCGCCTGGCAACACCTTCGCCTCACCCCGCTCCGCCCCGCCCTCGAAGCCGCCCACCCCGACGCCGCCACCTGGTCCGCCCACCTCCTCACCCTCGTCGAGACCGGTGGTATGACTTCCCTGCTCGACGCCTACGCTGCCCTCGTCGCGCCCCTCCTCCCCGCCGACGACGCCTTCAACCACGGCCGCCTCACCCTCGCCCGCACCGCGGCCCACGCCTTCGACCAACGCGGCGACCACGACCTCGACGCCTTCATCGCCCATCTCCGTCAACTCACCCTGCGCGAGCACGACGTCCCCGGCGAAGTCGCCGTCATGACGATCCACAAATCCAAAGGCCTCGACTGGGACCTCGTCATCCTCCCCGACCTCGAAGGCAACAGCCTCCTCGAATCTCCCTCCGGCGTGATTCCGCGACGCGCCCCTGACGGCGAAATCGAGTGGATCATCAACCTCCCGCCCAAGGAAATTTCCTCCGCCGATCCCACCCTCGCCGCCCTCGTCGAAGACGCCCGCAACGAGTCCGGCTACGAAAACCTCTGCAACCTCTACGTCGGCCTCACCCGCGCCAAACGCGCCCTCTACCTCCTCACCCACCCGGTCAAAGAAAAGAGCACCTCCGCCAACCTCCCCCGCCTCCTCCGCGACACCCTCGGCGACACCCCCGAGCCTCTCACCATCGGCCAACCTCCGTGTAGGCTTGAACGTGAGTTCAAGTCCGATTCCTCCACTCCGCCCCCCCGTAGGCTTGAACGTGAGTTCAAGTCATCCCCCACCCCCGCCACCTTCGCTTGCGCCTGGCAATCCGGCGACCCCGCCTGGTTCGAAAAAACGCCCTCCCTCAACACCGCTCCCGCGCCCGCCGCGCCGCCCCCCGTCCTCCCGCCCG
>CAZOGV010000006.1:0-34135 GCA_964579225.1 uncultured Akkermansia sp. | reverse complement strand
GGGGTCGCCGCACCCCGCCTCTCGGGAACCTCGCCGAACCTCGGCGGGGTGCGGCGACCCCGCCCTACAAAGGCAAAGTCAGAGACCGCCGAGCAGGGCGCGCAGCTCGGACTCGGGGTCTTCGTGCTGTTGATCGACCGCGAGCTGTAGTGCCTCTTCCAATACAGGCTTGGCCTCGGCGGGCGCGCCGGCGCGGAGGAGCACTTTGCCGAGGAGGATGCGGGGCATCATCCAGTCGGCGCGCGAGGCGACGCAGAAACGGTAGTGCTCGGCGGCCTCGGGCAGGCGGTTCTCGGCGTCGAGGGCTTGGGCGAGGCTGAAACGGAAAAGGGTGTTTGCCGGCTGCGAAGCGACCAAGGCGGAGAAGCGGGCGATGCGGTCGTCGGACATGCTTTGGGGAAGCTGGTAAAGCTGGTAGAGCTCGTAAGCTAGTAGAGCGGGGGACTGAAACGGCGACAGGAGTGTCGCCGCTCCTTGAGGGGTTCAGAGCGAATCGATGCGGAGGATGACGCCGGTGGCGTTGTCGTTGCCGCCGTGCGCGAGGGAGGCGGCAATGAGCGCGCCGAGGGTGAGAACGGGTTCGCGCGCGATGCCGAGATGGGTGGCGATGGCCGAGTCGGGCAGGGAGCGGGTGATGCCGTCGGAGCACACGAGGATGATGTCGCCGGCTTCGATGGCGTGTTCGTTCACCTCGATGTGCAGCGGGATGGGCTGACCGATGCAGCGGGTGAGCGCGTTGCGGTAGCGTTCTTGCATCTCGATTTTCTCGCCGAGGCCGCGACGGCGAATGACGTCGTTCTCCACCGTGTCGTCGTAGGTGAGGAGAAGGAGTTTGCCGTCGCGAAAAAGGTAGGCGCGGGAGTCGCCGACGTTGGCGACGCGGAGGATTTTCTCGTGGATGATGGCGGCGCAGAGGGTGGTGCCGAGGCCGGTGTCGGGCGCGAGGCGGTCGGAGAGGTCGAGCACGGCGGACTGGGCGGCGGCGAAACCGCGCGCGAGTTCAGGCGCGGGGGCGGAGCGGATCTCGCGAAGCAAAGCGTTGATCGCGGTCTGGGCGGCCTCGGCGCCGCCGGGCAGGCCGCCGATGCCGTCGGCCACCGCGAAGAGTTGCAGCTCGGGGTCGCACAGGAAACGGTCTTCGTTTTCTTGGCGAACGAGGCCGATGTCGGTCTGGGCGGCGGTGGTGAGCAGCATAGGGAGGGAAGGATTCGTAACGGCTTGGTTACGGGCTTCAAATAAAAGGTTGGAAAACCTCGACGCGGTTCACGCGGTTGAAGCGGGCGTGCTTGGGCTGGGGCAGGCAGGCAAGGAAGCTGCGCCCATAGGTTTTTTGCACGATGCGGGAGTCGAGGATGGTGATGACTCCGCGGTCGCGCTGGCTGCGGATGAGGCGGCCGACGCCTTGGCGAAAGGTCATGAGGGCGTCGGGCAGGGTGAGTTCGTTAAACGGGTTTCCTCCGCGCGCCTGGATGTGCTCGGTGCGGGCTTCGAGCACGGGGTGGGTGGGCACCTGGAAGGGCAGGCGGGTGATGATGACCTGGGAGAGGGCGTCGCCGGGGATGTCGATGCCGGTCCAGAAGGATTCGGTGCCGAAGAGCACGCCGTCGCCGGCTTCGCGGAGCTGGCGGGCGAGTTCGGTGCGGTTGGCACCCGGGCCTTGGATGAAAAACGGGCGGTGCGCGCCGCGGTAGGTGGGCTCGACGATCTCGGCGACGCGTTGCATGTCGGCGTAGCTGGTGAAGAGCACGAGGGTGCCGCCGGTGGTGCGGCGGGTGCAGAAGTCGATGTGGTCGGCGAGCACGTCGAGGGCGAGGCGGGCCTCGTCGCGGGTGGGCAGGGGGACGTCGGCGGCGAGGAAGACGCGCATGTTTCGCGCGTAGTCGAACGGTGAATACTGGATCTCGGCGCGCACGCGCGGGCCGCCGATGCGGCGAAGAAAGGGTTTGAGATCGTCGGCGACGGCGAGGGTGGCGCTGGTGAAAACGACGGAGGTCTGGCGGTCGAGCAGGGTTTCCTTGAGCTGCGGGGCGATGTCGATGGGGGCGGAGCGCAGGGCGACGACGGTCTGGCGGCGGCCGGTGCGTTCGAGCCAGTAAACGTTGTCGTCGGGTTTATCGAGGGAGAGGAAGCGTTGGATGCCGAGCTGGGCGGCGCGGAGTTTTTGCGCCTGTTCGAGGAGCTCCTCGCGCTCGCGGCCCTCGTCGAATTTGTCGGCGCGGGTGCGCACGGCCTTTTGCAGGGCGAGAAGCGGGGGCGAGAGCCAGTCCTCGGCGGCTTCGGCGGCGCGGATGCGGACGATGGAGCGGTTGAGCAGGTGGGTTTCCTGGAGGGAGGCGAAGAACTGGTGCGAGGCTTCGAGGGCGTCGGCGACGAGCTGGCGTTCGATGGGGTCGCCGAGTTTTTGGAGGAGGCCGCGCTTGGTCTTCGGGTTGTAGAGGTGGCGGAGCATGCGCTCGACGCCCCAGCTGGAGAGGCGGAGGCCGAAGTAGTCGGTGGCGACCTCGGGCACGGTGTGGGCTTCGTCGAGCACGACGAGGTCGTCGGGGAAGAGCACGCCCTTGTCGGCGGAGCCGTTGCCGACTGCGCCGCCGGCGGCGATGAGGGCGAAGAGCAGGGAGTGGTTGACGATGATGATGTGGGCGGAGCGGATGCGGGCGCGGGCGCGCTGGTAGGGGCACTTTTCGCAGTCGCAGTATTTGCGGGCGCAGGCGGAGGAGTCGGCGTTGACGAGTTCCCAGACGTCGGGCGAGGGGGCGGGGGAGAGTTCGTGGCGTAGGCCGGTCTGGGTGTGGTCGGCCCAGGCGGCGATGCGCTGGAGCTCGGCGTGCTCGGGGGTGGCGAAGAGTTCGTGTTTGTCGCGCAGGGCGGTGGCGAGGCGCGTGGTGCAGAGGTAGTTGCCCTTGCCGAGGAGGACGGCGGATTTGAACTCGGCGTAAGGGGCGGTCTCGGGGTCGGCCTTGAAAACGCGGCGGCAGAGCGGGAGGTCCTTTTGGTCGAGCTGCTCCTGGAGGGCGATGGTGTGGGTGGAGACGATGAGCTGCCGTTTTTGGTCAACGGCGTGGATGATGCCCGGGAGCAGGTAGGCGAGGGATTTGCCAACGCCGGTGCCGGCTTCGAAAACGAGCGGGGTGTCGGAGGCGACGGAGTCGGCGACGGCCGAGGCCATGCGGGCCTGTTGGGGGCGATGTTCGAGGGAGAGGGCTTTGTGGAGGATGCCGCCCTCGCCGAAGAGTTTGGCGGCGAGTTCGGGCGCGCGAACGGGCAACGGCGGCGGCGGGGCGTCGTCGAGTTCGGGCGGGTAGGCGTCGTGTTCGTCGCTCAGGCCGATCATGGGGAGGCGGTGAGCGTGGGGGCCGGGCGGGGTGGTGCAAGCGCGGGGGCGAAAAGGCGGGCGAAGGCGAAGATGGTTTTTCGCGCGGCGGCCCGCATTTTTTTCATGCGAGGTAACCTGAAATGCGCGGGCGGCGTCATTTCGTGGCGTTCATTTTTGTGTTCTCCTGCCACCGTAAAACTTCGCCGTTTTTTGTGGGCCGGACTTGCGCGGGCCGCGTTCGCCCGCCCCTGTGGACGACATGAATCTGGTCGTCGCTCTCCGCCTGCTTTGCGTCGCGCTGCCGCTGATTACCGGCGGCGTCGCCTGCAAGCCCAAGTCATCGGCGCCTTCGGGCCCGTCGGCCCGCGCGCCGCAAAAGGTCGAGGTCGTCGAACTCGTGCGCGCCGACCTGCACGAAACGCTCGAAGTCACGGGCACCTTGGAGGCCAACGAATCCGTGTCCATCCAGCCCGAGCTGGCGGGTATCGTGCGCGAAATCGCCTTCGTGGAAGGACAACACGTGGAAAAGGGCGCGCTGCTGGCACGGCTTGAGGACGCCGAACTCCGCGCGCAGTTCGCGGAAGCCGAAGCGCGCGCGGACTTGGCGCGCATCAACCGGGAACGCGCCGACTCGCTCGCCTCCGACGGCACGCTGGCGCAGGCCGAGATCGACCGCGTGCGCAGCGAGGAGCGCGCGACCGTGGCGGCGCTGGAGTTGTTGCAGGTGCGGCTGGCCCGCACGCGGTTGGTCGCTCCGTTTTCCGGCGTGCTGGGCTCGCGCCGTCTCGCGGCGGGCGACTACGCCACGCCGACCAGCGTGCTGACGACGCTCGATGATTTGTCGGCGCTGAAGGTTTCTTTCCGCGTGCCCGAGCGCAGCATTCCTCAGGTCAAGGTAGGCACGCGTGTCACCGCGCGAGTCCGCGTGGGCGCGAACGAGCGGCCGGTCGAGACCGAGGGCGAGGTGTTCTTTGTCAGCGCGAGCATCGACCCTTCGATCCGCGCCAGCGAGGTGAAGGCGATCCTGCGTTCGCCGCCTCCGGAGCTGCGGCCCGGCATGTTCGCGGCGGTGCGCATCCTGCTCGCGACTCGCGAGCAGGTGCTGGTCGTGCCCGAGGCCGCGCTGCTCTCCGGCCAGCGCGGCGTGCAGGTCATCGCGGTGGGGGAAAAAGACGGGAAACCGGTGGCGCGTTACGTGGCGATCGAGACCGGGCTGCGCGTCGGCGGGCAGGTTGAAATCCGCCCGGTGGCGGGCGAGACGCTCGAACCCGGAACGCGCATCATTTCCTCGGGCGCGGGCGCCTTGATTCTTTTCCCAGGCGCGCCGCTCAATCCGGTCGAGCGTTTTGTTGAAATGCGGGACATCGGGAGCGAACGCCGATGATACTCTCCGATCTCTCCATTCGCCGACCGGTCGTCTGCATCGTGCTGACGCTGCTCATCATCACGGTGGGCCTGCTCTCGTTCACCTCGCTGCCGGTTCGCGAATATCCCGACATCGATTCGCCGGTGGTCTCGGTAAGCACCAACTACCGCGGCGCGGCGGCCGAGGTGGTGGAGTCGCAGATCACCGATCCGCTGGAAGAGCAGCTCAGCGCGATAGATGGCGTTCGTCTTATGCGCTCCGATTCCACCGAGGAGCGGTCTAGGATCACGCTTGAATTCACCCTTGGCCGCGACGTGGATTCCGCCGCCAATGACGTGCGCGACCGTGTGGGCCGCGCGATCAGAAGCCTGCCCGACGAAGTCGATCCTCCCGAGGTTTCCAAGGCCGATGCGGACGACGACCCCATCTTAGTCTTGTCGTTCAATTCCCCCAGCTACTCGCGCCTGGAGCTGGCCGAGATGGCGGATCGCATCGCGGTGCAGCGCCTGCAAACCATTCCCGGCGTGTCGGCGGTCGAGTTGCGCGGTCCGCGCTACGCCATGCGCCTCTGGGTGGATGCCGACCGCTTGGCCGCGCAAAGCCTCACTGTGGCCGATGTGGAGGCCGCGTTGCGCGCGCAAAACGTGGACGTGCCGAGCGGCCGCATCGAATCCCGCACGCGCGAATTCCCGGTGCGACTAGACGGACGCCTGGCCGAGGTGTCTGATTTCGAAAACCTCGTGCTGGCCACCCGCGGCGGCTACCAGGTGAAATTTCGCGACATCGGCCGGGTGGAACTCGGCTCCAAAGATTACCGCAGCGACAATCGCTTTAGCGGGCGAAACACCATCGGCGTGCGCGTGCTGCGCCAGTCGCAAGCGAATCTGCTCAACGTCGCCGCCGCAGTGAAGGACATGATTCCGGAGATTAAGCGCAACCTGCCGGCGGACGTGAACGTGGATGTCGCCTATGACACCAGCATCTTTGTCGAGCGCTCGGTGCGCGAAGTTCAGCTCACCCTTTTGCAGGCCGGCGTGCTCGTCGTGCTCACCATCTTCGCGTTCCTGCGCGATTGGCGCGCCACGATGGTGCCCTTGGTCGCGATTCCGGTTTCGTTGCTCGGTGCTTTCGCGGCCATGTCGTGGTTCGGCTTCAGTCTGAACCTGCTCACACTGCTGGCGCTCGTGCTGGCGGTGGGCCTGGTGGTGGACGACGCCATCGTGATGCTCGAAAACGTGTATCGTCGCATCGAGAACGGCGAGGAGCCGGTGCGCGCGGCGGTGTTTGGCGCGCGCCAGATGGCGTTCGCGGTGATCGCGACGACACTCGTGCTGATCGCGGTTTTCGTTCCGGTGGCGTTCCAAAAGGGCAGCACCGGACGGCTGTTTTTCGAGTTCGGCATCACGCTCGCGCTGGCGGTCGCCTGCTCCAGCCTCATCGCGCTCACGCTCACGCCCATGTTGTGTTCGCGCTTGCTAAAACTGCGGCGCGACAAGTCCGGCCAAGCCGCCCACGGCTGGCTCTACCGAAAGACGGAGCCGGCTTTCGAGTGGCTTAACGAGCGTTATTCCCGGGTGCTGAATCGTGCGTTGCGACAGCGCGTGCTCGTGCTCGGAGCGACCGCGATTTTCACGACCACGGGCCTGTTTACCTACACGCAACTTCAACGCGAACTCACGCCGGAGGAGGATCGCGGTCTGTTTCGTCTCATCATGAATTTCCCGCTCGGTTCGAGCCCGGTCTATGCGACGTCCTACGCCGCCGAGGTGGAAAAAGTGCTCGCCGAAACCCCCGAGGTGGATCGTTGGTTCCGCAGCACGGGAGGCGGCTTCGGCGGCGGCGCCAACCGCGGCTTCGCCTTTGTCTCGCTAAAAATCTGGGAGGATCGTGATCGCTCCACGCAGGAGGTCATCGCGGAGCTTCGCCGCAAACTCAGGGACAACACCGGCGGTCTCATGATTGTTTCCCCCGTGCGTCCGATAGGCGGACGTCGCAGCGGATCGGGCGGCGTGCAAATGGTGTTGCAGGGCTCCGACTACGCCGAGCTCCGCGCCATGGCCAACCGCTTCGAGGAGGAACTTCGTTCGAACGACGTGATCGGCCAGATCCGCGTCGAACCCCAGCCCAACAAACCCCAGCTCGACGTGCGCATCGACCGCGCCCGCGCCGCCGACCTGGGCGTGCCGGTGGCCAGCATCGCCAACACCCTGGAGTCCTTGCTCGGAGGTCGCACCGTGACGCGTTTCCGCCGCGCCGCCGAAGAGTATGACGTCATCGTGCAGGTGGCCGATTCGGCCCGTGCCCAACCCTCCGACCTCGCCGCCATCTATGTTCGAGGCGCAGGCAACCAACTCGTGCAATTGAGCAGTCTGGTCGATATGCGCGAAACATCCGTTCCGGAGGCTTTCCCTCATTTGGATCGCCAACGCTCCATCACCATCACCGGCCAACTCGCGCCCGGACGCACGCAAGGCGACGGCGTGGCCGCCTTCGAGGCCGTGGCCGAACGCATCCTGCCCGACAATATTCGCACCGCCTGGCAGGGCGAGACGCGCGAGTTTATCGAGAGCGCGGGCGACGCCTGGGTGCTCTTCGCGCTGGCCTTGCTCTTCACCTTCCTCGTGCTCGCGGCCCAGTTCGAATCGTGGATTCATCCGGTCACTATTTTCTCCGGCGTGGCCGTGGCCATCGCGGGCGGCGTGCTGGTGCTCTACCTTAGCCGCTTCTGGGGCGCGCCGATGACGGACAACCTTTTTTCACGCTTCGGCCTCATCATGCTGATCGGCTTGGTGGCGAAAAACGGTATCCTGATCGTCGAGTTCGCCAACCAGCTCCAACTCGAAGGTCGCGACGCGGCCCGCGCCGCCTACGAGGCGGCCACGCTCCGTTTTCGCCCCATCCTGATGACGTCCATTTCGACCATTCTCGGTGCCTTGCCGCTGGCGATCGCCAGCGGCGCAGGTGCCGAGTCGCGCAATCCGCTCGGCGTGGTCATCGTCGGCGGCCTGGGCCTCTCCACGCTCATCACGCTCTTCGTCATTCCGATGGTCTATATCCTTATGGACAAGGCCAGCATGGCGCTTACCGGGCACGGCAGCGCGCGCGGGCTCAAGCGCGCGGCCGAAATTGGGCGCGAGGTCGAGCAAGCCGAACGCGAAGCCGCCGGCGTATGATGAGGAGTTGCGGCGGGGCCGGCGACGCGCATCGTCGTCGGCATGAAACGTCGCCTCCTCGCGTTGTTCGCCGCCGCAGCCAGCCTGCTGCTTTTACCCGCCTGCACCACGGTGCAGGAAACCGGTCGCTCCCAGCTCATCCTCATGTCGCCCGCCGAAGAGGCGCGCATGGGCGTGCAGGCTTTCGGCCAGATAAAACAGCAGGAAAAAATCTCCACCGATCCGGCGGTGAACGCCCGCATCCAGCGCATCGGCAAGCGCGTCGCCGCCGCCGTGGGACGCGAGCTGCCTGACGCGCAGTGGGAGTTTGTCGTATTCGACTCCGATCAGATCAACGCCTTCGCCCTGCCCGGTGGCAAAGTCGGTTTCTACACCGGCCTCATCAACCTCGCGGACAGCGACGACGAGATCGCTATCGTGATGGGCCACGAGGTCGCCCACGTGACGAGCCGCCACGGTGCCGAGCGCCAATCGCAGGCCATGCTCATCGGCCTTGGCGGCGTTGCCCTGGGGGTCACCACGCGCAACGACAAGAATTTCGAATACTACATGCTGGCCTACGGCGTCGGCAGCACGCTCGGCACGCTGGCCTACTCGCGCAACCATGAGATAGAGGCTGACGTCATCGGTCTGCGCTTTGCCGCCAAAGCCGGTTACGATCCGCGCGCGGCAGTGACCTTCTGGACCAAGATGGCCGCCAAGGAAAGCGGCCCGCGCCCGCCGAAGTTTCTTTCCACCCATCCGCCCTCCGCCGAGCGCATCGAGAACCTGAAGCGTCTCGCGCCGCAATACATGCCCACCTACGAGCAAGCCAAGGCGTCGCTCGCCGTCGGAGGCGCGCCCGCGCGGGTAAACCCGGTCGCACCGACCGCACAAGCGCCCGCACCCGCCGCCCCGGCCCGCGCGGCTTCGACCGAGCGCGAAGAACTTGATCGTTTCCTGGGCCGCTGAGCCGTCCGACCGCACACCAGTATCCATTTTATAAATACATTTCATTTTTCGCATGTTTGATCCCGTCGAAGCCCTCAAGGAATTCATCCGCCATCCCAGCGTATCCGCCGATCCCGCTTTCAAGGCGGGCATGAAGGGCGCGCTCGATTTTGCCTCCGGCCTGCTGGAGTCGATCGGCTTTTCGGTCGAGGTGGTGAAGACCGACCTGCACCCGATCATCCTCGCTTCCCGCGACGGCAAGCCCGAGTGGCCGCACGTGGTCATCTACGGCCACTACGACGTGCAGCCGGCCGATCCGCTCAATCTCTGGGAGAGCCCGGCCTTCGAGCCCGAGATTCGCGGCAACCGCCTCTACGGGCGCGGCGCGGCGGACAACAAGGGCCCGCTCATGGTCCACATCGCCGCCGTGGCGAAACTGCTGGAGCGTCGTCCCGATTTGCCGCTGCGCATCACGTTCCTCATCGAGGGCGAAGAGGAGATGGGCAGCCCGAGTTTTTCCAAATTTCTCGAAACCCACGGCGACCGCCTGCGCGCGGCCGACCTTGTGTATTTGTCCGACACGTTGCTGCCCCGCGAAGACCAGGTCGTCATCACCTGTGGCCTGCGCGGACTCGTGTTGTGCGATGTCGTGGTGACCGGTCCGAAAGGCGACCTGCATTCCGGTCTGCATGGCGGCGTGCTGCGCAACCCGATCCAGGCGATCACCGAGCTGTGCGCATCGCTGCACACGCCGGACGGCCGCGTAAACATCGACGGCTTTTATGACGACGTGATGCCGGTCGAGCCCTGGGAGCGCGAGCAGATCGCCGGGCTCGGTGCGGACACCGAGGAATACCGGAAATTCCTCGGTATCCCGGCCTTTCACACCCCGCCCGGTTACACGCCCTTCGAAGCGATCCGCGTGCTGCCCACGCTCGAGTTTAATGGCATCGGCGGCGGTTACCAAGGGGAGGGGAGCAAGACCGTCATTCCGAGCAAGGCCTTCGTGAAAATCAGTTGCCGCCTCGTGGCCAACCAGACGCCGGAGAAAATCCGCGAGCTGCTCTACGCCGCGATCCGCGAGCGCATGCCGAAAGACGTGACCTACGAGATCCTCGATCAACACACGGGCATGCCCTACGTGGTGGTGCCGCCGGATCGCTCGAATACGCCGAAAGATCAGTCACCGGTGCTGGCGAATGTGTTTCGCGCGGCGGACAAGGCCATCGCCGACATCTTCGGCAAGCCGCCGCTGTATCTGCGCGAAGGCGGCAGCGTGCCGATCATCGCCGATATCAAACGGGTGACGGGGCTCGACTCGGTGATGATCGGTCTGTTCCTGCCGGAGGACAATCTGCACGCTCCCAACGAGAGTTTTAATTTGGACGTGATGGCGAAGGGCATGCGCGCCTCGGAGCGGATACTGGAAACACTCGCGGACGGCGGCCGCTGATTTGAACCGTAAGGTAGCGCAGGCGTCTCGCCTGCCACCTTTGAACCGAATGCAGGCGGGACGCCTGCGCTACTTTACGAAAAAGCCCGACACCGTTTCCGGTGTCGGGCTTTTTTGAATACAGAGACGACGCGCGACGTTCGATTATCGTTTCAGGATGACGAGATCGCCGCGGCGGTCCTGGGCCATGACGTCTTGGGAGGCGTTTTCGACGGCCTCAAGGTCGCCCTTGGAGATGGTTTCGACGCGGGTGTCGGGAACGCCGATGGTCACGAGATACTGCTTGGCGGCGTTGGCGCGGCGGTCGCCGAGGCCGAGGTTGTAGTCGGTGGTTCCACGCCAGTCGGCGCGACCCTCGATGAGCAGGCGTTGCTGGGGATTCGCGTCAAGGTAGTCCTTGGCGGCGTCGAGCTTGGCGCGTTCGGGACCGGCGATGGCGGACTGGTCGAAGGCGAAATAGACGGGCTGGAGGAGGCCGCGGATAGTGTTTTCGTCCTCGAGGACGCCGGGGCCGCGGTCTACCAAGCCGGGCTCGGAAGTTTGTAAGTTGCCGCCCCATTGACCATCCGTGCCCCATTGACCACCCGCGCCCAATTGACCACCCGGGCCCCATGGACCAGCGTCAGACGGATTAAGGGAGGGCTGGCCGCTCATCACGGTTTGCGACGGGTCGCGCCGAGGTTTTTTGCGGCAACCGACCGAGAGAAGGAGGGTTGCGGAGAGGAGAAGGTAGAGTGCCTTGCGGCTGAGAGAGTGCGTCATGGTTGTGGGAGTTCCGTTAAGTCCCATGCGCCTTGCGTCCTCAAGCAGATTCGCGATGGTGCGCGATCCCACATCCATGCCTGGTGATTTTACCTGCTTCCTTTTCGACAATGGCTCCTTTCGCCCCGACGCGACCCGCTCGCTGCGGTCCTTGGCGGCGCGCCTGCAAGCGCGCTTGGGGTGCGAAATAAAACCGGTGTCGTTGCTTCACTCGACCCGTATCTCGGCCGAGGAACTGGACGGCGTGCCGGCGCAGTTGCTGGAACCGGCCCTCGATGCGTGGTTCGGCGGCAATCCGGAGGGTAGGGCGGTTTTGCTGCCGCTGTTTTTTGGTCCGAGCGGGGCCTTGGTCGATTACGTGCCGGAGCGTGTGGCTTCGCTGAAGGCGCGTCATCCGGGCGCGCGCATGGTGCTGGCTGATCCGATGGTGTTGCCCGACGAGGAGCCGACCGAGTTGGTCGCGGTGCTGGCGGATAGGGCGCGGCGTGCGGCGGCGGCGAAAGGCTGGGCAAAGCCTAAGGTGGTGCTGTGCGACCACGGCACGCCGCTTGCGACGGTCACGGAAGTGCGCAATCGTTTCGGGGCGCTGCTCGCGGAGATATTGCGCGAGGAAACGGCCGCCGTGGCCGTGGCCTCGATGGAGCGGCGGGAGGGCGATGAATTCGCCTTTAACGAGCCCTTGCTCGCGACGCGCTTGCGGACGCCGCCTTTCGACTCGGGCGAAGTCGTGGTGTTGTTGCAGTTTTTGTCCCCCGGGCGTCATGCCGGTCCGGGCGGAGACGTGGCGGAGATTTGCGCGGCGGCCGAGGCGGAGCGTCGCGGTTTAACGACGGTGATGAGCGACCCGATCGCGGATGATCCGCGCTTGGTCGAGGTGCTGGCGCGGCGGGTTGCGGCGGCGCGGGCTCGGTTGGGCGACTAAGGGTCTGTCAGGAAATAAGTGTCGCAAGACGACGCTGAGATTTTGGTCGAGGGCAAGGCGAGCGCGAGGGAGCATCCGCGAGCGGCTGTAACTGAGCGCGCAACACCGCCCCCGGCCAAAAGATCGAGTCAGATTGCGACAATAATTTTCTGACGGGCCCTAAACGCAGCCTGAGCCGGTTTAAAACGTGGCTTTGCGCGGGTGGATGAGCCCGATCTCCACGGCGTAGCGGGTGAGGCTGGCGACGTCGTGCAGGTTGAGTTTGCGCATGAGGTTGGTGCGATGGTTGTCCACCGTCTTCACGCTGATATCGAGCTTGGAGGCGATTTCCTTGGTGCTGTGGCTCTCAGCTACGAGTTGCAGGATTTCGCGTTCGCGGTCGGTCAGGAAATCGGAGCTGTTGCTCGAGCCCGGATTGGCGACGACATCACGTAGGAGGGCGGCGACGGCGGGGCCGAAATAAGTGCCGCCGGCGGCGACGATCTCGAGGCCTTTTTTGAATTCGGAGAGACCGGCGGTTTTCTCGACAAAGCCGTGCGCGCCCACTTCGAGCATCTCGCGAACCAGCACGGGGTTTTCATGACCGGAAAATACTAATACGCGGACGTGAGGGACTTGTTTGACCAGGCGTCGGAGCAAATCTACGCCGTTTAAGCCGGGTAATTTGGCGTCGAGCACGAGCAAATCGGGCTTTACGTTGAGGCAAAGGGCTAAGGCATTTTGACCATCACCGCTTTCGCCAACGAGTTGGTAGCCTTTTTCCATCCGAAGGATTTCGATTAGCATCTCGCGAATGGCGGTTTGATCTTCGATGATTACAAGTCGCTTCATGAGTATTAGGCTGATAGTTTACCGTAGTTTGATAAATCACAAGCAATGTTCTCTCACGCGCAAACGCCAAGTTTACACAAAAGATTACAGCAATATGCGTTTGCTGTTCTGGTAGTTTTTTTTGCCGGTTGCGAGACCTCATCGCCAAAAACTTCGACGGGCTCGGTCGTCGGGGCCACGATGGGGCGCTCACCGCCGCCCAGCGTGGATGTGACGCGTAATCAAGCATGGCGCGACGCCGAGGCGGTCGCGAGTTTGGAGCCGGAGCGCCTTACCGTGATCGGCGCGGGCGATTCGATGCTGCCAATCTACGGGGAAAATACCGTGCTAGTGCTGCAAAAAGTGCCCTACGAAAATCTGGTTGCGGGCATGAACGTGGCTTACCGCAACGACCGCGGCGCGGTGGTGCTGCATCGCTTGATCGCAAAAGATTCCGCCGGCTGGCGGGCGATCGGGTTGAACAATCCGCAAGAAGATGCCACGCGAGTGACCCCGTATAATTTGCTCGGCATCGTTTACGCAGCCTTCGCCAACGACTCGGTGCGCTAGCGGCTCAGTGCGAGCGCCACGCGGCCACTCGGCCACGTGTTTCGCGCGATGGTGGGTCGACCGGGATTGGTGGCCTGCGGCCATCGCTTGGGCGACCGCCCTACAGGCGTCCCATCTCCGCTACGCTTCGTCGAACCTGAGGGTTCGCATCCCGATAACGGGAAATGCGCTTCGCGCGATGGTGGGTCGACCGGGATTCGAACCCGGAACCAACAACTTAAAAGGATGCTGCTCTACCGTTGAGCTATCGACCCCCGAACGCTGCGAGGGTGCTTTGGATGCGTTCGCCGCCGACCTTGGCAAGGGTTTTTTCGCGTATCATTCGGACAAGCCGGTTGACAGGGGGGAGCGGCGAGCGGCTTTTAGCGGATTCGCGATGACATCTTCCTCCCATCCGCCCACGTCGTCGCCGGCTCTTGAACAGCCCGCGAAAACACCCGCCAAAACCGGCGTCGGGGAGGGAACATTCGCGGCCCGTGCGCGTCAGACAGCGGAAGAACATATGACCGCACGAGCACAAGAAGTCGCCCTGGATCGCACCTTGGTTGACCGTTTTCGCAACGGTGACTCGGCCGCGTTCGAGGAAATGGTAACACGCCACTGGGACCGTATCTACGGCATGGTGCATCAACTCCTGCGCAATCCGCAGGACGCCGAGGAGGTCACGCAGGACGCGTTTATTCGCGCCCATCGCGGTCTCGCGAATTTCCGCGGAGACTCCGCGTTTTCCACCTGGCTTTACCAGATCGCCACGAATCTGGCGCGCAACCGCTACTGGTATTGGTGGCGGCGCAAACGCGACCGGACGGTCTCGTTCGACCAGCCCTTGGGCGACGATAACGACACCCCGCTGGCCGAGGTTTTCGCGGGCGACGCCGAGTCGCCGGGCGACCTCACCGCCACGCAGGAATTGGTGGATCGAATCGCCGTGGGCATGGAAAAACTCAGCGCTCGCCACCGGGAAATCCTGATCCTGCGCAACGTGAAGAATCTTTCTTATGAGGAGATCGCCGTGATTCTCGGCCTCTCCGTGGGCACGGTGAAAAGCCGCATCGCCCGTGCTCGTGACAGTCTCAGAAAACTAATTGGAGAGGATGACCAGTGATGAATGACCGTCGTTTCAAGGAACTCGTGAACCTGCACCTAGATCATCGGCTCGCCGCCGACGAGGCGGAGGAGTTTGAGCAAGCGCTGCGTGCGGATCCCGCGTGTCGTCGCTTGCTGGAGTCGTATGCGGTGATGCAGCGCGGCTGCACCGTTCTTTGTCGGCGCTCCGCCGCTGGCGCACCCACGCCGCAGGCGATTATGCGCGCCATCCGCGACGCCGAACGCAAGGCCAGCGCGCCGGCCGGTCCCGCGACCCGGGCTTGGGCCTGGGGCACGTTCAGCACTGCCACCGGCCTGGCGGCCGTGGTGGCTGTCATGGTGATTCGCATCGAGCGCCCGGCGGGCTTTGCGGAAGCCGACACCGACACGACGGCGAATGCGGTGCTCGTCGCCGACGCGTCCGGTTCCGCCTCCGGGAGCGAAGCTGCCGGACAAGGTGCCGCGCTCGCCTCGATGCCCGCCCGGGCGTCTTTCCTGCCGCCGCACCTCACGCTGGCCGCGTTGGGCATCTCCAACGAGACGCGCGAAGTCGGCGTGGTCTCCAACTGGAGCCATCCGCTCAACGACATCACGCAGGCCGAGATGGACCGCGCGGCGTCCTGGGCGCACGCCGCCAATCGCCCGGATTGGGCGGTGGACGCCACCGCCACGACTCGCTTCAGCGCCGGCTGGACCAGCGAGCCCGCCACGCAAGCGAGCGCGGCTTCGTTCACCTTCGAGCGCTGATCCTGACGCCTCGTTTATTCCTAGGAAGAGAGGGCGTGCTTGATGAGCTTTTCGGTGCTCGCCCCCGCGCCGAGCGCGATCTGGGCGCGACGCACGGCCGCGTCGGCGTCGGCGGCCTTGTAGCCGAGGGTGGAGAGGGCAAGGACCGCGTCGCGCAGAGGCACGTCTCCCGGATCCCCACCGCCGCCGGGCGTGGTGGCGACGGCTGCACCGGCCACCGGCGAGGCGCCGCCGCTGGCGCCTACTTTGGCGCGGAGTTCGACAACCAGGCGCTCGGCGGTTTTTTTTCCGATGCCCGGGCACTTGGAAAGCGAGAGCACGTCGCCCAGGCGTATCGATGATTCCAATACGGGCAGCGACATGCGGCTCATGATGGTGAGCGCGAGTTTGGGGCCGACGCCCGAAACCGTCTCGATCATGAGGCGGAAAAAATCGCGCTCTGCCGGGGTGGCGAAGCCGTAGAGCGTCTGCGCGTCCTCGCGGTAGATCACGAGGGTGTGAAGCTTCACCTGCGCGCCGGGGGAGGGAAGCTTCTCCGCCGTGGTCACGGGGATGTTAACCTCGTAACCGAAGCCGTTGAGTTCGACTACGGCGCGCAGAGGAGTGGCCTCGGTGAGCAGGCCTTGAATGGAGGTGATCATGGGGGCTAGGCGGGAGAGCTTACTTCAGCCCGAGCACGTCCTGCATGTCGTAGACGCCGGCGGGTTGGTTTGCGACCCACCGTGCGGCGCGCACTGCGCCGCGAGCGAAGATCCCGCGGTCGGAGGCCTTATGGGTGAGCTCCACGCGTTCGCCGAGGGCGGCGAACATGACGGTATGGTCGCCCACCACGTCGCCGCCGCGCAGCGCATGGATGCCGACCTCGGTGGAGGTGCGCTCTCCGGTGATGCCTTCACGGCCGTGGCGGAGCGCGTCGGCACCGAGCTCGCGCTCTTCGAGGATGATCTCGAGCAGGCGCGCGGCGGTGCCGCTGGGGGCGTCTTTTTTGAAGCGGTGGTGCATCTCTATCACCTCGGCGTCGTAGTCGCTGCCGAGGATGGCGGAGGCGCGGCGGGTGAGGGCGAAGAGCAGGTTGACACCAACGGAGTAGTTGCCCGACCAGACGCAGCGAATCTTGGTCGCGGCGGCGAGGAGGTGTTTTTTCTCTTCGGCGGAGTGGCCGGTGGTGCCGATGACGAGCGCCTTGTCGTGCGCTGCGCAGAGGTGAATGATCTCGGCGGTGGCGGAGTGGAAACTGAAGTCGATGACCGCGTCGGCGGCACGAATACCGACCGCTAGATCGTCGCCCTGGTCGAGCGTGGCGACGATCTCCAGGCCGGCCTCGCGGGCGGCGGCTATGTTGGCCTGACCCATGCGGCCCTTGGCTCCGATTATGGCGATTTTGAGGGACATGTCGGCGGTGCTTACTTCTTGGACTTGGAGCCTTCGTAGGCGGTGAGTGCCGCGAGCAACGCGGTCACGGTGGGCTTGGTGATGGGGCTTAGCGGCGAGCGGACCTCGGCGGAGCCGATGATGCCGGCGCGCTGCATGGCGTATTTCACCGGCACCGGGTTGGGCTCGATGAAGAGCGACTTGAAGACCGGGTAGAGCTTGCGGTGGACGGCGCGGGCCTTGGCGAGTTCGCCGGAGAGCGCGAAGTCCACGAGTTGCACGACCTGCTTGGGCAGGAGATTGGAGGCGACACTGATCACGCCTTCCGCGCCGACGGAGATGAAGGGCAGGGTGAGGCCGTCGTCGCCGCTGAGCACGGTGATGTCGGAGCCCATGGCCTGCTTGAGCTGGTCCACGCGATCGACCGAGCCGCCGGCCTCCTTGATGTATCGAACGTGTGGATACTTGGCGCGCAGGCGCTCGACCGTGCCGATGGCGATCTCGATCCCGCAACGGCCGGGGATGGAGTAAAGGATGACGGGCTTATCGGTGGCCTCGGCGACGGCCGAGAAGTAGCCGAACACGCCTTCCTGCGAGGGCTTGTTGTAGTAGGGCGCGACCACGAGCACGGCGTCGGCCCCGGCGGCGGTGGCCTCGGCGGTGAGCTGCACGGCCTCGGCGGTGGAGTTGGAGCCGGTGCCGGCGATCACCGGCACGCGGCCACGCGCGGCCGCCACGGTGGCTCGGATGACCTCTATGTGCTCGTCGTGGGACAGGGTGGGGGACTCGCCGGTGGTGCCGACGGGCACCAGGCCGTCGATGCCGGCTTTGATCTGCGCCTCCACGAGTTTATTGAGGTCGTCGTAGGCGACGGCCTGCTTGCGGAAGGGGGTGACGAGGGCGGTAATGGTGCCGGTGAACGGGCGCTTTTTCATGAGGGTTTGTAAAACGATACCTTGCGCGGGATGGCATGGTGAAATACTCCCGGCGCAACGTTATTCCCGAATCCCAGACGCATGACACCACACACCGAACTGTTTAATGATCTGCTCAAACTCGCGGTCGAATCCGGCGCGAGCGATATTATCGTCAAATCGGGCAAAGCCGCCTGCGTGCGCTTGTCCGGCCGTTTGAAGCCCGTGGATATGGAGCCCATCACGCACGACGAAGCCGAGTGCTTCGTCGGCGAGCATGTGCCGCCGGTTTTCGCGCAAAACTGGCTCAGCCACGGGCAGGTGGATTTCGCCTACTATGCTCCCGAGGTCGGTCGCTTTCGCGTCAACGCCTTCCATCAGCGCGGGGCCGTGAGTCTGGTGTTCCGCCACATCAAATCCTCGCTGCCTTCCTTCGAGCATCTGTCGCTCGACCCGGATCCCATCCTGAATCTCACGAAATCGAAGGACGGCATCCTGCTGGTCTGCGGCGCGACGGGGTCGGGCAAGAGTTCGACCATGGCGGCGATGTTGAACTGGATTAACCAAAATCTGGACCGCCACATCATCACCTTGGAGGACCCGATCGAGTTCACGTTTCAGGATGACAAATCGATTTTTCAGCAGCGCGAAATCGGCCTCGACGTGCCGAACTTCGAATTGGCGATCAAGGCGGTGCTGCGTCAAAACCCGGACATTATCTTGATCGGCGAGATGCGTGATCGGGAGACTTTCGAGACCGCCATCTCCGCCGCCGAGACGGGCCACTTGGTTATTTCAACGATGCATGCGGGCACGGTAGCTCAGGCCTTGACCCGCCTGTTCGAGTTCTTCCAGCCCGAGCAGCAATTGCTGGCGCGCCGCCAGATTGCCACCTCGCTGCGAGGCTTTATTTGCCAAAAACTGATCCCCTCGCTCGAGGGCGGCGGACGCGTGCCGGCGCTGGAAGTCCTCGCCGCCGACAGCACGGTGCGAAACCTGATTCTCGATGGGAAAAACGAGCAAATCCAGGGCCTGCTCGACAGCGGAAACGACACCGGCACCTTCTCCTTCAATCGAGATCTCTATCGCTTGGTGAAGGCCGGCAAGATCAGCAAAGCCGACGGACTCCGCTTCTCGCCCAACCCGCAGGCGCTGGAGATGAACCTCAAGGGCATCTTCATGAAGAGCTGAGCCGGAGAGCGCTTCCCGGTCGCGCTCCCCCGAGTTTTTCCTTCTTGGTTTTCGCGAGGCGGTGGCCTACCGCTTCGCGTTTTTATTTATGGCCACCGCACTCCTCTTCGCCGGACAGGGCGCCCAAAAAGTGGGCATGGGCAAATCGCTCTATGAAAACTCCGCCACCGCGCGCGACCTCTACGACGAGGCCGATCGCGTGCTCGGCTGGAGCCTGAGCAAGATCTGTTTCGAAGGCCCCGAGGCCGAGCTCACCCAGACCAAAGTCTGCCAGCCCGCGCTCTTCGTCCACGGCCTCGCGCTGCACGCCATTCTCGCTGAACAGGGCAAACTCGCCGACGTATCTATGGCCCTCGGCCTCTCGCTTGGCGAGGTGACGGCCTACACCGCCGCTGGCGTGTTCGATTTCGCCACCGGCCTTCGTGTCGTCGCCGAGCGCGGCCGCCTCATGCAGGTCGCCTGCGAACAATCCCTCGGCGGCATGGCCGCCATTATCGGCGAGGAACGCGCGAAAGTCGCCGAGTTCTGCGCCGCCTTCGACATCGAGACGGCCAACTTCAACGCTCCCGGCCAGATCATCGTCTCCGGCGAAAAGGCCAAAATCGACGCCGCCGTCGCCGCCGCCAAGGACCACGAAATCAAGAAAGTCATCCCGCTTAACGTCGCCGGCGCCTACCACTCGCGCCTCATGGAGCCGGCCCGCGCCGCGTTCGCCGCCTTTCTCGACACCATCACGTTCAACGCGCCGAAGTTCACCGTCTTCACCAACACCACCGGCCAGGCCGTCTCCGATCCGTCCGCGATCAAGGCTGCGTTGGTCAAACAGGTTGTCTCGTCGGTTCTTTGGGAAGACTGCATGCGCTCCGCCGTCGCCGCCGGCGTGGCCGCAAACGGCGTGCCGCCCGCCTTCCTCGAACTCGGGCCCGGCGGCGTGCTCGCCGGCCTCGCCAAGCGCACCGACAAGGCCTGGTCGGTCCGCAGCGTATCCGAATTTACCGATCTTGGGTGACGGATGGACGCGCGTGCGAATCGCGCGCTTGGCCGGTGGGGAAACGTGCGGTCCCTGAATCGCCACCGAGCGGCCCTCAGGTTAATGCAAATTTTCAACCTGCCAGCCTCTTTGGGCTCGCGGGCGGTATCGCCTGCATAAAGAAATTTCCGGGCATGAACGTGCTAACCCCGCCTGAAGTCAGGGAAATCTATCAAAACATCCGCACCGAGCTGGGAAAGGTGATCGTCGGTCAGGACGAGATCGTTCGCCTACTGCTGGCGAGTCTCTCCGCCCGCGGTCATTGTCTGCTCGTCGGCGTGCCGGGCTTGGCCAAAACGCTCTTGGTCAAATCCCTCGCGGAGGTGCTGCAACTCGAATTCAAACGCGTGCAGTTCACTCCCGATTTGATGCCGAGCGACATCGTGGGCTCGGAGCTACTTCAGGAAAAAGAGCGACGTCTCGAATTCGAATACCAGCCGGGTCCGATTTTCACCAATTTGCTGCTTGCGGATGAGATCAACCGCACCCCGCCGAAGACCCAGTCCGCTCTGCTGGAGGCGATGCAGGAGCGACGCGTCACGGTCGGGCACGACACGCGTCCGCTACCCGATCCGTTTCTTGTCATCGCCACGCAGAATCCCATCGAGCAGGAAGGCACCTATCCCTTGCCCGAGGCCCAGCTCGACCGCTTCATGTTTTCGCTCACGCTCGGTTATCCGACGCGCACTGAGGAAGCCGAGATCGTGCGTCGCACCACCTTGCAGGCCCCGATGGCGCTGAGCCCGGTAGCCACCCGCGAACAGATCCTCGCCATCCAGGCGCTGGTGCGCGCCGCGCCGGTTTCCGATCACGTCATCGAGTATGCGGTCGCGCTCGCTGCCGCCACCCGTCCGCGCGAGACCGATGCGCTCGCCCTCGCCCGCGATTACCTCGAATGGGGCGCGGGCCCGCGCGCGGCCCAGTGTCTGGTGCTCGGGGCCAAGGCCCTCGCTTTGCTCGATGGTCGTCTGGCCCCCGAGACCGCCGATGTGCGCGCGGTCGCCGCCGCCGTGCTCCCGCACCGTGTGGTGGTCAACTACCGCGCCACCGGCGCCGGCCGCAAAGCCCCCGACATTGTCGCCGAGCTGACCAAGGCCGTGCGCGAAAAAACCTACTGATCGCGCCCCGCGTTCCTTGCCCGCGATGGCTTTTAATACCCCTCCGCCGCTCCCCGGCCAACGCCCCGCCACGGTGTTGGCGCGGTCGGTTTTGGGGCTTCGAGCTGAAGCGCCGCGTCCGGCGAGTTTGCTTACGTTGGCCGAGCTGGATCGCTTCAAAAACCTGCTGCTCTTCGCCCAGGCCACGGTTGAGGGACTCTACGCCGGCCGACACCGTTCGGCCTTGCCCGGCTCCTCGGCCGAGTTTCGCGACTTCAAATCTTACGTGCCCGGCGATTCGCTCGATAACGTGGATTGGCGGGCCTACGGCCGCACGCGGCGGCTCTACGTGCGGCGCTACGAGGACGAGACCGATTTGAGCGCCTGTCTGCTGGTCGATACCAGTGCTTCCATGGCCTACGCCGGGCAGGGGCGCCTCGCCAAATACCACCATGCCGCGCGCCTCGCCGCCGCGCTCGCGTATTTGATGACCCGGCAAGGCGACAAAACCTCTCTTGGCCTCTTCGCCGATTCGCTAAAACACTACCTGCCTCCCGGCGGCACGCGCCAACATCTGCACGATCTCGTCACCATTCTCCAACACGTTCGCCCCGAGCAGGGCACGGGTCTGGCAGCCGCCCTCGAGCAGGCGGTCGGGGTCTGCAAGCGCCGGGGGCGTCTCATCCTGCTCTCCGATTTGCACGGCGACCCCGCCGAGCTTTTTGATGCGCTCTCCCGCTTCACCTATCGAGGTTTTCGCATCCTGCTGCTCCAGGTGCTCGACCCCGATGAGCTCGAGCTGCCGGACCGGCACGTCGCGCGTTATCAAGACATGGAGAGCGGCGCCGCCGTGGAGGTGGACGCCGAGGATCTGCGCACACCCTACCGCCAACGCGTGCGCGCCTCGCTCGAGCACCTCGCCCGCGAGGCCTCCGCGCGCGGCATAGAATACCAACTGGTCAACACGTCCCGGCCCTACACCGTGGCCCTCGAAGCCTACCTCGGCTTTCGCCACGGTCGCGCCTGAGCACGCCGCTCTCCCGTCGAATCCGCCACCGCCGTCGCCACCGCCGCCATGCAATTCCTGAATCCCGGCCTCTGGTTCGTGCTCCTCCCCTTGGTGGCCGCGCCGGTGATTATTCACCTGCTGAATAAACGGTTTCCGCAGCGCTTCTTTTTTCCTACCGTCGAGCACCTCGCGCGCAGCGCGGCCGAGCGCTCGCGCATCCACCGCTGGCGGCACCGTATCCTCGCTTTGTTGCGCACCCTGTTTCTCGGGCTGCTTCTGCTCGCGTTTCTCCAGCCGGTGCTACGGCGTTTCGACCCCGCCGAAGCCGGCCCGGAAAAACGCCGCGTGCTCGTGTTGATCGACCACTCGCTGAGCATGGAATATCAGGAGGCGGGCGTCACGGTGCGCCGCCGCGCCGTGATCGAGGCGGAAAAAATCCTCGATACCCTGGGGCCCGAGGACGAGGTCAACGTGATCGCGGTCGGTGCCGCGCCCGCCTCGTGTTTCGTGGGCTTCTCCGCCAACGTGCCCGAGGCGCGGCGCTTTCTGCGCGCCCTGCCCGCCGCCGCCACGCGTGCCGACTACACCGCCGCCAATCTCGCCGCCGCCCGCCTGCTCACCAGGGACGCCGGACGGGCCGAACTCTATTACGTATCCGATTTTCAACGACGCAACTGGGCCCAAGTGGACTTTCAACCGCTCGCCGAGCGCGCCCGGCTCTTCTTCGTCGATGTGGCCCCGGCCGCGCCGACCAATCGCGGCATCCTCGCAGTCGCCCTCGGCCAGGCCCGCGCGCTCGCCGGCGACCAGGTGCCCGTCGAGGTCACGGTGGGGAACTTTTCCCCCGAGCCGTTCAGCGGCGACGTCACCGTGCGCGTGGATCGTCGCCATCGTGTCGAGCAGCCAGTCGTGGTCGGCCCCTGGTCTTCCGCCCGCGTGACCGTGATGGTGCCGGCCGGTTCCCCCGGGCTGCACCTTTGCGATATCTCCCTGCCGCCCGACAACCTCGCCGCCGACGATTCGTGGGTCATCGTCCTCGCGGTGGCGGAGAAGGAGGAGATTGTCACCGTGTCCGCCCAGCGCGACGCGGCGTTGCCGCCGGTGCGCTACCTGCACGCCGCGCTCAATCCGTTTCCCGGCCAGGCCGGCTCGCTCCTGCCGCGCCACGTCGGGGCCGGCGCTTTCGACGCCACCGCCCTGGCCGGCGCGAGCAAGGTCTTCCTCACCGGCTGCGGTCCGCTCGATGCCGCGGCTTGCGAGGCGCTCGCGACGTTCGTCTTTCGCGGCGGCGGCCTAGTCTGGTTTCTCGACCACGAGGCCGACACCGAAAATCTGGGCCGCCTGCAAAGCGCACTCGGCACGACCAGACTTCCCCTCGATGTCGGCCCGTTGCGGCAGACCGCCAACGTCGCCGACGCCGCGCGTCAGATCGCGAGCGGCGAGTTCAACTCGCCCTTGCTGCGCCTCTTCCGTGGCGCCTTGCGCCAAGATCTCGGCCTGCTCGAAATCTACGACTACCACGTCGCCTCCGCCACCGGCAACGGCTCGGTGCTGCTGCGCTTTGATGACGAGACGCCCGCCATGGCCTCGGTCGAGCACGGGCTGGGCACGCTCGTGCTGATGAATTTCTCCGTCAACGAACTCTCCAGCAATCTCGCCCGCCAGCGTGTATTCCCCGCCTGGATACAGGAGCTGGTCAAGCGGCTCGACACCACCGAGCCGCCGCCGCCCGCCTTTACCGTGGGCGGAACCGTCCAGGGCGAGGTCTGGCGCGCCGATCTGCGCGCCCAACCCGTCACCAGCCCGAGCGGACGCGTGCTCGACGTGCGCCAGGACCCGCAGGGCGAACGCGCGTTCATCAGCTTCACGGCCGAGGAGCTGGGTTTCTACACCCTGACCGACGGACGCCTGAAATACGCCTTCGCGGTGAATCCCGACCCCGAGGAGTCCGATCTGCGGCCGGTGGACCGCGCCCACTTGCCGGCCCAGCTCGCCGCTGGCCAGCAAGCCGGATTTCTCGGCGGACAGGCCGATTACGACGAGATCGCGCGCGGTCGCCCGATCGCGCACTGGCTCCTGCTCGCCGCCGCCGCCGTGCTGTTCGTCGAGCTGCTTTTTCAACTCTGGTTTCGAAGGCTCGCCCGATGATCGCCGTCTCCGACATCGTGTTCGATCCCTTCGTGCCGGTGCCCTTGGTGGGCCTGCTCGCCCTCGTGCTCGGCGGCGCGACCATCTGGGTTTACTGGCTCGCCTCGGCGCGACTCGGCACGGGCCGCCGCGTGTGCCTGCTCGCGCTGCGACTGGCCCTGGTCGCCGGGCTGTTGCTGCTCTTGTTGCAACCCTCGCGCGTCCGGGTCGATCCGCGTGACGCCGAGACCAAGGTGACGCTCGTCGCGCTCGATACCTCGCGCAGCATGCTCCAAATCGACGTCGGCGGTCGCTCCCGCATCGACGCAGCCCGAGCCTTGCTCTGGGACGCGGGACTCGCCCCCCGCGAGGGCGCGGCCACCAGCCCCGATGTGCGCCTGCTGCGCTTCGACTCCGACGCCGGGCACATCACCGGCCCGCTCGAGGCGCTCCGCGCCGACGGCGCCACCACGCGCTTCCATCAATCCGTGCAGACCATGCTGGGCTCGCTGGCGGCGGGGGAGGGGGCCAACGCCCTCTTCCTGCTCTCCGACGGCCACGACTTCGAGCTGGTCAACGCCACCCAGACCGCGCTCGCCGCCCGCGCCCGTCGCATCCCGCTCTACGCCGTGGTCTTCGGCGGCGAACGCCAGGCGCGCGACGTCTCGGTGCACGTCACCTCGTATCAGCCTTTTCACTACATAAAGCAGACCATACGGCTGCAGGCCGATATTCGTCCGCTGGGGGTCTCCTACGAGACCCTTGAAGTCGTGCTCCTCCGCGAAGGCCGCGAGGTGAAACGCCAGACCGTGGTGGTGCGCGACGAGGCGATCGTGCCGGTGAATTTCGAAACCACGGAGCCGGTCACCGGCCAGTTCGAGTATGCCATCCGCGTGACCCCGCTCACCGGCGAAGCCGAGACCGCCAACAACACCGCCACCACCTACCTCAACGTCATCGACCGCAAGATCCGCGTGCTCGTGGTCGAGGGCCGTCCCTACTGGGATACGACTTTCCTCCAGCGCTCCTTGCGCCGAAACGACAAACTCGAGGTCGATGTGGCCTCCGGCTACGCCAAGGGCCGCTTCCATGTGGTGCGCACGGAGGACGACGCGACGGGATTCGTCTTGCCGAAAAACGCCTCCGCCTGGAACGCCTACGACGCGGTCATCCTCGGCCAGGCGGTGGACGAGTTGCTCGGCCCCGACCAGCTCGCGGCGCTTGAACGTTTTGTGGATGAGCAAGGCGGCGTGGTGATTTTCGCCCGCGGCGACGCCGTCTCCGGTAGCGGTCGGCTGGATCGCCTCCAACCGGTCGAGTGGGGCAAGCTGGATCGTTCCGACGCCGCCCTCCAGGTCGCTCAGGATGGGCGCGGTGCGCCCGCGCTGCGTTTGTTCGACGCGAGCGCCGCCGCCATCGCGGGAGGCGCGCCGCCGCCGCCCCTGCTCGGGCGCCGCCCGGCCGGCGCGACCAAGCCCCTCGCCGCCACCCTCGCCATCTCGGCCGGCGACGGGGATTTCCCCGCCTTCGTGCATCGCCGCTACGGGGCCGGCCAGGTGCTGAGCGTCGGCGTGGACGGCCTCTGGCGCTGGGCCTTCAATTCCCGTATCGAAGGCGCGAATACACTCTTCGACCGCTTCTGGGACCAGACGCTGCTCTGGCTGGTCAACAGCCGCGACGTCTTGCCCGGCGCGCGCTACACTTTCCGCGCCAACACCGCCAACGTGCTCCTTGGCGAAAAACTTCACCTTCGCATCGTCGAGCGGGAGGGCGTCGCCGCCACCGCCACGGAGGGCGGCGCGCTCACCTTCCTGCCGCTTTCGATCCGGCACGATGGCCGCGAACTCATGAGCGTTACCGCCTTGCCGCGCCCCGGAGGCGAGGCCGGGCGCTTGTTTGCCGAGTATCTGCCCGAGCGGGTCGGCCCGCACCGCATCGAGGCGCGCCTGCCCGACGGCACCACCCAGACCGTGCGCTTCAACGTGTATGAGGAAAACGCCGAAGCCACCGAGGTCGCCGCCGATCCCGGCTACCTGCGCCGCCTCACCGAGGCCAGCGGAGGTCGCGTGCTCAAGCCCGAGGAATTCGCCGCCACGCTGCGCAGCGTGAAAACCGCCCCGGTGGACTCCGGCAACGAGACCCGGCTGGAGGCCGTCTGGCCGCGCGCCTGGGTGTTTTGGTTGCTTGGCCTGGTCGGCGCGATCGACTGGTATCTGCGCCGCCGCTGGGGGCTCGCCTGATCATGGAAACGCCGTCGTCCAACACCGCCCTGCTCGCGCGGCTCGCCCGCGCCGACTCCGCTTGGCGGCGCGAACAGGCGCGCGTTCTCCTGTGGCGCGCGCTCCCGGGTTTTGCCGCCTTGCTGCTCGTGGCCTGCGCGGCGGACGCTTTTTTCCAACTCGGGGTCGTGCCGCGAATCGGGTTTCTTATCGTCGCTTTCCTCGCCGCCGGCGGACTCGGCGGCTTGATCGCCCATCGTGTGTGGTTACGACGGCATGCGCCCGAACGCGTCGCGCGCCATCTCGAAACCCGCGCGCCCGCTCTAGGCTCGCGTTTGATCAACGCCCTGCAACTCGCCGCCCAGACCACCGATACTCGCGTGCCCGCCCTTACGCGCGACCTCGCCGCGCAGGCGGTCGGACGCTACGCCACCGAGCTCGACGCCACGGATCTGCCCGGGCTGGCGCGCACCGGCGCGGATCGTCGCGCGCTGGAGCGCAGCCTGCTCTGGCTCTGCGGCGCGCTCGTGCTCGGCCTCGTGTTTTATCCCGTCATGGAGATCGTGTTGCCGCGCTTCTACGATCCCTTCGGCGATCATCCGCCCTATGCGTTTACCCGCGTCGAGATCGCGAAGCCCCTGGCCGATGGCACGCCCGTGATCTATGGCGGCACCCTGTCGGTGCGCGTCGCCTGGTCCGGCCATGAACCGCGCGAACTTTTTCTCACCGCCCACCCGCCCGAGCTTCCGGACGATGGGGTGACGGTGCCGATGATTCGCGACGGCAAAAGCGGCTTCATCGCCGACCTCTCCGGGGTGCGCACCGACCTCATCCTTGTCGCGCACGCCAAGGACCGCTCCTATCACAGCACGCAACGTCTCGCGCGCGTGGTGCTCACGCCTAGGCTAGAGGCCGCGTGGGTCGAGATCGCGCCGCCCGCCTACACCGCGCTGCGCACCGAGGAACGGAAACTCGACTTCAAAACCGTTGGCGCGCTTCAGGGCTCCACCCTGCGTTTTCGCCTGCGCTCCAATCGTCCGCTGCGCTCCGGCCTGCTCGAAGTGCGACGCGAGGGCGGGGTGGAGGCGAGCGACGCGCCCGAGTTGATCAACCTTATTCCGGTGGCTGCGTCCACGCCTGCCGCAGCCGGGGACTCGCCGCGCGTTTATGAAGTGGCCGGCGAACTGCTCGCCACCACCGACGCGCGGCTGCGTTTTCACGTCACCGACATCGACGGCCTCGTCTCCATCGCCTCGCCCGAAACGCTGCTCACGCTCGCTCACGATCTGGCGCCGCTGGTCGAGGTGCGCGAGCCCGCGCAGGACGGGTTTGTCAGCATCGGCTTCACCCTGCCGGCGAAGTTCGAGGCGACCGACGACTACGGCATTCGCACCCTGCGCATACACCGTGCGCTCAACGGCGTTTACACCGCCCCGCTCACGGTGGACATCGAGGGCGTTCAACGTGACGCCTCCCGCAACCTGGCCTTCGATTTTGCCGCGCTCGGCGCCCGGCCCGGCGACTCCGTGAGTTTCTTCGCCGAGGCGATCGACACCGCGCCCGAGCCCCACCTCGGTCGCAGCCGCACCGTCACCGTGACGCTCATCAGCGAGGACGAATATAACCAGCACCTGCGCGAGACGCACGATATCGCCGATATCGCGCAAAAATACGCCGCCCTCCTCGAACGTTTCGAGACCCTGCGCGACACCCAGCAACGCCTCGCCGACGAAGCCCTCGCCCTCGCGAAAAAACTCGCCGCGCCCGACGCTCCGTCCGATGCCGCCGCCGAGGCGCGCCTAGCGGAGCTCGCCCGCCAGCAAGACGCGCTCGACAGCGAGCTCGATAAACTCGCCGACGAGTTGCTCACCTTTGTGCGGCCGAATCCGACCTACGATTTTGAGCGCGATCTAGCCAAGCGCCTCACCCTCGAATCCGGCGCGCTCCGCGATTCCGCCCAACGCAGCCGCGAAGCCGGCGCGGCCTCTCCGCCCGCCGATCCCGCCGAACGTCTCGCCGCCTTGGAGCAACGCGCCCGCGAGCAGGCCGAGCGCCTCGGTGCGCGCCGCGAACAACTCGCCCAGGATGTCGAGCGCCCGCTTCGCGACCTCGCCCGGCTTCACGATCTGGTCAATGCGTTCAACTTGTTCGAGCAGGCCCATCTCGCCCAGGAATCGCTCGCCGAGCAGATGCGCGCCTACGCGACCAAGCCCAATCCCACCCGCGAGGACCAGTTGGCGATGAAGGATCTCGCCGCGCGCCAGGCCGCCGTTCGCGAGGTGTTGCGCCAGTTGCCCGCGCAGTTGCGCGAGCGCGCCTCCGCCGCCGAGGGCGAGTTCCCCAAGGCAGCTGCCGCCGGTCGGGAAATGGCCGAGGCCATCGAGCAGGCCCGCCTCGGCCCGCTCGCGCAAAACGCCACCGAGCGCCTGCTCCAGGCCGATGGCCGCGATGGCGCCGCGCTGACCCGCCGCCTCGCCGACGAAATGGCCGCCCTCATGTCCAAATGCCAGGGTGGCGAAGGCGAGAGCAGCGACGAACTCGATCAATATTTACAGGCCCAGATGCCGCAGGCCGGCGGCGCTCGCCAGACTTGGGAGCAGATGCGCCAGAGCCGAAAGTTTAGCCTCAATGGCGGTGCCATGCCCGGCCTCTCCTCCCGGCCGGGCGGCGGCGGCGGCCCCGCCTCCGGTTACTCGACCTCGGGCAATAATCCGCCGCCTGTCTTCGGGGCCGAGCCCTCGCCAAGCCCCGGCTCGGGTCAACTCTCCTCCAGCGTTGCCGCGCAAGGCTCTGGCCAGGGCGACGGCGCGGGCCGCGGCTCTCCCGCCGTGCAAACCGGCGAGGCCGATGTCCTGAAAAACCTCAACGCCGCCGACCGCGAATCCGGCGCCACGCCCGGGGAACTCGGCGCGGAGGAGTATCGCGAACTCGTCGAAGAATATTTTAAACAACTCACCCGACCATGAACATCCGTATTCGCCATTTTGGCCTCCTCAGCCTCGCCGTTTTCTCTCTTGGTCTGCTGTTCGGTTTCACCCACGTCCATGCAGCCAGTGAAGTGCCGCCGGTGCCCACGCCCTCGACCAAGCCGATTGACCCCGGCGTCATTGCGGTGGGCAACTTCATCTATGCTGGCAACCGCAGCTCCGTCTGCTTCGCCGACAAGTTCCTCACCGACACCGCCCTCGCCACCACCTTGCCGGTCGAGAAATCCTTTCGCTCCGTTCGGCTCGATGCCGACGCCATCTTCGACACCCCGTTTTGCGTCTTCTCCGGCGAGGGATCGTTCAACCTCGGCGACCGCGAGCGCGCCAACCTCCGCCGCTACCTGCTGCACGGCGGCTTCATCCTCGCCAGCCCCAGTTGTTCCAACGCCGATTGGGACAAATCCCTGCGCAAGGAGCTCGCCCTAGCCCTGCCCGAATACCGCCTCGTCACCATCCCGATGTCGCATCCGATTTTTTCCATCGTGAATCAGGTCACCTCGCTCAAGTGCAAGACCGGCAACACCGCCCTGCTGGAAGGTCTCGAGGTGGACGGCCGCATCGTGATGATCTACTCCAAGGAAGGCCTTAACGACGTCAACAATGCCAAGGGGTGCTGTTGCTGCGGCGGCAACGAGATAAACGCCTCCGCCCAGATGAATGTGAACATCCTCACCTATGCGCTCCTGTATTGATTTTTTCCTTACGCGGCCGGCGCGCGCCGGCCTTTTGCTGCTCGCCGTTTTTCTCGTCGGCTGCGGCGGCGGCCCGGCGAAACCGGTGGCGATCGAGGTTTTTTTCACCTCCCAGACCCGGGGCCGCCTGACCCACTGCGGCTGCTTCAGTGGCCAGTTCGGCGGCATCGCTCGCCTTCGTAGCGCGCTGGAAAGGCTGCCTCCCGCGCACCGTTTCGGGGTCGATGTGGGCGACGCCATCGAAGGAGTTGAGGATTACCATCTGCTAAAGCACCGCCAGGTTCTCAAGGCCTACGCCGGGCTCGGCTACGCCGCGCTCAACGCCGGGGCGCGCGAGGCCGCGCTGCCCGCCGCCACCCTGCGCGCGCTCGCCGCGGAATCGCCTGTGCCCTTCATCTCGGCCAACCTCCGCGACCGCGCCACCGGCGCTCCGTTGCTCAAGGGCTGGACGATCACTGAGCGCGGCGGACGCCGTCTCGCCCTGGTCGGCGTGGTGGCTCCCGGCGCCCTCGCCGGCGAGCCCGGCGAAGGCGTGGAAATCGAGCCCATCGAGACCTGCCTCGCCCGCGTCCTGCCCGAGCTCAAGGGCAAGGCTGACGCCATCGTGCTGCTCGCCTACGCCGACGAGGCCACGCTGGTCGCCCTGGCTGCGAAGTTTTATGAACTGGCCGCCATTCTCGGCGGAGACGTGCGTCAGCCCGCCCAGCGCCTGGTGCGCGAAAACCGTAGCCTAGTCTATTTCACCGGCAACGACTCCAAATCCTACGGTCGCCTCGAACTCAAGGTGGGCCGAGACGGCCTCACCGAGGCGGGCGCGCACAACATCACGCTGCTCACCGACCAGTATCCGGAAAACAACGACGTGCTCGCGCTGCTCGCGACCTACCGCGCCGAGGCCCGCGCCGCCAAGCTCGGGGTGGACGATCCCGGCCGCGCCCTCTCCGGCCGCGTGCCGGGCGTGCGCTCCGCCGCAGAGTTCGTCGGCAGCGAAAGCTGCGTGGCCTGTCACACCACCGCCGCCACCACCTGGCACGGCAGCGCCCACGCGCACGCCTTTGACGTTTTGGTGGCGCGCGGAGCAGACGCCGATCCTTCCTGCATAGCCTGCCACACCGTGGGTTTTGGCGAGCCCGGCGGATATCGCCGCGAGTTCAAGGAAACGCGTCTGACCCATGTCGGTTGCGAGAGCTGTCACGGCCCCGGCAGCCGTCACGTCGAGGAACGCCGCTCGGGCGGACCGATCACGTTCCAATTTCGCCCGCTAGGCCCCGGCGATTGCCAAAAATGCCACCACGGCGAATTCAGCCGTCCCTTCGACTACGATCAATTCTGGCCGCACATCCGCCACGGCAAGGAGCCCAAGACATGAAGATTCTCGGCCCCGACGACCTGGCCACATCCTTGACGTCGCCAAGCTCCCCTCCCGCGAGGAAGCCATCTCGCAGGCCTTCGACGCGTGGGCGCGCCAGCATCCGCAACTCACGGCCCTCCAGCCCATGTTCGTCCGCAGCCTGCGACAGGCCGTCATGCAAAAGGCGTGGGTCACGTCCGAACTCTCGGATTTGTTCCAATTGCTGAAAGACCTCGCCGCATGAACTACGCAGCCCTCATCAAGGCCATCCAGTCCGCCACCACGCAGCTCCAAGGGCGGGTGGCCACCGCGGCCAATCAAGCGCTCGTCCTGCGTAACTGGGCGGTCGGAGCCTACCTCGTGGAGTTCGAGCAAAATGGAAAGGGGCGGGCGAAATACGGTGATCGCTTGCTGGAGTCGGTTGCCGGTGATCTGAACGTTGCGGGAGTGCGTGGATTCACCGCGGCCGTGCTTCGATCCTGCCGATTGGCCTACTTCGTTTATCCACAGATTCGACAGACACTGTCTGTCGAATCTGGCGGCACGCCTCTGCTGCAGTTTCTCAAAGGAAGCGGCTCGCGTGAAATGGCCCGGCTCCTTCCGTCGCCCACTTCGCCGAAATCTCCCGTTTCGATTCGCCCGATACCGTCGGACAAATTCAGGGCCTCGCGAAATCGACAGACAGCGTCTGTCGAATCTCCGCCCGCCGGATTGCCCGCGCCGCTTTCACCGGAGGCGCTCCTGCGCTTGTCGTGGAGTCAGCTCGTCGAGCTTGTCGCCATCGAGGATCCGTGGAAACGCGCCTTCTTCGAAAACGAATGCATTCAGGCCAACTGGTCCGTTCGCCAGCTCCGCCGCCAGATCGGATCCCTGCTCTACGAACGAACCGGGCTTTCCAAAAACAAGAAGGCCGTCATCGCCCGCGCCCGGAAACAAGCCCCACAGGCAACTTTCGCCGACCTGATCCGCGACCCCTACGTGCTTGAGTTCACCGGCCTCGCGGAGCGTCCGGAATACCTCGAGTCCGATCTCGAAAGCGCTCTGCTCACCCACCTTCAGTCCTTCCTGCTCGAGCTGGGCGAAGGCTTCTGCTTCGAGGCTCGCCAGCGGCGTATCACCGTCGGGCGTCAGCACGATTATATCGACCTGGTCTTCTATCACCGCCGCCTCCGCTGCCACGTGCTCATCGATCTTAAAATCCGCCCCTTCAAACATGGCGACGCCGGCCAGATGAATTTCTATCTCAACTGGTGGAAGCTCCACGGCATGGAAGCCGGCGACAACCCTCCCGTGGGGATGATCCTGTGCAGTGATCGCGATCAGGCCGCCGTCGAATTCGCCACCGTCGGCATGGACCAAAAGCTCTTTGTCTCTCGTTACCTCGTCGCCCTGCCGTCTGCGGAGAAACTCCGCGCCTTCCTCGAAGCCGACCGTGAAGAGATCGAAAGCCACCTGGCCAAAACCGCCCCCGCCAAAAAACGCCTCACCCGCAAATCGCGCGCCTGACGGAAAACTCGATAACCAACCTGTATGGTGTTATACCGAAAAACAAAGGTCGGGCGTGGGCCGCACGTGGTGACATTACGGCAGGCCTGGTTTTCCTCTCGTTCGTGTGTTTCGTGGTTCTCCTTCTTCCTTCTACACCGATGCCGCGCGTAAAATCTCTTTTCCACGACGACCCGGCCTTGATCGCGCAGCAGTGCGGCGCGCGGGCCGCTTTAGGTCGGTCGCGCCGGTGGCGGACGTTTTTTGCTTTCGTGTTGGGCGCAGGGATTTTAACCGCCGGCGCGGTAGCGACCAAGGCTCGTGACGCCGAATCCGGTGCGGTGGAGGTCGCGCTCAAGTCGGGCTGGCAGACTCGCCTGCCTGCCTTCTCCGTCGATGGTCCGCCGCGCGGCGAGGGGCCGATCTTGCTCTATTTCACCGCCGACTGGTGCGGGTTTTGCAAGCAGATGGAACGCACCACGCTGGCCGAGCCCGAGGTCGTGGCGAAGGTGTCGGCGCTGCGTGCGCACGTGCTGAATTTCGATGCGCAGGGCGGTTTGGTGAAACGCTTCGGCGTGCGCGGCATCCCGGCTTGGGTGCTGACCAATGATCGCGGCGAGGTATTTGATCGCCTCACCGGGGCGAGCTCCCCGGATGCGTTTTTGCGTTGGCTGGCCCGGGGCGAGGCCGAGTTTGCCCGGCGCGCCCTGAGCGACGAGCAACGCGCGGAGGCCGTGCTTCGTTTGCCCGCCGAGCTGAGTTCGAGCGATGCTGCGGTGCGCGCAAGGGCGCTCGAGATGCTCTGGATTCACGTCGGCCGGGGCGAGGGCATGGAGCGCGGCACCGCCGCCGTGCAACTGGTTGAGCTGGCGACATCCGAGCCCGCGCTGTGGCGCGCCGGCCTCGCGCACGCCGACTTGGCGGTGCGCGTCGCCGCCGTGAATTTGTGGAGCGAGCACTCCGACCGAAAACTTGACTTCGACCCCTGGGCCGACGAGGCCACCCGCCGCGCCGCGCTGGCGGCGCTGGGGCTGTAAGGGCCCGTCAGAAAATTATTGTCGCAATCTGACTCGATCTTTTGGCCGGGGGCGGTGTTGCGCGCTCAGTTACAGCCGCTCGCGGATGCTCCCTCGCGCTCGCCTTGCCCTCGACCAAAATCTCAGCGTCGTCTTGCGACACTTATTTCCTGACAGACCCTAAGTCGGGGCAGGGCAGGGGAGGGGCCGGCGCCTATTTCGGTGGTCTTTGACCAGCCTCCGCCCGGGCGCACTTATTCGATTTGGTGGCTTGAAACACCCCCGGACCCTCAACACGGTCTCCCTTTGCGCTCGTGTTATTGGGCGCGGCCCTCGCTCGCATGGACTCCTCGCTCACTCGTAATTTCTGCATCATCGCCCACGTTGACCACGGCAAGACGACCCTGTCTGACCGCCTGCTCGAATACACCAACACCGTCTCGCAACGCGTGTTGACCGCGCAGCATCTGGACTCGATGGACCTCGAAAAAGAGCGCGGCATCACCATCAAGTC
>CAZOGV010000005.1:30082-34721 GCA_964579225.1 uncultured Akkermansia sp. | reverse complement strand
GCGTCGGTCTTGACCGCGCAGAGGAGGGTGGAGGCGTCGGGCTCGGGCGGGGCGGAGGAGGGATCGAAACGGCTGCGGCGTTCGGCGGCGGAGGCGGAGGGGGGCCAGATTTCTTCGCAGCAGAGGAGGTGGGCGCGGGCGGCGGCGGCGAAGGCGGCGGCGGGGTCGGCGGCGGGGGCGGCGGAACGAAACGGCTCCGCCGTTCCGCTACGGGGATCAGGGGCGAGGACTTGTTCGAGGCGTTTGAGGAGGTCTTGGCGACCGCGTTTGAGGGTGACGTTTTTCAGGTCGCCTTCGCCGTCGAGCACGCCGTGGGCGAGTTCTTGTTTGTTGGCCAGGCTGCCCAACATGCCGTGCTCGATGGTGTCTTCGGCGACGAGGTTGATGACGGTGACGGGGCGGAGCTGGTTTTTGCGCCAGGCCCGGGCGATGCGTTGTTCGAGCTTGGCCGGGTTCCAAGGGAGGTCGCAGTTGATGACGACGCTGGCGTTCTGGAGGTTGAGGCCGACTCCGCCGGAATCGGTGCTGAGGAAGAGGCGGCAGGCGGGGTCCTGGCGGAAGGCGAGTATCTCGGCGCGGCGGCGTTGCTGGGGCACGGTGCCGGTGTGCCAGGCGTAGCCGATGTCGAGCGATTCGGCGTGGGAGCGGACGCGTTTCAACATGCCTTCCCATTCGGAGAAGATGATGACTTTGACGTCGGGATCGGAGAGGACCTCGTCGAGGACGCGGGCGATTTCGTCGAGCTTGGGGCAGTCGGTGCAGGTCTGGGTTTTGATGATGGCGGGGGTGTCACACACCATGCGCATCATGTTCATGAAGATCATGAGCTGGTCCTGCTCTTTCGGCGTGAGGGGGCGGCGTTTGGCGATGTGGACGAGTTTGAGGACTTGTTCGGAATAGCCGCCGTAGAGGACGCGTTGTTCGTCGGTGAGGGCGACGAAGAGGTGGCGGTCGGTGCGGTCGGGGAGTTCGGTTTCGACGTGGTGTTTGCGGCGGCGGAGGAGGAGGGGCGCGACGCGGGCGCGGAGTTGGTCGAGGTTTTGGTAGCCTTCGGGGCGGCCTTTGTCGTCGAAGGTGTAGTAGTCGCGGTTGAAGCGGAAGAGGGGGCCGAGGAGGGCGGGGTCGAGGTAGTCGATGATGGAGCGGAGTTCGTCGATGCGGTTTTCGATGGGGGTGCCGGTGAGGACGAAGGCGTGACGGCTCTGGAGGCGTTTGACGGCCTGGGCGGTTTTGGTGGACCAGTTTTTGATGCGCTGGGCCTCGTCGAGCACGACGATGTCGGGGTGGAGGCGGGCGTTGAGGTCGAGGGTGTCGGTGACGACTTGCTCGTAGTTGACGATGGTGAAGAAGGGCGGCTCGGGCTCGGCGTAGGCGCGGAGGCGGGCGGGGCGGGCGCCGTAGATGATGCGGAGGGGGAGGTCGGTGAAGCGGCGGATCTGCTCTTCCCACTCGGTCTTTAGGGAGGCGGGGGTGACGATGAGCACGCGGGCGGCGCGGCCGAGGTGGCGGAGGAGGGCGCAGGCGGCGATGGCCTGGATGGTTTTGCCGAGGCCCATCTCGTCGGCGAGGAGGGCGCGTTCGGTGAAGGCGAGGTGGAGCATACCCTCGCGTTGGTAGGGGAAAAGTGGATACTTGGTGACGTGCTCCGGGTGGCGACCGGAGGCGACGCCGGTCTCGTAGTCGCGGCGGAGGAGGCGGCGCTCGGTGGCGCGGGAGCGGGCTTCGAGCCAGGGGGCGATTTCCTGGGAGACGCGGAGGTCGGGGACGGGCTGGCGTTGGAGCGCGGCGAGGGCCTGGGCGGGGGTGATGTCGGGGTGGAGTTGGCCGGAGGAATCGAAGAGGGCGCGCAGGCGGGCGGGGAGGCGGTCGAGGTGGCGCTCGACACGGAGGGTGTCGGCGGCGGGGTCGGGGATGATGTCGATGCGGGAGGAGCCGGCGGTGCGGGCGAGTTTGAAGGCGGGTTTTTCGCGGCGGGCGAGGTGGAGGAGGACGGCTTCGACGTGTTTGCAGGTGCCGAGGCCGTTGATGCGGAAGTCGGTGCAGGTGCAGGCGAAGTGGCGGGTGGCGAGGTCGCGGATCTCGACTTGGTAGGTGAGGCCGCTGGGAGACTGGACGGCGAAGTTGGAGAAGACGGGGTGGGCGGCGTCGAGGTTTTCGACGCGGGCCCGGTCTTCGCGGGCGCGGAGTTGGCGTTTGAGGACCTCGTGCTCGTCGGTGGTGCGCCAGTCGGTGGCGGGCGGGAGCTGGTCGGCGGGAGACTTTTTCTTTTTGGGGCGAGAGGAGTGAGGAGCGGCGGGCATGGGAGCGGATGCAGGCGGGACGCCTGCGCTACTTGGGGTTAATAGAAGTGGGTGAGGCTGAGGGAGCCGAAGACTTGGGCGTCGGATTGGCCTTTGAACTCTTTGGAGCGGATGGCTTGGGCGTAGGTGACTTGCCAGCGGCAGGTGCCGAGGCCGAGGCCGCCGAGGAGGTCGGCGACGAAAGGTTCTTTGTCGATGGAGGGGCCGCCGGACTTAAAGGTGTTGCCGTCGAGGGTGAGGTCGCGGGCGACGGCGCGGCCATCGACGCTGCCGAAGAGCCAGATACTGAAGCGCTCGCGGGTGACGGGGCTGGAGTCGCCGGAGGGGCGGATGAGGTTGGTGCCGAAGTCGGCGGGCAGCTTGTAGCCGAAGCGGAGGGAGGCGCCGGCGTTGGCGTAGGTGAAAACGTTGCCAAGGGAGAAGCCCGCGTGGGGAATGAAGTCGGCGCCCCAAGACGTGTGCGCCTCGGAGGTGGAGAAGCGCCACTTGTGCTCGTAGACGAGGTTGATGCCGGGCTCGCTTTCGAGCTGATTGCCCCAGCCTTCGACCTCCTCGACGCCGATGAGCTTGTGAAAGTTGTTTTGCACGAATTCGCCGAGCGCCCAGTCGCCGCCGGCCACGCCGAGCTGGACCTCCACGGTGGCGAGGCGGGCGAGGGCGGAGCCGGTTTTTGGCGGGTAATAGTTTTGGTAGTTGATTCCCAAATACAGCCAGGCGGCGTAGGGGCGGTCTCCGGGTTGATAGGCGGTGGTTTGGGTGTCCTCGGGGGTGTAGATGTTCTGGCCGAGGGAGAGGCCGAGCTTGGGGATGGCGTCGTCGCGCATGAGGGGCGCGAGGCCACGGGCGATGGCGCGCACGGGGCGGGGCACGCCGTCCTGGTCGAAGTCGCGGAGGTTGGTGGTGAGGGCGGAGAGCTTGAAGCCGTTGGTGTAGTTGCGATCGGTGCCGGCGAAGAATTTGTCGTTCTCGGCGTAGAGGGTGATGGAGCCGAAGCTGAGACGCTGCTCGGTCGGCTCGATGCCTTCGTCGCGCGCGGCTTGGGCGCAATCCGGCGCGGCAGAGGCGAGGGGGAGCGCGGAGAGGGTGGCGAGGAGCAGGGCGGGGAAAAGAGCGTGGCGCATGCAGGTGAATTGGCGGGGCGGGGGCGGCGGTGCAAGTGGCCCGGGCACGCGGGCGGGATAGAATGGTTAATTTAATGAAAAGTGACGGGGATGGCGGCGCAAACGGGACGGCGGCGCAAATTAGTTGTGTTTTTTGGGCCAATAAGATGGCTCAGCCTTCTTTCCACCGTGTGTCCGAGATTGCCGGAAGTCGGGGGAAAATTCAGTTCCTGCTTCTTCCCATGCAACTTCCCGACGTCGTCAACGTGGCCATCGGCCTGGTGGTCTTGTTTTTTCTGCTGAGCACGATCGCGAGCGTGATCGCGGAGATCTACGGGCGCGCGCTGCGCTACCGGGAGGAGATTCTCTACATCACGATCAATCGTTTGCTGACCGGTTTGCCGGACGCGCCGTGGAGCCACGGGCGCCTGATTCGGGATCGGGTGGTGAACATGATGGTGGAGTTGTTGCCGGAGGGTTGGACGCGGGCGCGGGCGCGGGTGAAGTCGTGGGAGCCGTCGGCGCCCGAGGCTCCCGCGCTGCCCGATGAGCCCGAGGAGAACGCGCGGCGCAAGCGGGTGGTGGAGACGTTTTGGAAGAACGAGACGCTGCGCGCGATGATCACGCCGGGCAGCGACGCGCCGGTGCGGCTGGCGAAGGAGACCTTCGCGGATTTGTTGATCGACCAGGTGGTGCCGCGGGATTCGACGGGGCGGCCGCCGGCGGATCGGGACACCCTGGTGCGGCGTCTGGAGGCGCGGGCGGAGGCGTTGCCGGCGCATTTGCGGCTGGCGTTGATTTCGCGCGCGCGCTCGGTGGCGGAGGAGGCGGCGTCGGGGCCGGGTTTCGGGGCGGCGTTTCGCGAGGCGGTGGGCGATTGGTATGGCGAGGCGATGGAGCGGGCGGGGGAGCGGTTTCGGCGGCTGATGCAGCATTGGCTTTTGTGGATCGGTCTCGTGCTGGCTTTCGCGGTGAACGCGGACGCGTTGCGGGTGATGCATGTGTTGTCGCACGACAAGGCGTTGGCGGGCGCGGCGGCGGCTCACGGGGCCTTGATCGTGGCGGAGCGGGATACGCGGGACGCGGCGGGCGGGGACGCGGGCGCGGGCGAGGGGGAGCGCGACATCGCGCAGGCGCGGGAGGAGTTATCGGCGCAAATACTCGAGCTGCAGCGTCTGGAACGTCTGGGCTATCCCATCGGGTGGACCTTCGACGGGTTGATGGACTTCGTGCCGGCGG
>CAZOGV010000005.1:25554-29982 GCA_964579225.1 uncultured Akkermansia sp. | reverse complement strand
CTGGGCTATCCCATCGGGTGGACCTTCGACGGGTTGATGGACTTCGTGCCGGCGGATCGCTGGGTGTCGCGGACGGGGGAGGCAACTTTTTGGGGCGTGGCGGGCCTGGTGTTTTTCAAGCTGATCGGGCTCGGGTTGACGGCGCTGGCGGTGTCGCAAGGCGCGCCGTTCTGGTATGATTTGTTGCGCAAGCTGACGGCTTTTCGCGGGGGCAAGGCGCAGCCGGAGGCGGGCACGAAGGATGCGCCGGGCGCGGCGGACGGGTTTGCGTTGGCGGCGGCGGGCGCGGCAGCGGCGGCGGAGCGGGGCGGTCTCTCGATCGGGCCGGATCTGGCCTCGGGCGCGCCGGGCTTCGAGCCGCGCCGGGCCTACTGGCTGGCGGTGCTGGCGCGGCTGGCCTACGCGCCGGAGGCGGAGGTGGCGCGGGTGGCGGGCGACCAGGGTTTCGCGGCGATGAAGTTTTTCCATGAGCGCGGCCCGGGCGTGGACACGCAGGCTTTCGCGGTGGCGGACCGGCAGGTGGCGGTGGTGGCGTTCCGGGGCACGGAGCCGGACGTGCTGGCGGACATCGTGAGCGATCTGAAAATCCGCCGTATCCCCTGGATGGATACGGATGCGACGCGCGGGGAAATCCACCGCGGGTTCGGCGCGGCGGAGTTGATCGTGGCGGAGCAGGTCCTGGCGTGGCTGCGGGCGAACGCCCCGGCGGCGGGCATCATCCATGTGACCGGGCATAGTTTGGGCGGGGCGCTGGCGACCTTGTTCGCGGCGCGCTTGAAGGCGGACGCGGAGCTGGGGCCGCGGTTGGCGACCTTGCACACGTTCGGGTGTCCGCGGGTGGGCGACCAGTTGTTCACGCGTGCGCTGGACCGGGAGCTGGGCGAATGCGTGGTGCGGGTGGTGCATGGCGCCGATCCGGTGCCGATGGTGCCGCCGGCGGGGCCGGAGGGTTACCGGCATTGCGGACAGGAGATCCAGTTTTTGAAGCCGGCGGGGCTGCGGCGCAGCCCGGGCGGCCTGGATCGTCTGCTGGGGCTGGCGGCGGCGGCGGCCACGGATCTGCGCCAGGCCGCGCGCGATGCGGTGGGCGACCACTCGATGGACCACTATGTCGAGCGTTGCCGCGCGGCGGCGGAGGGGCGTTGAGGGCGAGCGGAGCTGGTGGAGGGAACTTGAGCTCACGCTCAAGCCTACCCCGACTTGTCGGGGTGAACTGGGGGCGGAGGTTTAGGGGCTGGCTTCCCAGCGGCCGTAGATGCCGCAGGGGAGGACGGTGGCGCCGCCGTCGCCTTGGATGGGGAGGCCGACTTCGCCGGCGGTGAGCTGGCCGCCTTTGCGGTCGCCGAGGAGGGCGTGTAGTAGATTGGCCACTACAGTGGGGGAGAGGCGGGCGGTGTAGGCGTTGATGAGGAAAAAGAGGGGCTCTGGGGTGAGGATTTCGCGGCAGTCGCGCAGGAGTTCCCAGAGGCTGTCCTCGAGTTTCCACATCTCGCCGCCGGCACCGCGACCGTAGGTGGGCGGGTCCATGATGATGGCGTCGTATTTTTTGCCGCGCTTGAGTTCGCGGCGCACGAACTTGAGGCAGTCGTCCACGATGAAGCGGATGGGGGCCTGGGCGAGTCCGCTGAGGGCGGCGTTGTCGCGGCACCATTTGACCATGCCTTCGGAGGCGTCGATGTGGGTGACGGAGGCGCCGGCCTTGGCGGCGGCGCAGGTGGCGGCGCCGGTGTAGCCGAAGAGGTTGAGGACGTTGATTTCGCGACCGGTGGCGCGGGCTTTTTTGATGAGGGCGGAGGACCACTCCCAGTTGACGGCTTGTTCGGGGAAGAGGCCGGTGTGTTTAAAACTGGTGGGCTGGATGCGGAAGGTGAGGCCGAGGCGTTCGTAGCCGATGGTCCAGTGGTCGGGCGGTTGTTTGCGGAATTCCCAGCGGCCGCCGCCTTTTTCGCTGCGGTGATAAAAGCCGTCCCAGTCGCGCCATTCGGGGGTGCCGGTCTTGGGCCATATGACCTGGGGGTCGGGGCGGACGAGGTTCACGCGGCCCCAGCGTTCTTGTTTGAGGCCGTGGCCGCAGTGGAGGAGTTGGTAATCTCGCCAGCCGTCGGCGAGGATGAGGGGGGAGCGATGGATGGCGGAGGCGGACACTAGGCGGTGGAGCGAAGGCGCGTGGCGGCGGGGTGTCGAGTGTGTGTCAATGCGCGGGCAGTTGTTCAGGGGGGGTTGACAGAGGCGGGTCCGGTAGTTTGATCGACGGACTTATGGGTATTTTCCGCAATAAATTCCTGACCGCGTGCGCGGCTCTTTTTCTTTCCGGCGCGATCGCGCAGGCCGATATCGTGGAGACCAAGAATGGCGCACGTCTGACCGGCACGGTTATCAAGGTCGAGGCGAACTCTATCACGCTCGATACCGATTACGCGGGCACGATCACGATCAAGCAGTCCGAGGTCGTGCGTTTCGAGACCGAGAAGCCTCTCGTGATCCGTCTCGCGGGCGGCACCACGATGGAGGGCACGGTCACGGCCACTCCGGATGGCAAGATCACGATCAACGGTGCGGATGGCACGGTGAGCACGACGGTGGACAAGGTTGCCTCGACCTGGGCTCCGGGCGGCGTCGATCCGGCGATCGCGCAGCTGATGCGCAAGTGGAAGTTCGAGGTCTCTTTCGATGTGACCGGCAAGACGGGCAACAGTGAGGAGCTTGGCTACGGCGGCGGCGCGCGCGCCACGCTCGCGGGCTCACAGGACATCCTTCAGTTCTACACCGCTTTCGCCTACAAGCGCGTCAACGGGGTGAAGTCCGACGACAAGTTTTCGGCGGGCATCGACTACGCCAGCTACCTGAGCGATCGCATGACGTGGTATGCCCGCAACGAGGGCGGCTACGACAACGGCAAGGACATCGACTTCTACAATGTCGCGGCGGCCGGTCTGGGTTATGATTTCATCAAGAATCTGCCGAAGCAGAAGCTCACGGGACGCGCCGGTCTTTCGTATCGGTTCGAGGACTACGGCAATCCGCTCAATGACGATGTGCGCAGCGCGGGTCTCGACCTGGGGTTGACCCACTTTTATCGTTTCGAAAACGCCGTGTTGAACAACAGCATCACCTACGTGCCGTCGTTTGATGATTTCGGCAACTACCGCGCGGTTCACGATTCGAGCCTAGAGGTTCCGATCGCCGGCAACTGGAAGTTCCGCATCGGCGTGAACAACGACTACACCAGCCAGCCGTCTCCGGGCGTGGACAAGCTGGATACGACCTACTATGCCCGTTTCGTGATGAACTGGGAGTAAGCGGCGGAGATCTCGCCCTTCGATTTATGGCCCGTCGCGAGATTTTCGTGGCGGGCTTTTTTGTGCGCCGCGATCACGGTCAGCGAACGAGGTTGGGCGGGAGGGGGCAGTCGAGAGCGGCGGCGATGGCGCGGAGCAGGTCGGCTTCGCTTGGCGAGAGTTCGTTGTCGGCGGTGAGCGCGGCGGCGACGGCGCCGAGGATGCGTTTGCGGAAGGGGGGCGGGGTGAGGGCGAGTTGGTCGAGCGCGCGGTCAAGGTGGGCGAGGCTGGCCCGTTCGGGGGGCACGTAGGCGAGCGGGGGATGGAGGCCGTTGAAGCCGGCGGCGGCGCGGGCGAAGAGGGCGGCGGCGGTGTCGTCGTCGGGCGCGTCGAGCCGGGCGGCGGCGGAGAGCGCGACGGAGAGGTGGGGCGATGCCGCTCCGGGGGCCACGGTGTGCATGGCTTCGCGGGGGTGGGCGGAGAGGCGCAGGTCGCGGGCGATGATTTTTTGCAGGGCGAATTCGCGCGGGCAGACCGTGCCGTCGGCATGCACGAGTTCGTCGAGGGTGGCAAGGAGGGTGTCTTGTGCGTCGGGCTTGAGGTCGCGCAGGGCGGGGGCGGCGAGTTGGAGGAGGGAGAGTCCGGCGGAGGGGAGAAGGCCGGCGAGGTGGCGGTGGAGGCGGTCGGTATGCGCGGAGTCCGCGGCGCCGAGGTGGCGGGTCACGATGGCGAGGGCTTCGGCGCGCGGCGGGCCGGAGAGGTCGGGGGCGAGGCAGACGGCGCAGGCGAGGGCGGAGACGAGTTCGGCGCGATGGGAGGCGTCGTGCAGTTCGTCGGGCAGGGTGGCGATGAAGCCCTGGGCGGCGTGGAATGTATCCGTATTTAGGATACCGGCGGTGGCGATGAGCGCGGCGGGGTTGATGGCGGGGAAGCCGCGCGGCGGGAGCGGCTTGGCGGGAAGCGGAGGCGGCCGGTGCGCGCCGGGTCGCGGCGGGAGTGGCGGCAGGTCGGGGTAGTGGCCGTCGAAGGCGGGATCGAGCAGGCGGATGCGTTGCACGAGCGGCGGGTGGGTGGCGAAGAGGCCGCCGAATGAGGAGCCGAAGTTTTGGGCGAAGCAGAAGTGGCTGACCTCGTTGGCGGCGGGGTGGGA
>CAZOGV010000005.1:3537-25544 GCA_964579225.1 uncultured Akkermansia sp. | reverse complement strand
ACAAAATATTAACGCGACGCGCAATCGATGGCCCGGGCGCCGGGGGCGGGGTGGGAGAGGCGGCCGCGGAGGGCGGCGGAGCCGAGTTTTTTTAGCGCGCCGGAGAGGCCGGCGGGGTTGCGGGTGAACTGCACGGCGGCGGCGTCGGCGAGGTATTCGCGCTGGCGGGAGACGGCGGCCTGGATGAGGCGGCCGGCGAGCAGGCCGATGCCGCCGACGATCATGAGGGCGATGCCGCCGGCGGCGAGGGGGAGGGCGCCGCCGCCGCCTTTTTTGCTGGAGCCGCCGGTGCAGAAGGCGGCGCGGAGCAGGCCGCGCCCGAGGATGACGAGGGAGAGGATGCCGAAGAGGAGGGCGATGAGGCGGGTGTTGATCCGCATGTCGCCGTTGAGGATGTGGCTGAACTCGTGGGCGACGACGCCTTGGAGTTCGTCGCGGTTTAGGCGTTCGAGTGCGCCGCGGGTGACGGCGACGGCGGCGTCGGATTGGGTGTAGCCGGCGGCGAAGGCGTTGATGGCGGCCTCGCCGGGGAGGACGAATACGGCGGGCATGGGCATGCCGGAGGCGATGGACATCTCCTCGACGACGTTCATGAGCATGCGCTCGCGCGGCTCGGTGGTGTCGGGCGCGATGCGGCGTCCGCCGACGTCGGCGGCGACGGCGGGGCCGCCAGCGCGGAGTTGCAGCCACTTGAAAAGGGCGGAGAGGCCGACGGTGGGGATGACGAGTAGGATGATGGCCTTGAGCGCGCCGGGTTGCCACCAGTCGATGACGCCGCTTCGCGCGTATTCGGGGTAGTGTTCGAGTCCGCCGCCGTGGGCGTTGGCGCGGATGCCGAGGATCGCGGTGCCGCCGACGAAAAGGAAGTAGAGCGCGATGATGGTGCCGACGACCGCGAGGCAGAAGAGCACGACCAGCGGGGTGGTGCGGCGTTTGGCGCGGGCTTGGGCCTCGAAGAAATCCATCAGTCGATCACCTGAGCGGGGGCGGAGCGGCGAAGCGTCGCGCGGCGGCGATGCGCGGCTGGCGGGCGACGAAGTAATAGATCAGCGCACCGAGCCAACTGGTGAAAACGATGACCAGAATCCAGACGACGCGGTCGTTGGAGCCGGGTTTTTCCGGGGCTTGGGCGCAGTCCACCAGCATCCAGATCCAGAAGGCGGTGAGGCCGAGGCTGAGCAGAATGAGGCCGCCGAAGAGCAGGAAAAACCCGAGGCTGATGCCGAGGCCGATGGCTTCCGGGGCCAGTTGCGCGAGCATGGTGAAGGCGTGTGGGGTCGGGCTCAGAAGGTGACCTTGGGGGCGACGCGTTCGGACGGGGTTTCGATAGCGTAGAGTTCGGCGGGTTGGAAACCGAAGGCGCCGGCGAAGACCACGGTGGGGAAGGTCTCGCGGCGGGTGTTGTAGGTCATGACGGAGTCGTTGAAAGCCTGGCGGGCGAAGGCGATTTTGTTCTCGGTCGAGGTGAGCTCCTCGGTGAGGCGCATCATGTTTTCGTTGGCCTTCAAGTCGGGGTAGGCCTCGGTGACCATCATGAGGCGGGAGAGGGCGCCGGCGAGGCCGGTCTCGGCGGTGCCGAGGCCTTTGAGGGCGGCGGCGTTGGCGGGATCAGCGGCGGCGGCCTTGGCGGCGGTGGCGGCGATGTTGCGCGCCTGGATGACGGCTTCGAGGGTTTCGCGCTCGTGCTTGAGGTAGCCCTTGGCGGTCTCGACGAGGTTGGGAATGAGGTCGTAGCGGCGCTTGAGCTGGACGTCGATTTGGGCGAAGGCGTTTTTGAAGCGGTTGCGCAGGGTGACGAGGCCGTTGTAGAGGCCGACGAGCCAGAGGACGAAGACGACCAGGAGGACGGCGAGGACGATCAGGGTGATGAGGGCGGGCGACATGGGAGGCGGCGGGTTGCGGGTGGAAGCGTGGTTTTGGTAACTGGCGCAGGATGGTGGCGTTGGCGGGAAAGCTGGGAACGCGGGGCGGGGCAGGCGAGTCTCTAATCACGGTTGCCATGAGTCCGAAGGGCGCGCCACTTTGCGTGTGCGTGGCCTCGGGCCGAGGCACTTTTTTTATCCCCACTCATGGCGTCGCGTATCCTGTTTATTTTTTGTCTGCTTTTTCTGGCCGGGGCGGGGCGTGCGCAGACGGAGCGGGCCTTGTTCGCGCCGGTGCCGCTGGCGCCGACGCCGATGGCGGCGGGGGCTTTAATGGTGAGCGAGGATTCGGCGCGGCGCGCGTTGGCGCTGGGTTTGACGGCGACGGCGGCGGCGCAGGCGGAGCAGTTGGTGGCGCGGGCGGTGGAAGGGAGCGCGGCGCGCGATGCGGCGGCGTTGATTTTGGCGGCGGCGCGGTTGGAGTTGAACGATCCGCAGGGCGCAGCACTGGCGTTGGCCAATCATGGTCCGGAGCGGCCGGCGGTTTATCGGTTGCGCGCGGGTTTGATCGCGGCGCGGAAGCGTCAGGCGGCGGCGGCGCAGGCTGAGCTGGCGGGGGTGCGGTTCGAGGCGTTGCCGGTGGAGGAGCGTTCGTGGTTTTATTTTTTGCAGGGCTTGGTGGCCGAACTTGGGCGCGATGCGGCGCGGGCGACGGCGGCTTATGATCAGGCGTTGACGGCGGCGACCTCGGGGTGGCAACGCTCGCGCATCCAGCTGGCGCGCGAGCGGGTGCGGCTGGGGCAGGGGGAGGTGACGGAAACGCAGGCGGCGACTTTGCGTGATCAGGCGGAGCGTTATGCGGGACGAAGCGTGGGCACGGACTACACGATTCAGCATGCGGTGGCGTTGTCGTTGCTGGGGCGGCGCGATCAGGCGGTGAGTTGGTTGCAGGCGCATCTGGCGGCGTTGGCGGGGGCGGGCGCGGCGGAGTCGCGGGATGATACGCGGTTTATGTTGGGTCTCATCGCGGGTCCGGGGCAGGGGGTGGGGCGCGGGGCTTTGGAGCAGTTGCTCACCAGCGGGTCGGATCGGGGCAAGCAGCGTATGGCGCTGATTTTGTTGGGCGAAGGGGCGGAGTCGATCGAGGCGCGGGAACAACTGCGGCGCACGGCGGGGCGTTTGCTGGAGGCGACGCCGGCGCATCCGTTGACGGAGGAGTTGTTGTTGGCGCGCGCGGAGCTGGCCTTGGTGGATCGTCAGTATGTCGAGGCGGAGGCGGGGGCGCGGGACTTGCTGGCGCGCTTCCCGGGATCTGAGTTGAGGGCGCGCGCGTTGACGCAGCTGGCTTCGACTAATTGGGAGCTAAAGCGGTTCCGGACGGCGGCGGACTTCGCGGTGCAGGCGGCGGGGGCGGCGGGCGACGCGGCGTCGGCCTCGGCGCTGCGTTTGCTGGCGGCGGAGGCGTGGTATCGCGCGGCGGAGGAGGTGGCGAAGGATGGCGGTGCGGCGGGTGCGGCGGATTACATGGCGGCGGGCGAGGCCTACGCTGCGGTGGCGGCTGAGCCGCCGCCCGGGGTGACGGCGGCGTCGGTGCTTTTTCAGCGGGTGATGAGCGAGTTGGGGGCGGGGAGGACGGCGCGGGCGGCGGAGTTGATCGACCAGTTCGCGCTGGATGAGCGTTTCGATGCGACGACGCGTTGGCAGGCGGAGTGGAATCTCGCGCGGGCCCTGCAAACGGCGGGGCAAAGCGAGTTGGCGCGGGCGCGTATCGCGCGCTTGCGGGCGGAGCCGGGAGCGGCGAAGCGTCCTCCTGGTTTGCGGGCGCGGCTGGCGTGGCTGGAGGCGAGGCTGGCGCAGGAATCGGGGCGGCCCGAGGATGCGTTGGAGTTGTCGCGGGCGATCCCGGAGAGCCTGGCCGGAGTGGAGCCGGAGTTGGCGCGCGAGATCGGCGGGCTCGGGCGGCTGGTCGAGGCGGAGGCCTTGTTCGTCCTGGATCAACGCGACGAGGCGGTCGCGGTGCTGAAGGCCTTGCGCACATCCGAACCGGGCACGGAGGCGGCGTTGCAGTCGTTTCTGGTGGAGGCGGATTATCAGGCCTTGTCGGGCAGGCTGGTGGAGGCGCAGGGTTTGCTTACGGGATTCGCCGACGAGCATCGGGACCACGCGTATGCGCCTTACGCTATTCTTCAGGCGGCCTTGAACGCGGAGCGGCGCGGCGAGGATGCGTATTATCGGGAGGCTTATCTGCTCTTGGAGGAGCGCCTGATCACGGCGCCGGAGTATCGTGGCCACCCCTTGATTTTTCCGGCGCGGATGAAGCAAGGTGATTTGTTGCGCCGGTTGGGGGACTTCGCGGTGGCGCAACAGACTTATGAGTTATTGATCAACCAATACGCCCAGCACCCGGACGTGCTGCGGGCGGAGATGGCGCTGGCGGATTGCTACCGGGCGCTGGCCGCGCAGGACGCGTCACGTTTCGAGAGCGCGATCACGTTGCTGGAACGCTTGCGGGATCTGGCGAGCGCGCCGGTGGATTTGCGCGCCGAGGCGGGGTTTAAGTTGGGCGACATGCTGGCGACGCGCGAGCCGCGCGACGCGAAGTCGACCGCTGCGGCGCTCGCGGTTTGGGGGCCGTTGTTCTATGTGTTGGTGGCGGACGCGCAGGCCACGCCCGGGCTGGGTTCGCAAGGTCGCTACTGGGTGGGGCGTATGGCGGTGCGCATGGCGGCGGTCCATGAGCAGGCCGGCCGGGTCGATGAGGCTAACGAAATTTATCGGCTGATCGTGGCGCGCGGTCTGCCGGGCGTGACGATCGCGGCGTCGCGTCTGAACATGGGCGCGACGTCTCCGCGCTGAGCTATTCTTAAACCGCAACAAAGGACCCGATTTTGCCTACCATGGAAACCAGTTTGCATCCCAGTCTGCTCGAGAGCGGCGGCCCCGTGATGTGGGTGCTGTTGTTGCTCGGCGCCCTCGCGCTCGTGATCTTCGTGGAGCGTATGCTCTATCTGCATCGCGGGCAGATTCGTTCCACGGAGTTTTTGGACGGTGTGAAGAACATCCTCGCGCAGCGGCGCATGGCCGAGGCGGTGACGGTGTGCGAGGAGGCGCCCGGCCCGGTGGCGGCGGTGGTGAAGGCGGCGCTGCTGCATTCCGAGGATGACGAGGTGCGCATGCGTTATGCGGTGCAGGACGCGGCGGTGGTGGAGTTGCCCGCCTTGGAGCGGCGGCTCGGGGCGATCGCGGCGATCGCACAAATCGCGCCCTTGGTCGGTCTGCTGGGCACGGTGCTCGGCATGGCGACGACGTTTCGCGCGTTCATGGACGGCGGCGAGTATGCGACGGCGCAGGCGCTCGCGACCGGCATGTGGCAGGCCTTGCTCACGGCGGGCGCGGCGCTGGCGCTGGCGATTCCCGCGCATCTGGCGAATCACCTTTTGCATGGTCGCGTGCGCTCGATCGTGCGCGACGTGGAGTGGGCGGGTAACGAGATCATGCGCTACTTGCTGATCGATTATCGCGACGCGGCGGAGACCACGAAATCGGCGGGTGGAGCGGAGGTGGAGGAGGAAACGCCGAAGAGCGCGTCGTCATGATTACGCGGCCTCTGGATCTTTCGTCTCGATTACGCCCGGCCCCGCGCGGGTTGGATGCGTTGTTCTATGTGAATGTGGGAGCGCTCGCGTTGTTTTTCGTGTTGTTCGGCTCTCGCTTCGTGTTGGCCCCGGGCTTGGCGGTGGATTTCGCCTTGCCGAGCGCTTCGTCGGCGGGGACATCCACGCGCATCACCGATTTGGTTGTCGCGGTCCCGGCGAGCAACATGGCGGTGGTGGATGGCGCGGTGCTGGATTTTCAGGCTTTGCGCGGATGGCTGCGCGAGCATGGCGGGGGCGGCGGTGACGGTGATCGTTCGCGGCGCTTACTCGTGCAGGTATCGGCTTCGTTGCCCGCGCGCGATTTGGCCGCGCTCTATGCGATGGCGGCGGAGGCGGGTTTCGCGGGCGTGTTGATCGCAACGGATCGCGCACCGGAATAAGGCAAGGTAACGGAGCGTCATGGAAACCTCAGCCCAATCGGCATCAGCATCGGCGGCGGCGAGCGCATGGGGGCGCGTCGCGATGGCGGCGGGCCTTGTGGGTGGCGTCGCGGTGCTAGCGCTGTTGGCCTCCGTGGTGCGCGTTCCGGCCAATCGAGCCGGAATGGAAATCGCGGGGGAGGGCAGGGGAGCGCCGGGTTTGGTGATTACGGGAGTGGACCGTTTGACATCGGGTGAAGGGTTGCGGGAGCAGCTCTGGTTGTTGAACCCTTCACCTCTCTTTATGCCGGTGGCGGATAACGTCGGCCCCAGCGGTTTATCCGAGCGGCCGGGAGGTCGTGCCGCCGAGATGTTTGCCCCGGTGCTTCACTACGCGGAGCGAAGCCCTGGGGCGAAAATATTGAAGCCCGCATTACCGGGCACGGCGGCCGAGGCGGCGGCGCATTTGGCCGGTCCGCGGTGGTTTGGCGGCATGACCCGCAGCGGGGATGCCGGTGACCTCGCGCAGGCGCCGGCGGTGAGAGCGGCACGGCTCACTCTTTACAAGCAGGGGGCGGCTCAGGCAGGGGCGGTGGTCGATCTGATTACAGACAACGTGCTCGGAGCGGTTGCGTGGCGTCCGGTGGAGTTGATCGTCGTGATTGATGCGATAGGCACGGTCTCCCGCCCGATGATGGCGGCCAGCTCGGGAGAGGAACGCGTGGACGAACGCATCCGTGAGGTAGTCGGGCGCGAATTCCTGTCTAAATTGTCGCTGCGTCCAGGAATATATCGGATTGAAGTTGTTCCATGATAGTTGTTTTCGAAAAAGCTGCGGAATATTGAAAATTCCAGTTGACGGAGGCAAGGTGGCATTAGACGCTCCGCGCCCTTTTCGTTTTTTGATCCTTTCCAGTTTGCCCAGATAGCTCAGTTGGTAGAGCACGCCCTTGGTAAGGGCGAGGTCGACAGTTCGAATCTGTTTCTGGGCTCCAGGTCAAAAAAACGGATTTTCCTAATCCACAAATACATAAACGTCCACAACTCCCATGGCTAAAGGCACATTCGAGCGCAAAAAACCCCACGTTAACGTCGGCACCATCGGCCACGTTGACCACGGCAAGACCACCACCACCACCGCCATCCTCGCCGTTCAAGCGCGCAAGGGCCTGGCCGAGGTCAAAACCTACGCTGACATCGCGAAGGGTGGCACCGTGCGTGACGCCTCGAAGATCGTCACCATCTCCGTTGCTCACGTCGAGTATGAGTCCGACAAGCGCCACTATGCGCACGTTGACTGCCCCGGCCACGCCGACTTCGTGAAGAACATGATCACTGGCGCCGCCCAGATGGACGGCGCGATCCTCGTGGTCTCCGCCGCCGACGGCCCGATGCCCCAGACCCGCGAGCACATCCTCCTCGCCCGTCAGGTCGGCGTTCCGAAGATCGTTGTGTGGCTCAACAAAGTGGACCTCATCGACGACCCGGACCTCCTCGAACTCGTCGAGATGGAAATCCGCGAACTCCTCTCCAAGTATCAGTTCGACGGCGACAACGCCAAGATCATCCGCGGTTCCGCCACCGCCGCCCTCGAAGACAAGCCCGAGGGTAACGCCGCCATCCAGGCGCTCATGGAGGCCATCGACTCCGAGATCCCTGAGCCCGTTCGCGAGACCGACCAGCCCTTCCTGATGTCTGTCGAAGACGTGTTCTCCATCACCGGCCGCGGCACCGTCGCCACCGGCAAGATCGAGCGCGGCATCGTCAAGGTGACCGACACGGTCGAGATCGTCGGCCTCAAGGACACTCAGACCACCGTCGTCACCGGCATCGAGATGTTCCGCAAGCTGCTGGACTCCGGTATGGCTGGCGACAACGTCGGCATCCTCCTCCGCGGTATCGACAAGGAAGGCATCGAGCGCGGTCAGGTTCTGGCCGCCCCGAAGTCGATCAAGCCCCACAAGAAGGCCAAGGCCGAGATCTACGTCCTCACCAAGGACGAAGGCGGCCGCCACACCCCCTTCTTCAACGGCTATCGTCCCCAGTTCTACTTCCGCACCACCGACGTGACCGGCATCATCAACCTGCCCACCGGCGTTGAGATGATCATGCCCGGCGACAACATCGCCGTCGAGATCGACCTTATATGCCCCATCGCCATGGAGAAGACCCAACGCTTCGCTATCCGCGAGGGCGGCCGCACCATCGGTGCCGGTCGTATCACCGATATCATCGAATAATCATCGTTGATATCGTTTAGATAAATGAGCGCCGAGGCCCGTAATGGGGCCTCGGCTGCGTCGTATAAAAGCTTTTCCCACAGGCGTGTAGCTCAATTGGTAGAGTAGCGGTCTCCAAAACCGTTGGTTGGGGGTTCGATTCCCTCCGCGCCTGCCACTTTCTCTTCATGAAAAACCCTTTCCGCAGCACCCGCATCTTCCTCGGTGAAATGTTCGACGAGCTCAAGAAGGCCACTTGGCCGACTTGGACCGAGCTTCGTCAGTCCACCGTGGTCGTCCTGATCGCGTGCGCACTTCTCGGGCTTTTCACCAGCATCGCCGACTTCTCCCTCGTGCAAGTCGTCGATCTCTTCACTTCCTGGGTTCGCTAATCGCGAACCACGCCGCACCCATGTCCACCCAGACCTCCGCCCCCGCCGGCGCCCAATGGTTCGCCCTTCACACTCTCTCCGCCCAGGAGAAGAAGGTGAAAACCTACATCGAGAAGTTCAAATCCCAGGAGGAATTGGACGAGTATATCTTTGAGGTGCTGCTGCCCACCGAGGTGGCGTCCGAGGTCAAGAACGGCAAAAAGACCACCAAGGTCCGCAATCTCTATCCCGGCTACGTCTTCATCCAGATGAAGATGTTCGACGAAGAGAACCGCGTCATCAACAAGCCGTGGTATTTCGTCAAGGAAGTGAACGGCGTCATCGGCTTCGTGGGCGGCGACCGCCCCGCCGCTCTCCGCCAGTCGGAAATCGACGACATCAAGGCCCGCGTTGAAGCGGCCGCCGGCAAGGAAGTGCCCAAGATCACTTTCGATGTAGGCGAAGAAGTGAAGGTCACCGACGGAGCCTTCGCCAACCTCACCGGCCGGATCGACGAGGTCGATCCCGAGCGCGGCAAGTTGAAGATTTCCGTCTCCATTTTCGGCCGGTTCACCCCGGTCGAGCTCGAATACTGGCAGGTGCAACGCGTCACAGAGTGACGCGACGCCCTCTTTGACACCGCCGACGTTCAGCAAAGAACCAACCGTCAACTAAAACACCCGCCAACCTCACCTTACCATGGCCAAGAAGATCCAAGGCTACATTCGTCTCCAACTGCCCGCCGGCGCCGCTAACCCCGCGCCCCCCGTCGGTCCCGCGCTCGGTGCCCAGGGCGTCAACATCATGGCGTTCTGCAAAGAATTCAACGCCAAGACCAAAGACCAGAACGGCATGATTTTGCCCGTCGTCATCACGGTCTATTCCGACAAGTCCTTCACCTTCATCCTTAAGAGCCCGCCCGCCTCGGTGCTCCTCAAGAAGGCCGCCAACATCGCCTCCGGTTCCGCCAAGCCCAACATGGACAAGGTCGGCAAGGTAACCACCAAGCAGCTCGCCGAAATCTGGAAGCTCAAGAAGGCCGACATGAACGCCAAGGACGAGGCCGCCGGCATCAAGATCATCGCCGGCACCGCCCGCAACATGGGCATCGAAGTCGTCGATTAATTTCCCTTTCCGTCAGACCAACCAACCGCGGGAGATCCACCCGGATCGCTTGAACCGCTAGGAGTCAAACATGCCAAAAATACAAAGCAAACGCTACCGGGCCGCCGCCAAGGCCGCCGATCTCACCAAGAGCTACACCCTCGCCGACGCGGTCGAGGTGCTTGGTAAATTCCCGTCCGCCAAGTTCGACGAGACCGTCGAGCTTTCCATCCGCCTCGGTGTCGATCCGACCCAGGGCGATCAGATGGTCCGCGGCACCACGCCCCTGCCCAACGGCTCCGGCAAGAAAGTCCGCGTGCTTGTCTTCACCGACAACGCCGAGGAAGCCATCAAGGCCGGCGCCGATCACGCCGGTTTGCAGGACATGATGACCAAGGTTACCGAGGGCTGGCTCGACTTCGACGTCGCCATCGCGACCACCGAGGCCATGAAGCAGGTCCGCACCCTCGCCCGCGTCCTTGGTCCCAAGGGCCTCATGCCCAACCCGAAGGCCGGCACCGTTTCCGACGACGTCGTCGGCGCGATCAAGGCCGTCAAGGCCGGTCGTGTTGAGTTCAAGATGGACAAGTCCGCCAACATCGGCGTCGGCGTGGGCAAGCGTTCCTTCACCCCCGCTCAGATCGCCGAGAATGCCGCCGCCGTCATCGACGCCGTGTCCAAGGCCAAGCCCGCTTCCTTCAAGGGCATCTACATCAAGTCCATTTACATCTCGTCCTCGATGAGCCCCGGCGTGCAGCTGGCCTCCACCGAGTTCAGCAAAGTCTAAACCGGAGCCATACCCATGAGAGCCGAAAAGAAATACCTTATCTCCGAAGTCGAGGGTCACCTCCAGAAGTCGGACTACGTCATCCTCGCTAACTTCACCAAGGTCACGGTCGCCGACACCGCCGAGCTGCGCAAGCGCCTCGACGCCGAGAAGGCCGAGTTCCACGTCGTGAAGAACAGCTCCTTCCGCGTCGCGGCCAAGGCCTTCGGCCTGCCCGAGGTGGACGGCGTCCTCGCTGGTCCCACCGCGATCATCGTCGGCGGCACCAACCCCGCTGGCGTCGCCAAGATCCTCAAGAAGTTCTTTGAGGAAAAGCAGAAGCTCGAAGTCAAAGTGGGCGTCCTCGACAAGAAGGTCATCTCCGCGAAGGACCTCAACGCGATCGCCGACCTGCCTCCCTTCGACGCGCTCCGCGCCCAGTTCCTCAGCCTCCTTACCAGCAACGCCGGCGCCTTCGTTCGCCTGCTCGATGCCAAGGCCAAGAAGGATCAGCCCGAAGCCGCCGCCTAACCCTTATCTACAACCCTTTCTCCGGGTCGCGGCTTTCTGTCGCGGCCCGGGAATCCCAATCCAACGCGAAAGGCTAGGGGATACGTCCCTTAAACGCGCCGCATCCGCAGCCGCTAGTTTTCCGCAGGAGACATCAACATGAGCAACATCACCAAAGACCAAGTCATCGAGTGGCTTTCCGCCCAGCCCGTTCTCGAACTCGCCGCCCTCGTTAAAGAACTCGAAGGCAAGTGGGGCGTTTCCGCCGCCGCCGCCGTCGTCGCCGGTCCTGCCGCCGCCGGCCCCGCCGCCGCCGCCGAGGAGCAGACCGAGTTCACCGTCGTCCTCGCCGAAGCCGGCGCGAACAAGATCGGTGTCATCAAGGAAGTCCGCGCCATCACCGGCCTGGGCCTCAAGGAAGCCAAGGATCTCGTCGAAGCCGCCCCCAAGCCCGTCAAGGAAGGCGCTTCCAAGGCCGACGCCGAAGAGATCAAGAAGAAGCTCGAAGCCGCTGGCGCCAAGGTTCAGCTCAAGTAATCACTTGGAGTTCTTCGCGTTACACGCATCTTTTTCATCGAGACAGGCCGTGCGTTCGCGCGGCCTGTCTTTCGGCTTTTCTCATCTCTCGTTCTTTTTTGATTCCGCCGCTCCATCTGGAACGGCGTTGGTTTGATGGCTGCGTCGGCTAATCCGCCGCTCGCCGCCCCTTTATTTTTTTCATCCCTCCCAACCGGAAATCTCCATGGCCGATCGCAACCACTCTGAGCGTCAAAACTTCGGTAAGCTTCGTGAAGTTATCCCGCCGCCCAACCTGATCGAGATCCAGATCACTTCGTATCTGGACTTCCTTCAAAAGGGCCTGCCGGAAAAGCAGCGTAAGGCCCAAGGCCTTGAGGCGGTCTTCCGGGAGATTTTCCCAATCGAGTCCTACGACGGACGCCTGAACCTCGAATACGTGTCCTACACGTTGGGCGACGCCCGCAACACCGAGATCGAGTGCATCAAGGACGGCGTCACCTTCTCGGTGCCCCTCCACGTCAAGCTTCGCCTCCGCGAAGAGGAGTTCATCAAGGACGAGGAGATCTACATGGGCGAGATTCCCATGGTCAGCGACCGCGGCTCCTTCATCATCAACGGCGCCGAGCGCGTAGTGGTTTCCCAACTACACCGCTCCCCCGGTCTCTGCTTCGAGAAGGACCGCCACACCTCCGGCAAGGAGCTCTTCGCCTTCCGCATCATCCCCGATCGCGGCACCTGGCTCGAGGTTCAGTTCGACCAGAACGACCTGCTCTACGTTTATCTCGACCGCCGCCGCCGCCGTCGCAAATTCCTCATTACGACTCTTTTCCGCGCGCTCGGTTACTCCGATAACGCCAAGATTCTGGAACTCTTCTACGACGTCAAAGACGTCAAAATCAGCAAGCTCCTCGACCAGGATAACGTCTCCACGCTCGTGTTTGTCGACGACGTCATCGACGCCCACAAGGGCGTCGTCCTGGCCCGCGCCCTCGAGCAGCTGACCAAGCAGACCATCCGCACTTTCGAAAAGCACGACATCACCAGCGTGCGCGTGCTCGACACCGCCATCGACGACGGTGCCATCGTGCGCGCCCTCAAGAAGGACCCGACCATCAACGAGGAGGAGGCCCTCAAGGAAATCTACAAGCGCCTCCGTCCGGGCGAGCCCGCCACCATCGCCAACGCGAAGGCCCTCCTCAAGCGCCTCTTCTTCGATCCCAAGCGCTATGACCTCGGTGCCGTCGGTCGCTACAAGATCAACCAGAAGCTGCACCTCGAAACCCCCATCGAGCAGCGCATCATCACCACCGAGGACATCATCGCCTCCACCAAGTATCTCGTCCGCCTCAAGCGCGGTGAGGGCGTCGTGGACGACATCGATCACTTGGGTTCCCGTCGCGTCCGCACCGTCGGCGAGCTCCTCGCCAACGAGTGCCGCAAGGGCCTCGCCCGCACCGAGCGTCTCGTCCGCGAGCGCATGACCATGTATGACCAGTCCGTCGATTCGATCACGCCCAACAAGCTGATCAACCCGAAGGCCCTCACCACCGTCATCCGCGACTTCTTCGCCCGCTCGCAGCTGTCGCAGTTCATGGACCAGATCAACCCGCTCGCCGAGGTCACGCACAAGCGTCGTCTCTCCGCCCTCGGGCCTGGCGGTCTCAACCGCGACCGCGCCGGCTTCGAAGTGCGCGACGTTCACCCGACGCACTACGGCCGCATCTGCCCCATCGAGACCCCCGAAGGTCCGAACATCGGTCTGATCAACTCCCTCTCCACCTACGCTCGCGTCAACGAGTATGGTTTCATCGAGGCCCCCTACCGCATCGTCAAAGACGGCAAGGTCACCGACAAGATCGAGTATCTCACTGCCAATCAGGAAGAGGCCAAGGTCATCGCCCAGGCCAACTCCGAGCTCGACGACAAGAACCACTTCGTGGGCAAGGTCACCGTTCGTAAGGACGGCGAGTTCCTCGAGGTGAAGGCCAACGAAGTGGACCTCATGGACGTTTCGCCCAAGCAGGTTATCTCGATCGCCGCCGGCATGATTCCGTTCCTTGAGCACGACGACGCCAACCGTGCGCTCATGGGCGCCAACATGCAGCGCCAAGGCGTGCCCCTCCTCCAAGCCGAAGCTCCCTTCGTGGGCACCGGCATCGAAGAGCGCGTCGCCCGCGACTCCAAAATTGTCTCCGTTGCCGAAGACTCCGGCATCGTCGCCTCCGTCGATGCCAAGCGCATCGTCATCACCAAGGACGGCGAGCTTCCCCGCAACTTCGACAAGAACCCGAAGTCCGACCCCAAGGCCGGCGTGCAAGTTTACGAACTGCGCAAATTCATGCGCTCGAACGCCAGCACCAACTTCAACCAGAAGCCCATCGTCAAGAAGGGCCAGAAGGTGAAGGCCGACCAGATCATCGCCGACGGTCCCGCGACCGACAACGGCGAGCTGGCCCTGGGTCGTAACATCCTCGTCGGCTTCATGCCTTGGAATGGTTACAACTTCGAAGACGCCATCCTCATCTCCGAGAAGGTGCTCAAGGACGACATCTTCACTTCGATCCACATCCACGAGTTCGAGGTCACCGCCCGCGACACCAAGCTCGGGCCGGAAGAAATCACCCGCGACATTCCGAACGTCGGTGAAGAAGCCCTCCACAATCTCGACCACAACGGCATCATCCGTGTCGGCGCCGAGGTGAAGCCCGGCGACATCCTCGTCGGTAAGATCACCCCGAAGTCCGAAACCGAGCTCGCCCCCGAGGAAAAACTCCTCCGCGCCATCTTCGGCGAGAAGGCCGCCGACGTGAAGGACACCTCCCTCATCGTCCCCTCCGGCGAGCACGGCATCGTCATGGACGTCAAGGTATCCAGCCGCGTCGATTTCGAGAAGGAGAAGCTTTCTCCCTCCGACCGCCGCCGCGAGATCAAGCAGATCCAGGAGGAGTATAAGACCCAGATGGACAAACTCCGTGAGACCCTCACCGAGGCCCTGTCCAACATCCTCCTCGGCGAAAAGATCCCGCTCGACGTCACCAATGGCGCCACCGGCGAGATCATCATCCCCGCCAACCGCAAGATCACCAAGACCCTCCTCCGCAAGCTCGCCGCCGTCTCCAAGCACGTCGAGATCGACCCGTCCCCGGTTCGCATCAAGATCATGGAGATCATCGCCTCCTTCCAGTCCCGCTTCGACGAGCTGGAAAGCGACCGCGAGCGCAAGGTCTCCGGCATCGAGTCCGGCGACATCGCCGGCGATGGTTCGATCAAGCAGGTCAAAGTTTACATCGCCACCAAGCAGAAGCTTGAGGTCGGTGACAAGATGGCCGGCCGCCACGGTAACAAGGGCGTTGTCGCCAAGATTGTTCCCGAGGCCGACATGCCCTTCCTCGCGGACGGCACGCCCATCGAAATCTGCCTTAACCCCCTCGGCGTTCCTTCCCGCATGAACGTGGGTCAGGTTCTTGAGACTCACCTTGGTTGGGCTTGCAAAAAGCTCGGCATCAAGGTCGCCACCCCTGTCTTCGACGGTATCCCCGAGAAACAGGTTCGCGAATACCTCCGCCAGGCGAACGAGATCGAGAAGAAGGAGGGCGGTGTCGTCACCGTCACCACGTCCGGCAAGGCCACCCTCTTCGATGGTCGCACCGGCGAGAAGATCGACCAACAGGTCGTGGTCGGCTACATCTACATGCTGAAGCTGAACCATCTTGTGTCGCACAAGATCCATGCTCGCGCCGTCGGTCCCTACTCCCTCGTTACCCAGCAGCCGCTGGGCGGCAAGGCCCAGTATGGTGGCCAGCGCTTCGGCGAAATGGAGGTCTGGGCGCTCGAAGCCTACGGCGCGGCGCACACCCTCCAGGAGCTCCTCACCGTCAAGTCCGACGACGTGCAGGGTCGCACCAAGATCTACGAGTCCCTCGTCAAGGGCGACAACACCCTCCAGGCCGGCACGCCCGAGTCCTTCAACGTGCTCATCAAAGAAATCCAGTCCCTCGGTTTGGATATCCGTCTCAACAAGCGCGACGCCCTCGGCAACCTCGTCGAGACCCGCCCGCCTTCCGCCGCCCAGATCGCCTCCGGCAATCCGCGCGCGACCAGCCTCTAAATCTTATCTACTAGGGAACCCACATGAGCATCCAACCCAACGAAGTTGCCGCCGGCGCCCGCGACGAAGTCCGTTCCGCCCTCGGCCTCGACGAGAATCCCTTCGACTGCGTCTCCATCACCGTCGCCTCCCCCGAGACCATCCGTAACTGGTCCCGCGGCGAGGTGAAGAACCCGGAGACCATCAACTACCGCACCTTCAAGCCCGAGCCGGGTGGTCTTTTCTGCCAAAAGATTTTCGGCCCGGTCCGTGACTACGAGTGCGCCTGCGGCAAATACAAGCGCATCAAATACAAGGACGTTGTCTGCGATCGCTGCGGCGTCGAGGTCACCGTCGCCCGCGTCCGCCGCGAGCGCATGGGCCACATCGAGCTGGCCGTCCCCGTCACCCACATCTGGTTCCTCAAGAGCATGCCGTCCCGCCTCGGCCTCCTGCTCGATATGACCGCCCGCTCCCTTGAGCGCGTTATCTACTATGAGAACTACATGGTGATCGACCCGGGCAAGACCCCCCTCGAGCACAAGCAGCTCCTCACCGACACCGAGTATCGCCAAGCCCTCGACGAATACGGTGACGACTCCTTTGTCGCCAAGATGGGCGCCGAAGCCCTCCGCGAGTGCCTTAAACTCATGGACATGGACGCCACCGTCGCCGAGCTCCAGGAGAACATGCGCGCGACCAAGTCGAAGCAGATCAAGAAGAAGCTCTCCAAGCGCCTCAAGGTCATCCAAGGCTTCATCAACTCCAAGTCCCGCCCCGAGTGGATGGTCTTGGAAGTGCTGCCCGTCATTCCGCCCGACCTGCGTCCTCTCGTTCCCCTCGAAGGCGGCCGTTTCGCCACCTCCGACCTCAACGACCTCAACGACCTCTACCGTCGCGTCATCAACCGCAACAACCGTCTGCGGAACCTGATGAACCTCAAGACGCCCGACGTCATCATCAACAACGAGAAGCGCATGCTTCAGGAGTCCGTTGACGCCCTCTTCGACAACGGCCGCCACGGCCGCCCCGTCACCGGCGCCGGCAACCGCCCCCTCAAGTCGCTTTCCGACATGCTCAAGGGCAAGCAGGGCCGCTTCCGCCAAAACTTGCTCGGCAAGCGCGTGGACTACTCCGGTCGTTCCGTCATCGTCATCGGCCCCGAGCTCAAGCTCAGCCAGTGCGGTCTGCCCAAGAAGATGGCCCTCGTCCTCTTCGAACCGTTCATCATCCGCCGCCTCAAAGAGCTCGGCTTCGTGCACACCGTCCGCGGCGCGCGCAAGATGATCGAGAAGAAGTCCCCCGAAGTCTGGGACATTCTCGAGGAAGTGACCAAGGGCCACCCGGTTCTCCTGAACCGCGCCCCCACGCTCCACCGTCTCTCGATCCAGGCTTTCGAGCCCGTGCTCATCGAGGGCGAAGCCATTCGCGTTCACCCTCTTGTCTGCACGGCCTACAACGCCGACTTCGACGGTGACCAGATGGCCGTCCACGTGCCCCTCTCCCTTGAGGCCGTGATGGAGTGCAAACTCCTCATGATGGCGACGAGCAACATCTTCTCGCCCTCCTCCGGCAAGGTCATCCTGACCCCGTCGCAGGACATCGTTCTCGGTGCCTACTACCTCACCATCGAGCCCCGCAAGAAGCCCGCCGCCGGCGTGCACGTGCCCCTGCTCTCCGGTCTCCAGGAGGTGCTCTACGTCAAGGCCGACGGCGCGCTCAAGACCCACGACTGGGTCGATGTGCCCAACCCCGACCACGGTCGCGACACCGTCTATGGCAACAAAGAGAAGCGCGTCATCCGCACCACCGTCGGCCGCGTGATCTTTAACCAGATCTGGCCCGAAGGTCTCGGCTTCGTGAACTTCCCCGTGCCCAAGGGCAAGCTGGGCGACATCATCCTCAACACCACCAAGGTCACCACCGACGTCAACGTCGTCGAGACCCTGGACAAGTTGAAGGACCTCGGCTTCCAAGCCGCCATGCAGGCCGGTATTTCCATCGGCATCGACGACATGATCATTCCCGAGTCCAAGAAGGACATCGTGAAGGAAGCCCGCGTCCGCATCACCGAGGTCGAGGCCCAGTTCTCCAAGGGTATCATCACCGACGGCGAACGTTATAACAAGGTCATCGATATCTGGACCGGCGTCACCGACAAGATCGCCAAGGAAGTGTTTGCCAAGCTCGAGTCCAACGAAGGCAAGAGCGAGGTGAACCCCGTGTTCATCATGATGGACTCCGGCGCCCGCGGTAACAAACAGCAGGTTCGCCAGCTGTGCGGCGCCCGCGGCCTGATGGCCAAGCCCTCGGGCGAAATCATCGAGCGTCCGATTCTGTCGTCCTTCCGCGAAGGTCTGACCGTTCTCGAATACTTCATCTCCACCCACGGCGCCCGTAAGGGTCTGGCGGATACGGCCCTCAAGACGGCCGACGCCGGTTACCTCACCCGTAAGCTGTGCGACGTCGCCATGGACGTCGTCATCGCCGAGGAAGATTCCGGCGCCCGCGACGGCATCTGGAAGAAGGCCATCGTGGAGGGTGACGACGAAATCGTTCCCCTGCGCGAGCGCATCATCGGCCGCTTCAGCTCGGACGACGTGCCCAACCCGCTCAACCCCTCCGAGTCGATCGTCGCCTCCGGCGAACTCATCACCGAGGAGACCGCCGCCCGTATCGACGAGCTCGGCGTGGAGCGCGTGAAGATCATGTCGCCCCTCAGCTCGACCAGCCCCCTCGGCATCGACGCCAAGTGCTACGGCATCAACCCCGCGACCAACAAGGTCGCGAAGGTCGGCGACTCGGTCGGCATCATCGCCGCCCAGTCCATCGGCGAGCCCGGCACCCAGCTCACCATGCGCACCTTCCACATCGGCGGTGTCGCCTCCGGCGGTTTCAAGACCCCCGAGATCCGCGTCCGCACCGGCGGCAAGGTTCGCTACAAGGGCCTGCGCCTCGTGGAAGTCGCCGAAGGCGCCTCCATCGTGCTCAACAAAACCGGCAGTATCCAAATTTTGGATAACGAGGAGCGCGAGATCGAGACCTACAACATCGTGGTCGGCTCCGTGCTCCCCGTCGGCGACGGCGAGACCATCAACAAGGGCGACATCCTCGCCCAGTGGGATCCCTACAACGTTCCCGTGCTCTCCGAAAAGGGCGGCACGCTCGCGTTCAAGGACATGATCACCGGCGTCACCGTTAAGCGCGAGCTCGACGAGGCCACCGGCCGCATCGCCATCGTCGTCATCGAGCACAAGGAGGACCTCAATCCTCAGATCGAGATCCGCAACGGCGCCAACAAGGCCATCGCCGCCTACTCGATTCCCGTCGGCGCCCAGATCGTCGTCAACGAAGGCGACGAGATCCAGCCCGGTGCCCTGCTCGCCAAGACTCCCCGTCAGGCGTCCAAGACGAAGGACATCACCGGTGGTCTCCCCCGCGTCGCCGAGCTCTTCGAAGCCCGCCGTCCCAAGGATGCCGCCGAGATGGCCCGCATCGAGGGCGTCGTGTCCTTCGAGGGCACCCTGCGCGGCAAGCGCAAGCTCGTCGTCCGCAACCCCGACACCGCCCAGGAAGAGGAGCACCTCATCCCGGCCGGCAAGCACATCATCGTGCAGCCGGGCGACCTCGTCACCAAGGGCCAGCACCTCACGGAAGGCTCCGCTGATCCGCACGAGATCCTCGAGATCCTCGGGCCTGCGGCGCTCTACGAGTTCCTCATCGGCCAGGTGCAGGAAGTTTACCGCCTGCAAGGCGTGACGATCAACGACAAGCACATCGAGATCATCATCCGCCAGATGCTCCGCAAGGTTCGCATCACCGATCCGGGCGACAGCGAATACTTCTGGGGCGAGCAGGTGGACCGCACCACCTTCCTCTCCGAGAACCGTCGCATCGAAGAGGCCGGCGGCAAGCCCGCCGAGGCCGAGCCCATCCTGCTCGGTATCACCAAGGCCTCGCTTGAGACCGAGTCGTTCATCAGCGCGGCCTCCTTCCAGGAGACCACCCGCGTGCTCACCGACGCCTCGACCCTGGGGAAGATCGACAACCTCCGCGGCTTTAAGGAAAACGTGATCATGGGTCACCTCATCCCCGCCGGCACCGGCCTGCCCACCTACAAGAAGGTGCGCATCAGCCTGCCCTTCGGCGCCGATGCCGAAGAGCCCGCCCCGGCCGTCGCCGGCTAAAGCATCCTTCGGATCAAACTCCCACAGGCCGCCCGGTTTATTCCGGGCGGCCTTTTTTGTGCCCCTCGAAAACCCACTTGACCTCCAAATCACGAATTAGAAACGCAGCCATACGGCCTTCACCGGGAGCGCCGGCTTCCAGCCGGCATTCAGAGCGAACAGCCGGCAGGATGCCGGCGCTCCCAGTATCGGAGTCCAAATTCCACCCTACCTCCTGCTACGCGCACCCCGAATCGCGAAATCGCGAAAAAAGATCTTGCGGCACGGGTCCGCGCGTGTGTTTCTCCTAATCCCTCCCGCCAAAAAGTTAACTTGGAGCTTGCTCAGTTAGCTTTATCACCCGGCCTTCATTGGCCGGGTGTTTTTTTGTCCGCATGCCGCGAAGTAGAGGCATATGCCATGTAGTTTTTAATTGGATACGGCGCGAGTTCGCCTCGTCGTATTTGATAACCGAATACGTGTTTCTCCTGCGGAAACTCCGAAAACGTGTCGTGCGTTCGAGCGCTATTTTGAATCCGGCAACTTCGCGCTTGCGCGAGGGTGGGGGAGTCTGTCTTGGTGGGCGGTTCATCGAAACTTCCCCCCGGCTCACTCATCCGGCTGCAGTATCGAACCCTCCTTTCCGATGTGATCTCCCGGCCTACTGGCCGATGATTTTGTGTCGTTTTGCGATTCTTGGAAAATTCGCTTGCCCCGAATTTCCCGGAATCGCAACGTTGTCGTCTTTTCCCTATTTCTAAGCGTTTCTAAATCGTCATGCCTACCATCAACCAACTCGTGCGCAAGGGCCGTCGCAAGGTCAGCGCGAAGTCCAAGTCCCCCGCCCTGGACAACAATCCTTTCCGCCGCGGCGTCTGCGTGCAGGTCATGACCCGCACCCCGAAGAAGCCCAACTCCGCCATCCGCAAGGTCGCGAAGGTTCGCCTGACGAACGGCAACGAAGTCATCTCCTACATCCCCGACGAGGGCCACAACCTCCAGGAGCACAGCATTGTGCTCGTGCGCGGCGGCCGCGTTAAGGATCTCCCCGGCGTTCGCTACCACATCGTTCGCGGCACCCTCGACGCCACCGGCGTGGAGAAGCGCCGTCGTTCGCGCTCCAAGTATGGAGTCAAGCGCCCGAAGGCCGCCAAGAAGTAATCGCATCCACCCTCAGCACCTTTAAAGCACCATGTCACGCCGCCACAGAGCCACCAAGCGCAAGGCCACTCCCGACTCCCGCTACAACAGCGTTCTCGTTGCCCATCTGGTCAACGTCGTCATGCAGTCCGGCAAGAAGAACCTAGCCGAGCGCATCGTTTACGGTGCCTTCGAGAAGGTCTCCGAGAAACTCCAAAAGGGTGATCCCGTGGATCTCCTCATCGGCGCGCTCGAAAACGCCCGCCCCCGCTTGGAAGTGAAGAGCCGCCGCGTCGGTGGCGCCACCTACCAGGTGCCGATCGAAATCACCTACGAGCGCCAGGAGTCCCTCGCGCTTCGCTGGATCGTCAAGGCCGCCGGCGGTCGCAAGGGTCTGCCGATGAAGGATGCCCTCGCGGCCGAACTCGTCGATGCCTACAACAACACCGGCAACGTGGTGAAGAAGAAGGAAGACACCCACAAGATGGCCCAGGCCAATCGCGCCTTCGCCCATCTCCGCTGGTAATCCGTTTTCCTTTTCCTCCCTTGACCCTCGAGCACCATGTCTGTCGAAACTCCTCAATTTGCCATCGTAACCGACCGGGCCAAGTCCTCGGCCGCCAACTCCAAGGATCGTCCCTTCCCCTTGGAGTGGACCCGTAACATCGGTATCGCCGCGCACATCGACGCCGGCAAGACCACCACCTCCGAGCGCATTCTCTTCTACTCCGGCACCGTGCACAAGATGGGCGAGGTCCATGAAGGCACCGCCGTGACGGACTGGATGGAGCAAGAGCGCGAGCGTGGCATCACGATCACCGCCGCCGCCATTTCCTGCGCCTGGGTTTCCTCCTGCGGTCCCTGGAAGGGCATCAAGCAGCGTATCAACATCATTGATACGCCCGGACACGTTGACTTCACCGCCGAGGTCGAGCGCTCCATGCGTGTTCTCGACGGCGCCGTCGCCGTGTTCTGCGCCGTCGCCGGCGTGCAGCCCCAGTCCGAGACCGTCTGGCGTCAGGCCAACAAGTATGGCGTTCCCCGCGTTGCCTTCATCAACAAGATGGACCGCACCGGAGCCAATTTCTTCCGCGCCATCGAAGAGATGCGCGAGAAGCTCAAGGCCAACGCCCACGCCCTCTTCTTGCCCATCGGCAACGAAGAAAACTTCACCGGCGTCGTCGATCTCGTCCAAGAGTGCGCCTACATCTTCGAAGATCCCGCGAATCTCGATCTCGAGCCCAAGCT
>CAZOGV010000005.1:0-3437 GCA_964579225.1 uncultured Akkermansia sp. | reverse complement strand
AAGAGTGCGCCTACATCTTCGAAGATCCCGCGAATCTCGATCTCGAGCCCAAGCTGCACTCAATCCCCGAGGACATGGTCGAGCAGGCAAAGGAATACCGCGAAAAACTCATCGAGGCCGTTTCCGATTTCGATGACGCCCTCGCCGAAAAGTATCTCGGTGGCGAGGTCATCACCCCTGCCGAACTCATGACTGCGGTCCGCAAGGCCACTGTCTCCATGAAGTTCACCGGCGTCATCCCCGGTTCCGCCTTCAAGAAGAAGGGCGTTCAGCGCCTCTTGGATTGCGTAGTCAACTATCTCCCTAACCCGCTCGACCTGCCTCCGATGGTTGGCCAGAACAGCGATGGCGAGAGCGTCGGCATCCTGCCCGACGACAACGCCAAGCTCGCCGGTCTCGCGTTCAAGCTCTGGACCGACCCGTTCGTGGGTAAGCTCGTTTTCTTCCGCGTTTACACCGGCGCGCTTCACAAAGGCACCGCCGTTTATAACCCCCGCACCCGCCGCTCCGAGCGCGTGTCCCGTCTCGTGCTCATGCGCGCCATGGACCGCGAGGAAATCGACATCGCCTACTCCGGCGACATCTGCGCGATGGTCGGCGTCAAGGAAGTCATCACCGGCGACACCCTCTGCCATGAGGACGCCGACATCCGCCTCGAGCCCCCGTCCTTCCCCGAGCCCGTTATCGCCATGTCGATCGAGCCGAATTCGAAGGCCGACCAGGAGAAGCTCGGCACCGCGCTCCAGCGCCTCGTCGCCGAAGATCCCACCCTCCGCGTGAAGACCGATCAAGACACCGGCCAGACCATTCTCGCCGGCATGGGTGAGCTCCACTTGGAGATCATCGTTGATCGCATGAAGCGCGAGTTCAAGGTCGAGGCCACCTCCGGCAAACCCCAGATCGCCTACCGCGAGACCATCACCACCAACGCCGGTGGCGAGGGTAAGTTCGTGCGCCAGTCTGGCGGCAAGGGCCAATACGGTCATGTCGTCTGCACCATCGAGCCGAACGAAAAGGGCAAGGGCATCGAAGTCGTCAACGAAACCGTTGGCGGCTCCATCCCGAAGGAATTCATCAAGCCCTCCACCGACGGTATCATGGAGGCAGCCAACAATGGTGTCGTCGCCGGCTTCCCGGTGGTTGACGCGATTGTTCGCATCAAGGACGGCTCCTTCCACGAGGTCGACTCGTCGGAAATGGCGTTCAAGATGGCCGGTATCTTCGCGTTCAAGGACGCGATGAAGAACGCAGGTCCCATCCTCCTCGAGCCCATCATGGGTGTCGAAGTGACCACTCCCGAAGAGTATCAGGGCGACCTGATCGGCGACATCAATCGCCGTCGCGGTCAGATCAACGGCATGGAGAACAAGAACGGCGCCTGCATCATCAGCTCCGCGGTTCCTCTCGAAAACCTTTTCGGCTACGTCACCGACATTCGCTCCCTTTCCAAGGGCCGCGCGTCCGCCTCCATCACTCCCTCCCATTTCGAGCAGGTCCCGAACCAGCTTCTCGCCAAGATTGTCGAGAACAACGCCAAGGGCCCGGCCCGCACTTAAACCCTCGTTCTTTTTCCGCCATGAAAGGCCAAAAAATCCGCATTCGTCTCAAGGGCTACGACTACCGAGTCATCGATCAGTCGGCCCTCGAGATTGTCGAGACCGCGAAGCGCTCCGGCGCTCGCGTCTCCGGTCCCGTTCCGCTCCCGACCAAAATCGAGAAGCTGACCGTCAACCGTTCCCCGCACGTGGACAAAAAGTCCATGGAGCAGTTCGAGAGCCGCACGCACAAGCGCCTCATCGATATCATCGAGCCCACCGCCCAGACCGTGGACGAGCTGAAGAAGCTCAACCTCCCGTCCGGTGTCGATATCACCATCAACGTGTAAGTATCCGTTTATCGAATACTCACCACCCAGCCTTTTCAGTCCAACAGTTTAGCGCGCTCCGGCGGCCTCCGCCGGAATCGCTAATGTAGGTCTCACGAAACGGAAACCCTCCACCTACCGCTTAGCCATGATCAACACCCTCATCGGTAAAAAGATCGGGATGACGCAGGTCTATGACGCTCAAAACGTCCTGGTCCCCGTCACCGTAGTCGAAGCCGGACCCAATTCTGTGGTCCAGGTCAAGACCGTCGAAATCGACGGCTACAATGCCGTCCAACTCGGTTTCTCGACCAAAAAGGTCAAGAACACCTCCAAGGCCGAACTCGCCCACGCCGCCAAGGCTGGCCTCGAAGTCGCCCCCCGCATTCTCTCCGAAGTTCGCCTCGCCGAGGCCTCCACGCACAAAGCCGGCGATGTCATCACCGTCGAGGCCTTCAAGGAAGGCCAGCTCGTTGACGTCATCGGCGTCACCAAGGGCAAGGGCTTCGCGGGCGTCGTCAAACGCTTCCGTGTCGCTGGCGGTCCCGCCACCCACGGCTCCATGTTCCATCGCCGCATCGGCTCGATCGGCATGCGCCAGACCCCTGGTCGCGTTTGGAAAAATCAGCGCATGCCCGGCCACATGGGCCAGGTGCAGCGCACCCTTCAGAACCTCCAGGTTGTGAAGATCCTCGCCGACAAGAACCTCATCCTCGTCAAGGGAGCCATCCCTGGCGCCAACGGCGACGACGTTATCGTCCGCACCGCCATCAAGGGCCAGCCCAAGGCCTGATAAAGGAGCACGCCACCCATGAAACTCAAAGTTTACAGCGCAGACGGTAAAACCTCCCGCGAGCAGGACTTCGCCGATATCCCTCAATTCGAGGGCAATCGCGGTCTCCAAGCCCTCAAGGAAGTCATCGTCGCCATCAACGCCAACGCCCGTCTCGGCACCCATTCCACGAAAACTCGTGGCGAGGTTTCCGGCGGCGGCAAAAAGCCCTGGCGCCAAAAGGGCACCGGTCGCGCCCGCGCCGGCTCCACCCGCTCCCCCATCTGGGTCGGCGGTGGTGTCGTCTTCGGCCCCAAGCCCCGCGACTACTCCAAGAAGGTCAACTCCCAGGTGAAGTCGCTCGCTTTCAGCCGCGCTCTCTTCGATCGCGCCGTCGCCGGCGAGATCGACGTGATCGAGGCCTGGAGCGTCGCCCAGCCCAAGACCAAGCTCATCAACGAGGTCATTAGCCTGATCGCCCCCGTGGGTAAGATCCTCCTCGTGGACGACACCTTCCCGGTCGCCGCCGCCAAGGCCGCCCGCAACATCGAGCGCGTTTCCCTTCAGGAAGCCGCCAAGCTCAACTCGAAGGATCTCGCCCAATACAAGCGCATCATCATCAGCTCCAAGGGCCTCGAGACCATCATTGCCCGCGCCAACGGAGGTAAGAACTAATGAACGCCCTCGCCATCCTCAAACAAGTCCGCCTCACCGAGAAAGCCTCCGCGCTTTCCTCCGAGCTCGGACAATACACCTTCGAGGTTTACCCGAAGGCCACCAAACACCAGATCGCCGCTGCCG
>CAZOGV010000004.1:0-35972 GCA_964579225.1 uncultured Akkermansia sp. | reverse complement strand
GGATATTCGGGTCAGGGCGTGGAGGCGAGCACGGGCGAGCCTTTGCGCAGCTGGTTCTTGGCCTCGTCGAGGGAATCGAGGAATTGCCAGCTTTTGGTGTCCTCGAAGGCTTTGCATTCGGTCACGATCTGGGGGTTGCCGACGAGCACGTATTGTAGGGCGAGCTCGCGGAAGACCTGCATGGTGGTGAAGAGCAGCTTGATGATGGTCATGTCGAAGCGTTTGAGTTCGTGCAGATCGATCACGGCGCGGAAGATGCCGCTATCCACGGCATCGCTGGTCTTGGGTTTTAGATAGTTGGCGACTTCGATGAGGGAGGCGGGGGTGGTGTTCTCGGGCAGGCGCATGATGAAGATGTTGTCATCGGTGGCAAAGTAGCGCTCGGAGGTGTCGAGGTTCATGGCCTTGGCGATTTTCACCTCGAGCTCCTGGATATCGATGGGCTTGGTGATGATGGCGCTGAAGCCGAGTTGCAGGGCTTGTTGTTGGACGGCGAGGTCGGTTTTGACGACGAGACCGAAGATGGGGGTGTGTTTGGTCTTCACGTTGGTGCGGAGCAGGCGGAAGAGCGTGAAGGCGGCCTCGTCGGGAAGGGAGAGGGAGATGATGACGAGGTCGGGAGGAGTTTTGCTGCAGAAGTCGATGGCCTCGCCGGTGGCTCCGACGCCGGTGATTATCCAGGGCGTGTGTTTGATGCCTTCCTTGATCTGTTGGATGATGGCGGGCTTGTCCTCGACGACGAGGATAGAGGCGGGATCGAAGATGCTCTTGGCCTTGGCGATGGTGCCCTCGCTGACGGGTTTGAGGTCGATGATGCGGCCTACTTTTTCGGCGAGCAGCTCTTCCTTGAACGGTTTCACGATGTAGTCGCGCACGCCGATCTTGGCGATTTTGATCACGTTGTCTCGGCCGCCCTCGGCGGTAAGCATGATGACGGGGATGGCCTTGAGCGCGGGGTCGGATTTGAGCTTGGTGAGCATCTCGACGCCGTCCATCACGGGCATGGTGACATCGAGGAGGATGACGTCGGGATTCTCCTTGGCGGCGGTGGCGAGGCCTTCGACGCCGTTGGCGGCCTCGATGATTTCACAGTCGTAGGCTTTGAAGGCCTTTTTGACGATGATGCGGACGGTCTTGGAGTCGTCCACGGTGAGAATTTTATAACGCATTTTGAGATATGGCTAAGAGGTTCAATCGCCCTGCTTCATGAGCAGATCTGCCACGAGGATGTGGTCGGCGATCTTGAAGCGGTAGATGCGGCGGGTGGCCGAGGTGATGGGTTCGATGGAGAAATTACTGCCGCGGAGGATGGACGGGATGGTGAGTTTGCAGGGGAAGCCCTGATCGCTGAGCTGATTTTTGAAGGTGCCTACGGTCATGTTGGTGATCTCTCCGACGGCGTCGTTGACGACCTCGTCTCCGGCTTCCTCGAGTTCCTTGGGCGTCATGCCGAGTAATTGGCCGGAGAGCTGGTTCGCGAAGTCGGTGCTCAAGTAGAGGTAGATGAGTCCGGAGATGTCGCCGATGAAGCCGACGGTGCCCACGACCAGCTGGCCGTTGATTAGGACGACGGGCTCTTGCTTGTCGGATTCCTGTTCGGGGTCTTTCTTGCACTCGATAAGCGCGGAGGACAGGCCGAACATGGTTTTGAAGACGTCGTGCACCGCGCGGGTGATGACGTCCCGGAAGACGGATTCGTTTACCTGATCGATCACATGCATGGGATGAAGTGGGTGTGGGTTAGCTAGCGTTCCCTTATAATCGGCAGAATCACGGCGGATTTAGGGGAATCTTGAAAAACACCCGATTTTTATTGTGCGCGGGCGCGTCCTCCTGGTCCGCGCTCCGCTACGTCTCCGGCCGCATTCGAGGTCGAAAATAGCTCGGAAGCTCCGGCGTCGCCGGTTCCCGGTATTTATTTACTGGATACACGTTCCCGGCCCGTGCCGAGATTTTCAAGATCTCCCTCAAGCCTCCGCAGTAGCGAGGGCGCTTTCCGTGAGGTCGCCGTTGAGGCGGTATTCCTGGAGTTTGTTGCGCAGGGTGCGGATGGAAATGTTCAGGCATTCCGCGGCGCGGGTGCGATTGCCCGCAGTGGATTGGAGGGCGGCAAGGATCGCGCGTTTCTCAAGCTCATCGAGCGGCATGATCTCCGAGGCGAAGGCCGGCGCGGCGGCGGCGGCGCATGGGGTGAGCGATTCCTCGGGGGTGGCCGCGAAGTCGGGGGCCGGTTCCTCTTCGGTGAGTGGTGTGAACTGGGGAAACGAGGAGACGGGGGGGATCACGGGGACGGCGGGAAGGGTCTCGGCGGCGGGCGGTGTCGAGTGTCCGGGGATCGGGGCAGCCACTAGGCCGGCGGCGCGCGGTAGGGAGGGGAGGCAGAGGTTACTGGTGGATACGGGACGTCCGGATTCGGATAGGATGACGGCTCGTTCGATGGTGTTTTGCAGTTCGCGGACATTGCCCGGCCACGGGTAGGCCTGGAGCGCGGCGCGGGCGTGGTCGGAAAAGCCGGGCAGCCTGATGGCGTGTTTGCGGGCGAAGCGGTGGAGGAAAGCTTCGGCGATGACCACGATGTCGTCCGGACGCTCGCGCAGGGCGGGAACGTGGATGGGGAAGACGTTGAGCCGGTAGTAGAGATCGGAGCGGAAGGAGCCGCGCTCGACGTAGTGGAGTAGGTCGCGGTTGGACGTGGCTAGGATGCGCACGTTGACCTTGATGGTTTTGGTGCCGCCGACGCGCTCGAATTCACGTTCTTGGAGGACACGGAGGAGCTTGGCTTGGAGATTGGGCGGGATCTCGGAGACTTCGTCGAGAAGGAGGGTGCCGCGGTTGGCGAGTTCAAAGCGGCCTTGGCGGCGCTCGGTCGCGCCGGTGAAGGAGCCTTTCTCGTGTCCGAAGAGTTCGCTTTCGATGAGGCTTTCGGAGAGGGCGGCGCAGTTGAGTTTGATGTAGGACTCGGCCTTGCGCTTGGAGTGACTCCAGAGGGAGCGCGAGACCATCTCCTTGCCGGTGCCGTTTTCGCCGGTGATGAGCACGGTCGCGTCGGTGGGGGCTACTCGCTGGATGAGCTGACCGAGGCGTTGTAGCGAGGCGGAGCGGCCCAGCATGTCGCCCTCGGCGCCGGCCTGTTCGCTGAAGTAGCGGTTGACGCTCATCAACTGGCGATAGTGCTCGGCCTTTTTTAGGACGATCTCGATTTGAGAGGGGCAGAAGGGTTTGATGAGATAGTCGAAGGCTCCGGCGCGCATACAGCCAACCGCGCTCTCCACACTGCCGTGGCCGGTCATCATGACGACAAGGGGTTTTTCGGGCAGCCCCATGACGTGATCCAGAAACTGCTGGCCGTCGCCGTCGGGCAGGCGAACGTCCAGCATGATAAGATCGAAGGCCTCCCGTGCGATTAGCGTATGGGCCTCGGCCAAGGTGGAGGCGAAAGAAACCGTGTATTTCTTTTGTTCGAACAGCGTGGCCAGAATTTTTTGGATAACGGGTTCGTCATCGATAACTAAAATGCGTTCTATGTTCATGGTGCTATATGGTTTGGGGTAGAAAACTTACTGCGTCCACTAGTCGTGTATTTCAAAAAGATGTAAAAGATAAATTCCAGACCTTTGCGTTTGATTTCTGGCAGGGCAAAACAATTCTTCATATTTGGCGCAAAAATAGGTAATTTTCATGAGAGGCCGGAGCGTCGGGTGGCATGGCTTGTTCGCACGGTAGTGTTTGGCGAGGTTGGGTTTAATTTATGCAGGGGCGCAGGGTGCTTAGAGCCCGCAATGAATTAAATGCAGTAATAATGCATGTATATGTCGCCGACAAGGCGCGCTTGAATCGGGCGCATCGCCGCGTGGGCTGTAATCGAGAGCGCAATATCGGCTGCGGTTTTAAGAACGTATCAGGTGGGAACAGTTTTTTAAAACAAATCGCTGCACGGCTATGGATACATGAGATTTATGGGACTCGAGACTCATTTGCGAGGAACTCGGGATGAGCATGCGGATTCTCCGGTGTCAGAAGTTTTTGAGTGCATCTGGACACTTGCATTAAGAGTCGTTGGGGGAATTACGTAAGTCGAGATGTAATTTTATACTTGAAATCGCATAAGTTATTTACTGGAAAAGTAGATATAAGTAAAATATGATAAGCAGGTGCTTATGGGATTTTAAAGCAGGGGCGGGATCGTGTTGTCGGCTTCGCGATGACACAATTCTCGGGCTTGGTTACAGGCCCTAATTCAACAAAGTAGAGCTAGCGGGAGGAATTGAGCGCGGCCGGGCTTAATTTTCCACGCCGGGTGCCGTAATGGTCTTACCTTGGTTTACGACGCTTCATTGTCGCCCCGTCTGTTTTCGCTGCTTGATTTGATCGAGCGCGCGTTGATCGAGGCGGGTTTGTGTTCGGGGGCGCCTCTGCGCGCTGCGGATTTCCGCAAGGGCGTGGCGCGGATGGTATTTCCGGACGAGGGCGGGAACGTGCTGGTGCAAAATTTTCCAATGGCCGACGGCCAGTTGTGCGTGCGGGTGAGGCTGGTTCGGCCCGACGCGATCGCGTGGGAGGGGGCGATCTACCCGCAGGTGAGGGGTTTTGATTGGTCGGATGCGGCGGCGCGTATCGCGCTGAACTGGCCCGACCAGGCGATCACGTCTGAAAATACGGAGTCAGTCGCGGCGCAGCCGATGTCGATCGGGGCGGGGTGATATTAATCGTCGCGAAAGGACTGGCACGGAGAGGCGACGAGGATGCCGCCGCTCCGTCAAACCCGGATTCCGGGATTGGACGTAGCTCGCCTCGTGAGAGGCGGGACAAAAGGGTGCGGCGCTTGCAAGAATCCCGCTTCTCACGAAGCGGGCTACATGCCAAAACTTTCGCGACGATTAATAACGCGAAACTCAGGCGCTGGCGGTGAAGGCTCTCGGGGCGCTCAGGTATCCGCCTTGGACGGCGTAGGCGGGGCGCAGGGCGCGTGCGCGGGCCCGGGCCTCGTCGAGTCGGCTGATTTCGTCTTGAGTAGTCTCCAATACGCGCATCAGGAGTTGCCGCCTCGAGCGGTGGGAATCGACCAAGGCTCGTCCCTGCGCCATGAGATCGGAGTCGATCGGTTCGGGGCCGGCGACGAGCTCCACGATGCGTAGCACGAGCGGATGGGCGCGGTGCTCCAGGGCGAGAAAGGCGACGCCGTCACCGCTGGCCAGGGCGCAGTCTTCGTGCCGGCCCAGCTCCTCCATGGAGCGCAGCAGGCGGCGCAGGGTGGAGGCGGTGGATTTCATGGCGGGACGAGGGGTCAGGCGACGCGGCGAACGGGGTCGTTGGCGCTCTGTTTGAGGAGCATCTCGGCCCAGCCGGAGCGTAGTTCGCCGACGAGGCGGACTACTTCCTCGATGGGTTCCGTTTTCTTTTGCAGGTTGGCTTGGAAGAGGCGGCGGATGTAGTATTCGTAAAGGCGGTCGAGATCGCGGGCGTAGTCGCCGCCGGCGTCGAAGTCTAGGTTGGCGCGGAGTTCGACGAGGATGTTCTGGGCCTTTAGAATCGTTGTATTCATTTTTTGGATCCGGGCGACCTCGTCGTGTTCGCTGTGGGCGTCGAGGGCTTGGGCGAGGAAGCGGCCCACGCCGTCGTAGAGCATGAGGACGAGGTTGCCCGGGTTGGTGGTGAGGACGGACTGGGTTTGGTAGAGGCGCGCGAACTTTTGGGCGGAGGGGGGCATGGCGGGGGGGGTCAGTCCTGAGTGGTGAGATCCCGGGATTGGGCGAAGAGGCGGGCGATGTCCTCGATGATGGCGCGGGGCGGGTAGTTGGCGTCCACGGCGAGTTTGCGGCCTTTTTCTACGGCCTCGGGCCGGATTTCGGGGAGGGCGGCGAGGGCTTCGCGCAGCTGGGTGCTGGCCGTGGTGTCGAGGATGTCGTGTTTTTGGGCGACGGGCGCGGTCGTTCCGGCCGGTTTGCCGCCGACGGGCAGCAAGCTGCCCGGCATGGGATGGGAGTTGGACGTGGAGTGTATCATGATGTGGTTCCTGAGTTGGAACGGTCAGCCCTCGACTGGAGATACAGGGAACGCCGTTGGGTTACAGAGAGGTATTTCGGCACGGGTAGCGGTCTTCTTTAGAGCGAGTTTAGTAAAAAATCAGGAGAAGGTTCAGCGGGTAGGCAGCGTGTTCCAGACGACGTCGGCGACGTAATCGGCAAAGGCGGCGGGATTTTGCAGCACGGCGTGGCTGCGGTCGCCGGGGGTGGAGCGGTTGGCGGTTGCCTGGAGGGCGCGGGCGCGGGCGGAGTTGGCGACGGACGGATCGGCGGCGGAGACGATGTTATCGAAGTTCCACAGCGCCTTGGTTCCCTTGATCTCGACGAGGCGGGCGCGCAGGCCGAGCACGAGGGGCGGATAGGGGGAGTAGGCGGTGACATCGACGAGCAGAACGGCGTCTGCGCCGGTGTGGGCGGCCACGCGCGTTAAAAAGTCCGGCGCGAGCAGGTCGGTGGAGAGGAGTTGCGGGCGACCGGAGATGCGGGCGAGGGTCTCGCGGTCGAGCGTGGAGACTTCGGCGCGGGCGGAACGGGTGAGGCCGGTGGCGAGCGCGTGGTCGATGTCGAGGAGGGTTTTTTCGGTGAGGCGAGGGTAGGCCGCGCCGCTGGGCAGAAGGACGATGCGGCGAACGGACTCGGGGAGGCGCTCCGTAGCGCGGACGTTGGTCGGCGCGTAGAAGGGGCCGTCGCGGGCGCCGTCGCGTGGGGTGTTTGGGAGCGTCTCGCAGCCCGTGAGGAGCAGAGCCAAGGAGGCGGCGACGAGGGAGGTGAGCGGCAGCGACGGTATCATGAAGATCTGGGGTTGGAGAAGAAGGATCTGGTGAGCTGGCTTTGCGTGTTGTTATAGCCTGCCTGGGCGGTCTCCATGGCGATAAAGCTGGAGGTGAGCAGCTCGCGTTGTTGGTCGAGCTGGCGTTGGATGGCCTCTATCTGGGCGTCGATGCTTTTGTTGTTGGCGCTGATTTTGGTCTGACGGTTGTCGATGTAGCCTTTGAGTAGATCGGTGCCGGCGATGAGATCCACGGCGGATTTGATGCGGGCGGAAAAGCCGGTGGAGTGGGTGCTGAAAAACGCGGCGACGTCGTCGGGGCGGTTGGCGAGGGCGGCATCGAGGGTGGACGAACTCTTGATGAAGAGTTCGGAGGTGCCGGAGGTGAAATCGATGCCGAGGCTTTCGAGGCGGCTGATGGTGCCGTCGAGTCCATCGACGGCGGCGAAGGCGTTGCGGCGGAGTGTCTGCGCCCAGGACTGGACCTCGCGCTCGCCAGAGAGCACACCGGCGGTGACCTCGCCGTCGGCGGAGACGATCTTCGACTGGTCCTCGATGTAGCGCTGGACGTCGTTGAAGGCGGTGATGAAGGTGTTGATCCTTGTCTTCATGAGGGAGGTGTCGCCGGCGACGGAAAGCGTGGCGGTGGTCTCGGAGGATACGTTGATCTGGAGGCCTTCGATACCGTGGCTGGAGGAGGAGAGGGCGTTGCTCGCGCTGATGAGTTCGGGGCCGTCGTCGACGGTGTAGAGAGCGTTTTTTCCGCGCTCGACGGTGGAGGAGTTCAGGCCGAGGGCCGAGAGGAGGCCGCCGGGGGCCTCGTTTAAAAAGATACCGGTGTCGCCGGTGTTTTTGTTGGTGAGCACGACGCGGTCCACGGAGGCGTCGTAGGAGGCGGTGACGCCGGCGTCGGAGGCGTTTATGCGAGCCAGGACGGTTTTGAGTGAATCGGTCGAGGTGTTGTAGGTGATTTCGACGCCGTTGACGGTGAAAGCTCCGGGGCCAGGGGCGACGCCGGCGCGCAGGCCGGCGGAGGCGAGCGGGGCGGTGAGGGGTAGGGTGCCGAGGGCCGAGGAACTGGTGATGGTGTCGGTGTCGTTGTTGGCGAGACGCAGGGCGGAGAGGAAATTGGCGGTGTCGTTGGAGGCGCCGAGGGTGATGGGGCCTGCGGTGCGGTTGAGGCTGATCCTGTCGGAGGCGGCGTTGTAGGTCGCGGTGACATCGCCGCCGGTGGCGGTGGAGATGGCATCGAACACATCTTGAAGCGAATCGGCCGTATCGACGGTGACCCGCTGACCGTTGATGGTAAAGAAGCCGGCGTTCAGGGGCGTGCCGATCGGGAGGGTGGAAAGCGTGAGGCCGGAAACGTCGTTGGTCGCGGCAAGTCCGGTGGCGATGTCTTCGGTGCCGCGCAGTCGGCTGGTGGTGGCCAGCTGGGTCACGGCGATCGTGTGATTGCCGATGGTCGTGCCGGTGGAGGCGGATGCGGACCAGCCGCTGCCGCCGGAGGAGATATTGGTGGTGCGAGCGTAGAACGAGCCGTTGTCCGCTAGCGAGGCGATGGCAGTCTGCAGCGTCGTCATCCTGGTGTCGAGGTTGCCGAGCGCGCTGCCGATCCGGTCGTTGGTGGTCTGCTCTTGTCTAAGGCGGTTGACGGGCGCGCTGGAGAATTCGATCGTGGAGTCGATGAAAGTCTTCCAGTCGAAGCCGGAGACGAGACCTGATAGTTGGTTGTTGAGCATGGTGATTCGGGAGACGGTTGGGGGGCAATAAGCGCTTTATTATCTATCGGACGTATGCGGCGGGAATTAAGGCGTTTTTCGGCGTCGGTATGATCCGGCGAGATAGATGGCACCTAGTCCGGGGAGATGGGTGACGGGATCGGGGCAAGTTATCGTCACCGACCTGTGCGAGCAGTTCGGGCGTTTGCCGCAAGACCGGCGACAAGCACCTGGAGCACCTGGAGCGCTATGCGGAGCTGGGGCTTCGACCTCAGGCAGGATGAGTTTAACTTTGAGCGCGCGCACCAGACCTTGGGCCAGCATACGCCCTCGGAGTTTTACCAGCCCAGCCCGCGGCGCCTCGGCGAGAACGACAAGCCCTTCGTCTATTCCCCCGATCATATTATCAAAGAGATCTCCGCCTCAGGACACATCGCGCACGAGGGCCGCAACTACTTCGTCGGAGACGACTTCGTGGGTCGCCGCGTCGCCCTCAATCCCTCCGGTGCAGCCGGAACCGAGGTCTGCTTCGCCAACATCCTTCTCGGTCACCTTGCCTACGATGCCGAGGGAGACCGCTTCAATCCCACTGTCTGCATCTGGCCTCATCGACCCCGAGAAGTTTGTCATTTATTTCCCTATGATAAAATGGCTTATGGAGGTGGAGAATAAAGCAAACCGAAAAAACTTCGAATTTATTTTTAAGTTTTCCAACCGGTGGTCCGTTAGGAGGTGTGTCAGCGCAAGGATGTGCTGATGAATCGGGTCGGATTCACCACCGGCCACGTCGCCCTACGGAAAGGGCAGCTAATCAAGGAAGATTACCATGTCCGTCGTTATCAACAGCAACTCCGCAGCGCAGGTCGCCTCGAACAACCTCGCCAGCTCCTCCATGAACCTGCAGAAGAGCCTTAATCGTCTCTCCAGCGGTTCGAAGATCGTAAGCCCCGCCGACGATGCCGGTGGCTTGGCCGTATCCATGCGTCTCTCCGCTGCCGCCCGCCGTTCCGGCGCCGCGTCGGTGAACGTCGCCAACTCCGTGTCGCTCCTTCAAACTCAGGACGGCGTGCTCAAAGTTGCCGCCAAGGTGATCGAGCGTGTGGGTGAACTCAAGGTCCTCGCTGCCGATCCGACCAAGAGCGCCACCGACGTCGCCAACTACGACACCGAATTTACGCAATTGAAGGCCCAGCTGGTGTCGCTGGCGGCCGAAAGTTTCAACGGCATAAATTTGTTCAACAACGCTCTCACCGCCCAGGTGAGCGAGGACGGCACGCAGACCGTGAATCTCTCCGCCAAGGATATGTCGGGCAACGCAGGCGTCACGGCGATCAACGCGGCGGCCGATCTCGCGGCCCTGACCATCGCCGATGTCGTCTCCGCCACCGACGGCGTCGCCACCTTCCGCGCCACCAATGGCGCGGAGCAAAGCCGTCTCGGTTTTGCCGCCGAGGTGTTGACGACCAACAAGGCCAATCTGGAGGCCGCCAACAGCCGCATCATCGATGTGGATGTCGCCCAGGAGTCCACGCAGCTCGCCCGCTGGAACACCCTGGTCCAGGCCGGCACCGCGATGCTCTCTCAGGCCAATCAGAGCGCGCAGACTGCGCTCCGACTCCTGCAGCAGTAAGCCGGCGCACCGCTTCGGCCCGCGCGCCCTTCGGCGGCGCGGGCGAAGTTAACCCGATAGAACGGATGCCTGCGGCGTAGCCGCCGGTCTCCTCCGCCCTCGTAACGAGACGACACGCACAGCGTGTAAAATCTTGAAAGAGTCCAGGCCTACCACTTAGGCGCACCCCGCAGGGTGACGTTTTCCGGGCCTATGCCCGGGATCGGTCTGATCCGGTCCGTTTTATCCGGATTCGTGGCGACGACGGACTGTCGCACTCATCAAGGAAAGATACTACCATGTCAGTCGTCATTAACAGCAACAACGCGGCCAGCATTGCCTCCAACAACCTGGCCAGCTCCTCCATGAATCTGCAAAAGAGCCTCAACCGGCTCTCGAGTGGTTCGAAAATCGTAAACCCGTCCGATGATGCGGGTGGTCTGGCCGTTTCGATGCGCCTCTCCGCCGCCGCCCGTCGTTCGGGTGCAGCCTCCACCAACGTCGCCAACTCGGTGTCCTACCTGCAAACGCAGGATGGCGCCTTGAAGGTCGCCGGCAAAGTCCTTGAACGCGTGAGCGAGCTCAAGGTCCTCGCCCAAGACCCCACCAAGAGCGCGACCGACGTGGCCAACTACGACACGGAGTTCACGCAGTTGAAAGCTCAGCTCACGTCGCTCGCCGCCGAGAGCTTCAACGGGATCAACCTCTTCGCCAATGCGCTCACCGCGCAGGTCAGCGAAGACGGTTCGCAGACCGTCGCGCTCTCGGCCAAGGGCCTCGCGGCCGGGGTCACCGCAGTCACCGGTGCCGCCAATCTCGCCGGCGTGACCATCGCCCAGGTCAGCACCGCCATCGATACCACCGCGGGTCTCCGCGCCAGCAATGGCGCCGAGCAGAGCCGCCTCGGCTTCGCGGCGGAGGTGCTCACCACCAACAAGGCCAACCTCGAAGCAGCCAACAGCCGCATCGTCGATGTGGATGTGGCCCAGGAATCCACCCAGCTCGCACGCTGGAACACCCTGGTCCAGGCCGGCACCGCCATGTTGGCGCAGGCCAACGGGTCTGCCCAGACCGCGCTGCGTCTCCTCCAGTAAGGAGCCGTAGGTCAAAGATAACGCCAGACAGGCAATCGACCCAAAATGCCCCCGCACGTTTCGAGCGTGCGGGGGTTATTTTTTTCCCGCGCGTGCCGATACATCTCCCACGCTTCGCCATGACCGCCTCCTCTCCTCGCCTCAGCCTCTGCATGATCGCACGCGACGAGGCCGCGCGCCTGCCCGCCTGCCTCGACTCGGTCGCCGGTCTGGCCGACGAGATCGTGCTGGTGGACACCGGCTCGACCGACGCCACCCGCGAGATCGCGTGCGCGCGGGGCGCCCGCGTGATCGAGGCACCCTGGACCGGAGACTTCGCCGCCGCGCGCAACCTCGCTCTCGCCGCCGCCACCGGCCGCTGGCTGCTCGTGCTCGACGCCGACGAAATTCTGCCGCCGGCCAGCCGCATCCGCATCCGCGAACTCGTCGCCGCCCCGCGCGCGCACTCCGCCTACAACCTCGTGCAGAAAAACCTGCTCGCCTCGGGCGCGCACGTATCGGTGCACATCGTGCGCCTCTTCCCCAACGACCCGCGCGCGCGCTTCGAGCGCCCCATCCACGAACAGGTGAACACCAGCCTTGAGCGCGCCGGTATCCGGATAGTCGATACGAACATCCTCTTCGAGCATTTCGGCTACGCCGACGCCCGGGTGCTTTCGGCCAAGACCGAACGCAACCGCGCCATCATCGAGCGTGCGCTCGCCGCCGAGCCCGACGGCGATCCGAATTTGCGCTATTTCCACGCCTCGACGTTTTTCGACACCGGCGAGTTCGGCCGCGCCGCCGCCGAATACGAGGAGTGCGCGCGCCGCTCCGCCGCGAAGCGCAAACGCCTGGAACGCGCCGCCACCTTGAAGGCCGCGCAGGCATGGTTCCTCGCGGGCGAACACGATCGCGCCCGCGCCCTCTTGCCCGAACACATCGAGCCGGGGCTGCACCCGCTGGCCGCGCACCTGCGCGCGGAGCTGGCGGTCAACGCCGGATGCGCGCCCGACGCGGTGGCGTGGCAGGAATCCGTGCTCGCCGCTCCCGACGTCGCCTACTTGCCGCCCGAGTCGCTGACCCCGTTAAAATTCAAGGCCGTGCTTTTTCTCGCCAACCACTGGGCCGGATGCGGCCGCAAGGACATCGGCGTGAAACTCCTGCGCCTCGCCCAGGATATTTCGCAGGGCCGCCGTGACGGCGCGAGCCCGGCCCTTGCCGCAAGCTACCGCGAAGCCGTGGCCCGAGCCTGAAGACGGCGGCCGCCCCGGATCGACTCGCGGCCGGCGCGGCGCGGCGGGGCCGGCGGCCCGCCGCCCGACCGCGGCTTTCAGGCTGAAACGCGCCCGCGTTCGCGGTCCGCTACGCCGCCGTCCGACCGCATGGGCAGGGCGAGGGCGCGCTTTCGGATTCCGTCCGGCAAGCCGTCGAGAAATGGCCCGAGCAGCTCGACGTCGGCGACGTCCTTGGGGCGGCGCGAGAAGTCCTTCCGATCCAGGATGACAAGCGGGCTGGCGAACTTGAGGCCGCGAAAAATGAAGTGGTGGAGCGAATCGTCGATCAAGGTATCGTCCGATATCGCCGCGCCCGGTCCGCGCACCCGGTGGTAACCCTCGGTCACGATGTCCACATGGTCGGCGAGGTGGGTGATGCCGGAGCCGAAACGCGGGTGGCGCAGATCGCGGCGCAGGGTGAAGTCGAGGTCGGTGGAATCGCGCACCCCGAGCACCTCGAGCGAGGAGCTGCCGACCACGCAGCAAGCGTGCGGTGGGAGGCCCGCGCGCGCGGCGGCGGACTTGAAGGCTTCGATCCAGCCGAGGAATTCCGCGCGCGGCGCACGGTCGGGCCGGGCGGCGAGCCAGCGCAGGTTGTGCGTGTCGAGCAGGACGTCGCAGAGATAGGTGAACTCGGCGGGAGAGGCGCTTGCGTGGCAGGTGATGAAATCGTCCTTGGGCACGCGCGGGTCGAGCAACAGGCGCAGGTGGCGCTTGGTGCGGGTGGCGAGATCCCCGGCGGCCTCGCCCGGCGAGCGGTTATGGGCGACGACGATGCGCAGCCGCGCGGGATGGGGCGCGAGGGCGCGGAGCTTGCGCGCGATGTGCTCCATGCGGGTGACATCCGTCTCGTGGCTGTAGAGGTCGTAAACGAGTTCGCCAAACGCGGCTGGCGCGGTGGTGAAATCAAGCGTGGTCGCGCCCACCACGGTGAAGTTGCGCGCGATATGCCGTTCCATCTCCGGCCACTCTTCGGCGGCAGGGGCCCAGAGGATGAACAGCGCGCCCTGGTCAGGGCGAAGTCGCGCCCAATCGCGAAGGATGCCGCGGATTTCGTTCTCCGGAAATCCCTGGGCCGCAAACCAGTCCGCTCCCCACGCGGGGCCGGTGGAGTCGCATGGGACGAAGGGCGCGCGCAAACCGAGCGCGAGCGCGCAGGCAAGGCGATGCGCGCCGTTGCCGACCACGCCTTCGGCGGTGACGGGCACCGGGTGCGCGGGGTCGAAGCCGCGCGTGCGCATGGAGGCGAAGAGAGCGCGCGCCGCGCTCACATAGTCATCCACCGAGCGCTTGGCGGTGGCGCCGCCGCGGTGGCCGGTGCTGGCGTCGGGCGGCTCGATACCGCCGGTGCGGCGTTCGATGTGCAGTCGATAGAGGGCCTCGGCTTCCTGCGCGTCGCCGAGGCCGGCGAGGCCGCGGAAAAACCGGTGTTTCACCACGAGGTCGAGTCGGTCCGGCGTGAGCAGGTCGCGAGGATCGAGGGTCGGCGTGGCGGAGGTCGCGGCGGGGGTGACGGGGGCCGCGGCGGCGGGGCGGCCCGGGCCGCGGCGGGCGTGGAGGTCCACCCAGAAGGAGTAGTTTTTGCCGAACCAGAACGGGGACTCGCCGCCCTGGCGGGAGAGTTCGCGGTAGTGCGCGTAAACGGCGCGGGCCTCGTCGGCGGAGAGCCAGCGGCCGGCGGTATGTTCGCCGTAGGGGCCGGAGGAACCTTCGGGGAAAATCCAGTCGCCGTGGCGACGGGTGGAGGCGGGTTCACCACGTTCACGACGCACCTGCTCATCAGAAGGCGGTAGCTGCATGGGCAGAAAATCGAACTGGCTGATGCACTTGAACTCGGTGTAGCCGAGGGCTTCGAGGCGGCGGGTGAAGGCGTCGATGTCTCCAAGTTCCACCGACACGTGATCGGGCAGGTCAGGTAGCGCGGCGAGTGCGTCGATGCAGAAGCGGTCGTGGCCCTCGATGTCGATCTTGAGCACGCCGGGGATGCCGTGGCGGGCGACGATCCACTCGAAAGTTTGGCAGGGAATCTGGATCGCGTGGTGGGGCAGGTCGTCGCGGGAGGCGATGCGGCGGTCGAAGGAATTCCAGACGCGGTTTTGTTCGCAGATCCAGAAGTCGAGCGAGCCAGCGCGTGGGCCGACACCCATGTTGACGATGGTGAGGCGACCGTCGGCGATCTCGGTGGCAAAACGTGAGCGGGCACGCGCGCAAAGATCCGGGTCGGCCTCAATGGCGACGACGCGTTTGCCGAGGCGCAGGTAGTAGGCGGTGTCGTCTCCGTTGTTCATGCCGACATCGTAGATCAGGTCGCGTTGCACGCGGTCGGGATCGAGGGCGGGCGTGGGGTTGAAGGCGGGCCGACCGGCGAGCAGGTGGACAACCGAGGCGAAGGTTTTGGGCAGGCAATAGAGCTCGGTGAAGATGTGGAAAAACAAGCTGGCATCGCGTCCGTCGTTAAGGCGGAGGCCGTCGCGGAGGATACGGTCTAGGGTGAACTCCAACGACGGCGCGTCGGTGGCTTCGTGGGTGAAGCCGAGGCTGCCGTAGAAGGCGTCGCCGCAGAGAACGACCTCACGGTCGAGCAGGGCGGCTTCGAGGCCGGCCTGAGAATTAATGGTCACACAGACGTCGGCCTGGCGGATAAAATCGCAGGTGTCGTGAGTGTTATCAGTATCGGTCACGAGGCGATCGCCGAGGGCGGCGCGGGCGGCTTGGAATCCGGGATGGGCGTCGAGAGCGCGGGCGGTGAGGCGTTGATACCAGCCCTGCGGATCGGGATGATGCGGGCTTTCCTTGGGGTGAAGTTTGATGAGCAGGCGATGGCCGCGGCGCGCGGCGAAGTCGGCGAGGTGGGCGATGAGTTCGGCTTGGGAAGCGAAGCCGCGCAGGCCAAAGAGCACGGAAGAGTCCACCGCGACCTGGGCGAGGTAGGCGATGGTGCGCACGCCGTCGTCGAGTCGCGGCGGGAGCGGCGTCGAAGGCGTGGAATGCTCGGCGGATTTGAGCGCGGCGCGGCCCTCGAGGAAGGCGGCGACGGAGCGGCGGGCGAGGTTTTCGGTGACGAGGTCGCGGTGGCGCCAGTAGTGGTTCTTAGCGAGGTTTTGGTTCACGGCCACGCCGGACGCGTCGTCCCAGAGCAGGCGGTCGGAGCGGAAGATATTCTCGATGGCGACGACGCGCAGGCCGCGACGCACGGCGAGGTGGCGCATGATGGCGGAGAGTTGGTCGTGGCCTTGAGCCATGAGCAGGGTCGCGGGTTGATAAAAATCGCAGTAGGCGACGACGCGGTCGATGAGGGCGACGGCGCGGGCGAAGGCGGAGCCGATGACGGCGGCGTGGCGCGGATCATCGGCGTCGATGGCGGCGGGCATGAGGCCGAGTTCCAAGCATATCCGGTGGGTGGATACGCTCCAGAGCGTGATGTCGCGGTGGGGGAGGGTGCGGAGGTTTTGGCGGGTGAAGGCGGGCGCGGCGGGGGCGGAGGAGACTTCGTCGTCGAGGAGAATGGTGAGCAGGCCCTGGTCGAAGGACTCGGCGACGATGCGGCGGGTATCGAAGTCGAACCAGGGCTGGTAGGCCATGAGGGCGGAGCGCGGCGGGACGTGCGCGTGGTGGGCGAGCGCGCCGCCGGCCTCGACGGCGGCGGCGGCGGCGGAGAGGAGGAGGCGGATGGTTTCGCCGAAGGGCAGGTCGGTCTGGCCGGCGATGGTGCGGACGACGGCGATGCTCGGGCGCGCATCGACCCATTGTTTCCATTGCGGGTCGAACTTGGTTTGCAGGCAGTCGGGGCGGGCGTCCTGGATTTCGAAAAGTCGATTGGCGAAGGTCTGCGCGGTGGAGGCGGTTTGCTCGGTGGCGATGGCGAGCGCCTGTTGCAGGATTTGGTGTTCGGGCGCGTGGCGCAGGCCCTCGGAGAAGGCGGCGGCGGCGGCGGGAGTGTCGCCGGTTTCGAGGCAGGTTTCGCCGAGGCCGAGCCAGGCGGCGGCGAGGCCGGGATCGAGGCGGGCGGCGCGTTCGTAGAAGGGACGTGCGGCGGCGGCGTTGTTATCCTCGCGCAGGCGGTGGGCGAGCGCGAAGGCGCAGTCGGCGCGGTCGGGGGCGAGTTCGCAGGCGCGGCTGAACGCGGCGAGGGCGAGTTGGTGGCGGCGGAGTTTTTCGTCGGCGGAGGTCGCGCCGGCGTGCAGGCGCGAGTGGATGAGGCCGGCGATGTAGGCGGCGTCGGCGAGGCGCTCGTCGGCGGCGAGCGCGAGGGTGACGTATTTCTCGGCGGAGGCGAAATCGAGGGATTCGTAGGCGCGCCAGGCGGAGGCGACGAGGCGGGCGGGCTGGCGGGGGCCGGATTGGTGGGCGACGCTCCATTCGAGCAGCGGTATGCGCGGGTCGCCGGGGGCGAGGCGGCGGGCGGCGGCGAGCATTTTGTCGTGGAGCGGACGGTTGCCCACGTCGGCGGCGAGCTCGGCCATGACAAGGAGCGCGTCGGGATTCTGCGGTTGGGCGGCGAGGACCTTTTGGCCCTTTTCCAGCGCGCCTTGGACGTCGCCGGCGTCGAGGTGGTGGCGGGCCTCGGTGGCGAGTTTTTGAAAGGGTGTCGGCGCGGGTCTGGGCGCGGCGAGCGGGGTGGCGGTGAAGGTGTCGCCCACGCGGGCGAGAGCGAGGTCGGCGGGGGCGGCGGGGTCGCGGGTGAGGGAGGCGCGGGGGAGGACGGTGATGAACGGATCGAAGTCGGCGGGGAGGGAGGCGTCGGCGCGCACGACGACGGTTTCCTGGTGACGGTGGAGCTCGTTGACGACGTCGCAGGCGGTGAGGAGCGAGGGGCCGAAATCGACGCGGGTGACGGCGGGCGGAGGGAGCTGAAAGGCGGGATGGTCGCGGCCGTCGAAGACGAGGTCGCGGAAGGCGGCGCGGCGGCGGGACTCGCTGAAGTTTTCCAGGAACCAGCGGTGGCCGGCGGCGCCGATGGCGCGGGCCTCGTCGGGGTGGGCGAGAAAGTGGCGGGCCTTGGCGACGAGGTCGTCGGCGTGGTCGTAGCTGATTTTTTCGCGGCCCTCGGCGAGGAGTTCGTCGAGGCCGGAGGCGGGGGCGAGACGGTCGGTGAGGAGCATGGCGCCGCCGGCGAGGGTCTCGAAGACGCGGAGGTTGAGGTCGCCGTTCATGGCGGCGTTGAGGCCGATGAGGGAGGCGGCGTAGTGGGCGACGAGCTCGCTTTGGCGGAGTTGGGCCCAGGCGAGGGGGACGCCGGCGCGGATGAGCGCGGCGAAGAGGCGCTGGCGGCGGGCGTGGTAGCCGACCTTGCCGACGAGGGCGAGGTGGGCGCCGCGGGGGGCGTTCGCCGTAGTGGCCGCTTGGATACGGGTGTCGGGATGGGCGAAGGTGAGGCCGGGGAACCAGTGCAGGTTGCGGAGGCCGGCGGCGCGGTAAAAGTCGGCGTGGTGTCGGTCGTAGAGGAGGACGACGCGATCAAAAGGTTCGCTCGCGGCGTAGTTGACGAGGCCGGAGATGGCGTTTTCGCCCCAGTGGGAATCGGCGGCGAGGAGGATTTTGGGGCAGGGGAAGACGTCGAGGTTGACGGGTTTCAGGCAGAAGCCGCAGTCCACGTGGCAGACGACGACGTCGGGGGTCTGGCCCTCGGCGGCGAGTTCGGCGGCGAGGACGGAGACGTCGAAGGGGCCGAAGGGGGTGGTGCGGGTGATCCAGCGGCCGGCGATGCGCTGGTCGATGAAGCAGGGGCCGCAGTCGATCTGCTCGTCGCCCAGGCGGGGCGGGGCCATGTGGTGCGGGGGCTGGCAGGTCAGGAAGAGGACGCGCATGCGGGGGCGGGTTGGGGCTTGGGCAGGAGTTGCGAGAGGCGGGCGAGGCAGGCGGCAGTGTCGAGGCGTTCGAGGACGGCGGGCGGGAGTTTGCAGAGGCGGCCGGTGACGACGCGCACGGCGTGGTTGCGGGCAAAGGTGGCCAGGGTGTCGGAGACGGGGATCTCGCGGGAGGCGTCGCGGCGGAGGCGCTCGACGCGGCCGTCGGCGGAAGTGGAGAGGATGGTGTAGGGGGCTTGTGGATACCAAATGCCCCAGGGGAGGAAGGCGGTGACGACGACGTTGACGGCCTCGTGGTAGGCGAGCTGGGAGTGGAGCAGGGCGTCGACGGAGGTGGGCGCGGGCGGGGCGGGGTTGTGGGCGATGCGCGCGGCGTCGTCGTGCTCGAGGAAGTCGAGCAGGTCGGGGGTGATCTCGCGGCGGGCGTGGCCGGCGGCGACGAGGCGTTGGTAGAGATCCACGTCGTCATGGCCGTAGCGGCGGAGGAGGTCGGAGTAGCCGTTGACGGCGGACCATTGCTCGCGGGTGAAGAGGCACTGGCCGTTGACGCAGGTCTTGCCGACTGGCGCCCCCGTGCGCCAGTCGCCGGAGTAGAAGTGGCCGGGAGCGGGGGCGAGGCGGGTGACGGCGGGGGAAGGCAGGCAGTCGGCGTCGCACTTGAGGATGAGATCGCCGCGGGCGCGGGCGACGCCGAGGTTGTAGGCGTAGGGGAGGACCCAGCGGGGCTCGTCCTCGACGCGAAGGATGCGGATGCGCGGGTCGAGTTGGGCGAGGTCGTCGAGGGGGGTGCGGTTGGACCAATCGACGATGACGACCTCGTCGATGCCGGGCAGCGCGAGCCAATGCGGGAGCGAGCGACGCAGGTGGTGGTCGCGGTTCATGCAGGCCGTGACGAGGGAGAGCATGGGCGGAGAAGGGCGGGATCAGACGGCAATGCGCTCGGCGAGGGCGGTGACGCGCGGGTCGGCGGGGGCGAGTTCGCGCACGATGCCGGCGATGTCGCGGACGAGTTCGTTCTGGCCGTAATCGGAGGCCCAGTCGGAGAGGATGAGCCAGGAGTCGAGGCGGCCGGGCGCGCGGCGCACACAGGTTTCCATCGCTTGGATGGCTTCGGCGGGTTGACCGTTGGCGTGGAGGGCGAGGGCGAGGTCGTGCCAGACGTCGGGGCCGGCGTCGAGGTCTTCGACGGCGGCGAGCAGGTAAACGACCGCGCGGTCGGCGCGGCCGAACGCGAGGAGGTGGTTGCCTTGCTCGTGGCGGGTGGCGAGGTCGCAGGCGACGGCGGGGGCGACGAGGGGCTCGTGCGGCTGATGGCAGGCGAGTTCGAGCACGGCGGCGAGGGCGTCGGCGAAGGCGAGGCCGTCGATGCGCGCCGGGGCGTCGGCCACGTCGAGGTGGAGGCGCTGGGCGAGGTCGAGGTGGAGACGGTCACCGGGGGCAGAGCCGGGCAGGTATTCGTCGCAGACGGCGAGGAGCGCGGCGAGGGCGGGGGAGGCGAGGGGGGCGTCGCCGGCGGCGATCAAGCGGTCGCCGAATTGGGCGGCGAGATCGGCGAGCAGGAGTTGGAGCGCGGGGCCGGTGGCGTCGGGAAGGACGATGAGTTGCGCTTCGCGGTTCTTCTCCAGGCGGAGTTGCCAGTGCGCGCGGGTCTCGGCGGTGAAGTGGAGCGGGTGCAGGGTGGCGACGAGCAGTCGGGTTTTTTCGGGCAGGCCGAGATCGGCTCGGGTGGGCGCGGATTCGTCCGGCGCGGGCTCGTTGAAGCGCTCGAAGGCGAGCGCGGCTGGTAGCACGGCCAGGCGTTCGGTGTGGGCGGCGGGAGCGTGGGCGGCGTCGCCGAGGAAGATGTCGATGTGGGGTAGGCCTGTGGTCCTGCCGTCGGGCGTGGCGGCAAACTGGCGGTTGGCGACGCGATGCAGGGCGAGGGCGGCGAGGGGGGCGTGCGGGTTATGGATATCGCCGGCGAAAATGACGGCGTCGAAGGCGGGCTCGCGCAGCAGGGCAATTTGTTCCTGGAGAGATTCGGGCAGGAGGCGGGGGCCGTCCGGGAGGCGGTTGTCGGGGTCGGAGCGCAGGACAAAGGAGGTGAGTTCCACGCGTTCGAGATCGAGCAGGGAGACGAGGCGGTCTCTTTCGTAGATTCCGGGGCCGGAGGCGAGGTGCTCGGTGATGAGGGCTACGCGCAGGGGGTGTCCGGGCATGGGGTTGCCAACGTTGGAGAAGGGGGTGAGTCGGGGCGCGAGGAGGGTGCGCAGCTGGCCGAGGCTTTGTTGGCGCAGCAGGCGTTGGTCGTCGGTGCCGACGGCGGGCCATTGAGTTGAGGATTCGAGGACGAGAGCGGCGGTGGTTTTGACGATCTCGGAGCCGCGATTGTGCGTGAGCATCCGCACGAGGGGATCGAGCTGAAGGTGGATGTGCGCGGCCCAGCGAATCTCTTCGCCGGTGGAGTGGAAAAATGCGGGGCCGGCGAAGAGGTGGCGCGCGTAGGTGGTCCAAAGCCAGACGGGTAGGGTGTCGAGCGGGCGCAGGTCGGGCGTTTGCCAGGCCGGGGCAGCGAAGATCTGGGCGACGGCACCGAGCCAGCCTTTGCGCATGAGCGGGTGGCGCGAATCGTCGCCGGCGCAGGCGGCGGCGGGATGCGCGTTCAGGCAGTCGGCGGTGGCGAGCACGGCATCGAGCCACGGGCCGCGCGAGGGTGCGGGGTCGAGCTGGTTGAGAACCTGGGCGACATGGCTGCGCGCGCTCTCAAGGCGGGGCAGGAAAGCGGGGAGCTCCGACGGAGGCGGGTCGAGCAGGTCTTCCAGATTTTGCAGTGCGGACTGGAGCGCGGCGGCTGGCGCGGTGGGCAAACCAAGGGTGCGTGAAGCTATGGGGGCTATCATGCGTCCGGTTTAGCAAATGATGCGCCATGGTTTTTTTAGATTACGTAAATAGCTTTATGGTAATTTGATAAAATTTAATTTATCCGAATTTATGTCGGTCGTTCGTAGGGTCGGCATGGTGATGCGGCATATTTTTCCGGGGTTTAGATGAGGCCGATCGTGAGGTTTTTGCCCGAATACTTTGGGAGAGGCCTAAATCTTTGTCGCACGTGGCCGATGGGAAGACCTCACAGGAGCAATTAACCGCTATGCGTCTCATGCCCAAGCTTTCGCCATCTTCCGAATCCACCCGCCCTTACTCGGATCAAGATATCATGAGGAGGATCGATGCCTGCCCGAAGCTCGCGTCGTTGCAGAGTATCAATAGTGCGCTGGCCGGACTCGTGAGGTCGGAGCAAAGCATCAACGGGCAGATCGCGGAGATCATCAGGCGCGATCCTTCTTTGACGGCGCGCTTGTTGCGCATGGTCAATAGCGTGTATTTCGGGCTTAGCGCGAAGGTGAACAACATCGAGGAGGCGGTGTTTTATCTCGGCCTGCGGCAGATCCGGGAGCTCTCGATGGCGACGCCGGTGATCGAGGATTTGGAGAAGATCAACCGCTCCAATTTACGCCTGCCTTGGCGCGATTTGTGGAAGCATTCCATTGGCACGGCGATCATGACGCGGGAGATCCTCGCCACCACGAATTTCCAGGTGGACGACGATACTGACTATATCGTCGGCCTGCTGCACAATGTCGGGAAAGTCATCTTGGCCTCGACGTTTCCGGACGAATTCGCGCGCGTGGTGGATACCTCCTACTCGGGGACGGCGGCGGTGTGCGAGCGCGAGCGTGAGTTGATCGGCTGGGATCATGCGCGAGCGGGTGGCTACTATCTCGCGCGGCATCAGCTCGCCCCCGAGATTACCGACGCGGTTCTCTATCATAACGACCCTGCTAGTTCGGCGGAGAATTCATATTATGCGGCGGCGGTGCAAATCGCCGACCAGGTCGTGCGCAGCGCGGGCATCGAGGGCGGCTTCGAGAAGGTGCCGGCGATTTCCGAGGAGGCATGGACTTTTTTGCCCGGATGGGCGCTGCTTTACGGCGAAAACGACCGCGAATCGCGTCTCGCGGAGGCGGCCCTTTCCAACCGAATGCAACGCCTGCCGGCGATGCTGAGCGGACTCATCTGACGCCATGTCCTGGTCCGCCATCGCCGAGGGGGAGGATGCGATGCTGGTGCTGGATCGTGCCGGCCGGGTGCGCTCGGCGACATCGCGCGCGGCGGCTCTGCTCGGCTGCGCTGCGGCCGAGCTGGTCGGGCGTGTTTGGGCCTCTATCCCGCGTCCGGCGGATGTCGCGGCCACAGTGAGGGAGCACACGTTGCAGGGCGCTAGGCACCGCACGAAGTTGCGTCTGGTCACCCTTGATGCAGCCGCCGCGAGCGGCGCGCATGAGCACTGGTTGTCGCCGTGGAGCGACAGCGCCGAACTGGCTCTGCTGCGTGGACCGGACGGGCGCGTGTTGGCGGTGAACTCGGCCTTCACTCGCAAATTTGGACCGGCGGCGGGTTCCTGGCCGGGCCGCGATCCCGGCGAGTTGATCCATGCCAACGATGTGGACGACTGGCGGCGAATCGTCGCGCGGTTGCCACGCGCTCCCTACCAAGCGTCGCATGAGCATCGCTGGATGACGGCGCAGGGCTGGCGCTGGATCGCGTGGGAGGAGCAGGCGGTGCGCACGGACTCCGGCTCGATCATGGCGACACGGGCGATAGGTCGAGATGTGACCCGGCGTCGGTTGGCGGAGGAGCATTTTCACAAGCTGGCCAACATCGTCGAGCAGACGCAGCTTTCGGTGGTGCTGACGATGCCGGACGGGCGGGTCGAATACGTGAATCCGAGTTTCACGCGGATGTCGGGCTTCACGCTGGAGGAGATTTTTGAGCAGGATATCAAGGTGCTGCGAACGGGGTTCGCGAACGAAGACGATTACGCGTCTTTTCTGCGGAACGTGCGCGCGGGCAAGACGTGGCGAGGGGAGTTTCAAACCATCTCGAAACGCGGCGAGGCCCGTTGGGAATCGGCGCATGTTTCCGTCATCCATGACAACCGCGACCGCGTCACACATTTGCTGTGTTTTCGCGAGGACATCACCGAGCGGAAGCTGCTCGAAGCCCAGCTCCGCCATGCGCAGAAAATGGAAATCCTCGGCCTATTGGCCGGCGGTATTTCCCATGATTTCAATAACCTGCTGGCGATCGTGAGCGGGTTTTGCGAGATGGCGCAGACTCGCGTGACGGGCGACGAAAAGCTCGCCCGCTTCTTGCACGAGATCTACGAGGCCACGCGCCGCGCCTCGGCGTTGGTTCGCCAGATTCTTACCTTTAGTCGCACGCAGGAGGACGGGGTAAAGCAGGTGCAACTTAACCAACTCATCGAGGATGTCGTGCGCTTGTTGCGGGAGACTTTTCCCCGGGACATCGAGTTCGTGATGGAGCCGCTCGCCACGTTGCCGCCGGTGCGTGCTGACGTGAACCAGCTCCAGCAGGTGGTGATGAATCTGTGCGTGAACGCGCGCGATGCGATGGGCGGCGGCGGCAGGCTGACCTTGCGCACGCGCTTGCAGAACGGCTCCGAACTCGCGCGACAGGGGGCGGACATGCACGGAAAATACGTGACGCTCGAGGTGTGCGACACCGGCTCCGGCATGACACCGGAAGTGAAGGCGCGGATTTTCGAGCCTTTTTTCACCACCAAGGACAAGGATCATGGCACCGGCCTTGGGCTGGCGGTGGTGGTCGGCATCATTTCAAGCCACGGCGGGCTGATCGACGTGCGCAGCAAGCCGGGCGAGGGGACGAGTTTCCTTGTTCATCTGCCTTTGCTGGAGCAGGCGGGCGCGGCGGTCGATTTGATCGAGACGCATTCGCCCGTGGTCATTCCCCGGGGCGTCGAAACCCTCCTGGTGGTCGAGGACGAGCCGGGCGTGCGCGGCTTGTTGTGCACCATGCTGGGTAATAGTGGCTACCGAGTTTTTAGCGCGGCCGACGGCGCGGAGGCCGTGGAGTTTTTTGAAAAAAGAACGGAGCAGGTGGATGCGATCATCCTCGATTTGAATCTTCCGAGATTGAGCGGCCTGCAGGTGCGGGAATATCTCCGGCGCACGCGACCCGCGATCCGCATGGTCATAGTGAGCGGTTATGTGCCCCCGGAGCTACGCCGGGATTTTGAGCAAGCGGGGGACGTGGTCGTGGTGAACAAGCCCTTCAGTCTCGCCACGCTTGGCGGGGAGTTGAGGGCCGTGCTGGAGTCCGCGCCGAAGGCGGCTCGGTGAAGACCGGGAAAACGTATTCAACTTTCCTGGGTATGGGTCGATACCTCGTTGATTCATGCATCGCTCCGAGTCCGACTCCAACGCCTCAGCCCCCTGTGACGGGGAATCTCGCGGTTGGGGTGGCGCGGTCGCGGGTCGGCGGCTGGTGAAGCTCGGATTCGACCGGACGCATCTCCTCTCTGGTCTGGCGCTTCTGGCTGGCGGTATGATGGTCGCGGCATCGGATAAGGGCGCACAATTGGCCGCAGCCGGGGTGATGGCGTTGTGCCTGCACGTGCGAACCGTCTTGTGGCTGAAGCGTCATCGCAAGGGGCGTGAACGCTTGCGACGCCGGCTGCGCGACGCCGTCGTCAGCCGTCGCGGCGAGCAGGCCAAGGCGTGCCGTTTCGAAGCCATGGTGCAGGAAAGCGGTGGCATCGTCATGGAATCGCAGGCGCGCATGGCCGAGGAGATCCGTCGTCGCAAGCGCACGGAGGACGGGCTTCTTGAGGCGAAGGCCAAGCTGCAGGAGACGAACGCCCTATTGATCGAGGCGGTCGACCGCTCCAACGTGCTCGCGCTGCGTGCCGAATCAGCCAACGAGGCGAAGGGCAACTTTCTCGCGATGATGAGCCACGAGATCCGCACGCCTTTGAACGGCGTCCTGGGCACCACGGATCTGTTGCTCGAAGACGAACTGACGCCTTCGCAACGCAGCGCTTTGGAGACGATCCGTTCCTCTGGAAATAACCTGCTCTCCATCCTCAACGACGTCTTAGATTTTTCCCGTATAGAGTCGGGTCGGCTGGAGCTCGCGCAGATCCCCTTCAGTCCGGCCCGCTGCGTGCGCGAAACGCTGCAACTTTTTTTCGGGCGCGCTCAGGCCCGTCGCCTGCGCCTGCATATGACGGTCGCCCCCGATGTGCCGGAGATGGTCCGGGGAGACGCGGGCCGGGTGCGCCAGGTGCTGGCCAATTTCGTGGGCAATGCGATCAAGTTCACCGAGCGCGGCGAAGTGGCGGTCGCGATCTCGCTCCTGCCCTACGGCGCGCCGGACAAGATGCGTCTCCAATTCTCGGTGCGCGACACGGGTATGGGGATCCCGCACGAAAAACAGCGGCTGTTGTTCAAGCCCTTCAGCCAGATCGATGCCTCGACCCAACGCCGTTTCGGCGGCACGGGGCTGGGCTTGGCGATTTGCCGACGTCTGATCGAGTTGATGGATGGGGAAGTCTCGGTGGAGAGCTCGGTCGGCGTGGGTTCCGTTTTTCGCTGCAACCTGGTGGTCGCCGCAGCGGAGAAGATCCCCCAGGAGGCCGTGCCCGCTGCGACGGCCGGGCGTTCGCTGGTCGTGCGCATCCTCGTGGTGGACGACGAACGCCTCAATCAGCAGATTGCCGTGGCGATGTTGAGCAAGCTCGGCCATCGCGCCGAGGTGGCGCGCAATGGGCTGGAGGCGCTGGATGCGCTGCGCAACCGGGATTACGAGATCGTTCTTATGGACTGGCACATGCCGGAAATGAACGGGCTGGAGGCGACGCGCGCGATCCGCACCGAGCTAAATCCCGTGCATCAGCCGTGGATCATCGCCGTCACGGCAAGCGCCTTGCCCGAGGACAGGCAGACATGCATCGAAGCGGGCATGAACGACTATCTGACGAAGCCGTTGAAAATCGAAGCGCTGCGCGAGGCGTTCGCCCGCTTCGAGGCGTGTGAAAGCAAATAGGACCGGCGTCCCGCAGCCTTGCCATCAAGGCTGGGAACACCGGTCCCCGGTGTTTAGGCGGCGGACTTGATGATGGACTCCATCGTGGACGGCGCGACGACGCGGTCGATGTCCAGGAGGGTCTTCACGACGCCTTTGATCTTTGCCATGCCGAGGATGTAGGTGGTGTCGATGCGGGTGCCGAAATCGGGTGTGGGCTCGATCTCGGCCGGAGTGAGGTTCACGACCTCCTCGACGCTGTCCACGATGAGGCCCATCTGCACGACGGAGGCGGGCAGGTTGACTTGGACGACGACGATACAAGTGCGTTCGGCAAAGGTGTCCTGGAGGCCGAATTTCACTCGCAGGTCCACGACGGGGATCACGCGGCCGCGCAGGTTGATGACGCCTTTGACGAATCCGGGCATCTGCGGGATCGGCGTGATTTTTTGCATGCGGATGATCTCGCGGACTTTCAGCACGGCGATGCCATAGGCTTCGTTATCGATAACGACGGTCAGGAATTTGCCGCTGTTCTTGTTGGTGGAGACGGACTGGGTGGTGGTGGTGGTGGTCATGGCTTGGGTGGAAAGGGTGAAATGCGTGATGGGACGTGCAGTCAGCAGTAGGCGTGTGCGGGAGTGGCGAATCGGGTGTCGGATCCGGCACCGCCGATCCGGCGGCGGAGCTAGGCCACGGCTTCGACGATTTCGTAGTTTTCGCTGATGGTGGCTATTGCGGGTGAGTGGGTGGGTTAATTGCAGGTGTTACGTCACGCAGAGGGCGGTTCTTAACCGCCGTGGCTGTTTTTCTCGTTTGGTCGGTAAACTTTCGCGTTCTGGCGTCGAAATAAGGGGAGGCGAATTTTCCGCCTGCCTTATGCCTATTTCCGAAACCTACCACCAGGCTCTCGACGACGCCTGCAACCGCCTCGCCTCGGAAGTCGTGCTCGCCCAAGCCGGGCGGGATGACGGCCTCATTCCCGCCTATAGCCTTTTGTCCGATTTGGTGAACGCGTCTGCGGACGACCCCGAAATTCGCGGACCTGTTTCGGCGGTGCGCGTGCAGCTCGACGCATTGCTCGACTCGACCATGCCCTTTGACGAGACGACGCTGCAGGCGTTGCGGAAGTTGGTCGAGTGGCTGGGCACGGCGATAGAGGCGCGCGTCCTGGGCGGGCCGATACCCGCTTGGCAAATGCCCGGGGCGAGCGCAGGCGCGTGCGCCGACGCGAGCGCCGACGTGGCGCCGGCGCCCGCGCACGAAGCGGCGTTCGTCGAGCAGCTGCTCGATCTCAACATGGCGGAGAATGCAGAACTGCTCGCGGAGTTCCACGCTGAGGCCGTCGATCATCTTTCGATGATCGAGTCTTCGTTGCTCATTCTCGACGATGAGCCGGACGACCGAGATGCGTTGAATCAGATTTTTCGCTCGTTCCACACCATCAAGGGCGTGTCGGGCTTCCTGCAGCTCACGCCGATGCACACGCTCACGCATGAGGTGGAGTCATTGCTGGACCTGGCGCGCACCGGCCAGTTGCGGCTCACCTCGACCATCATCACCGCCATCCTGCATAGTCGCGATGCGGTGCAGGCCATGGTGGGCCAGATCACGGTCGCGTTGGAAAAAGGGCGTCTACCCGATGTGATCGTGCCCGTCGGTTCGCTCATTCGCGTAGTCAAGGCGCTGGCGACCAATTCGCATGCTGTTCCCGTTGCTGCAGCCACTCCGGCGCAGATCGTGGCCATGCCCGCCGTCGCGGCCTCGGCGGCCCCCGCAGTGGCTAAGCCCGCCGTCGCGGGCGGCGGCTCATCTAGCACTGTGCGCGTCAACACCGAGAAATTGGATGCGATGATGGACGTCGTCGGCGAGCTGGTGATCGTGCATAGCCAGATTACCGAGTCGGCGCGGGAGCAGACCGAGTCGAATTCTTCGCTTGCCCGCAATATCGCGCAGCTGAGCCGCATCACCAAGGAGCTTCAACTCAACGCCATGTCCCTGCGCTTGATGCCCATCAAGCCCACCTTCCAGAAAATGGAGCGTCTGACGCGCGATCTTTCCCGCGATTTCGGGAAGAAAGTCATCTTTTATACCGAGGGCGAAGACACCGAGGTGGATCGCACCGTGGTCGAGGAGATCGCTGATCCGCTCGTGCACATGGTGCGTAACTCGCTCGATCACGGGCTCGAGCCGCCGGATGTGCGCGTGGCGGCCGGCAAGCCCGAGCAGGGTTCGCTGAGCCTTAAAGCCTACAACCGGGGGTCGAACATCATCATCGACTTGATCGACGACGGTCGCGGCATCGACGCGGATCGCATCCATCGCAAGGCCCTGGAAAAGGGCATCGTGCAGCCGGGCGACGTGCTTTCGCGCGACGAGATTTTAAGTCTCATTTTTGCCCCTGGCTTTTCGACGGCGGAGAAGGTGACCTCCATCTCAGGCCGAGGCGTCGGCATGGACGTGGTGAGGCGCAACATCGAGAAACTGCGGGGCAAGCTGGAGATCATCACCGAGCTTGGTAAGGGAACGACGTTCCGTATCCATCTTCCCCTTACAACCGCGATCATCGATGGCCTGATCGTGCGAGTTGGCGGCGACCGGTTCATCCTGCCGAGCGGCAACGTGCAGATGGCGCTCCGGCCGACCAAGAAGGAAATAACCACCGTGCACGGGCACGGCGAGGTCTTAGATCACGACGGACGTATCTTGCCGGTCCATCGGCTGCACAGGCAGTTCCGCATCCCCGGTGCGGTGGAGCAGCCCGAGAACGGAATCCTGGTCATCATGGAAACCAATGATCGCATCACCGCGCTCCTGGTGGACGAATTGATGAGCAAGCAGGAGGTCGTGGTGAAAAACCTCGGGGGCTATCTCTCCAATCTGCCCGGCATCGCCGGCGGGGCCATTCTTGGCGATGGTAACATCGCGCTTATTCTCGATCCCGCATCCCTGATCGCCGACTAAGTCTGCCCACCTATGAATCCTTCTTTCGATGACGTTTGTCGCCAAGCGCTCGCTTTGCCGGCCGCCCCGATCCTGATGCCGCGCATCATGGGCGTCCTAGCCAACGCGGATTCGTCAGTTTGCGAATTCGAGGAGGTCGTGAAGCTCGATACCGCGCTTGCCGCCTCGACGCTGCGGCTCGCCAATTCCGCCTATTTCGCCTCTGGCCACAGCCAGGTGGATAATCTGGAGGAGGCCATCCAGCGCCTCGGTCAGCGCGAGATCTACCGTTTGGCGGCGCTCGCGCTCGCCGGCCGCTGGATGAGCACGCCGGTCGATGGAGGTCATTGGGAGGCGAGCGATTTTTGTCGCTTCTCATTGGTGACGGCCGTGGCCGCCGAATATCTGGCCGAGCAGACCGGCGCGGTTGATCCGCAGGCCGCCTACACGGCGGGGTTGGTGCACGAGGTGGGCAAGCTCGCGGTGGCCTACAGCTGCTCCGCGCGTTTCGGCGCGATCCGCCTGCACTTGCGGGAGACGGGGTGCAGCTGGCTTGAGGCCGAGCGAGCCGTGCTCGGCTTCAACTACGCGGAGGTGGCGGCCGCCTTGCTGCGGCAGTGGAATTTCCCGCCTGCCTTGGTGGCGGTCGCCCGGCATAATCCGCCCGCTCCAGGCGTTCCCGCGGAGGTGATGCCCCTAGTGATGCACGTGCACGCGGCGAAGTTTCTCGCGGCCACGATGGGGCCGGGCGCGGGCGAGGACGGTTTTCTTTTCGAGCTCAACGCTCCCTTGCTCGAGGAGTGGGGATTTTCGCCCGCCTTGCTGGAGGCGGCTTTGCCGGAGGTGTTCGACCGGGCGAGCCGGATCATGCAGGAAAAACTTTCCTACGGGACGCTTTTGTTCTGAGCGTACGCGCCGCCCAGCCGTATTCATGCGGCTCAGGCGAGAGAGAGTTTGTCGCTGCGATCAGGCAGTTTAACCGTGAGCGCGCCGGTGGAGAGATCGAGGTGCAGGGTGCGGTTCACCGTGCCGCCGAGGTCTTCGCCCACTGAGCGCAGTCCCTGCGCGGCGAGCCAAGCATTTACGGAGGCGACGTTGCGTTTGCCTATCTTGAAGTTGTCAGGGCCGCTTAGCACACAGGCGCCTCCGGCGAGAAAGATTTTTAGGCGATGCCGTTCCGCCTTCACGCCGATGAGTTCGCGCATGAACAAGGGCAGGCCGGTGTCGCAAAACATGGCGGGTTGCGAGACCGCCTTGTCCTTGGAGATGGACGAGTCGGGCAGCATGATGTGCAGCAGGCCTCCCGCGTGGCTCACCGGATCGTAGGCCACGATGCCGACGCACGAGCCCAGCGCGTAGGTGGTGAGGGTGACCTGGGTGTTGTTAGAGACCGCGAGATCTCCCACGCCGATGACGACGCGCTGCGCGAAGAGCATCGAGAGGGAGGGGGAACCGGCCATGCGAGTGTAGTTGAATTAGGAATACACCAACAGGCGCTGGCTGATCGTGCTGGTGAGATTGTGATTGCGGATCTTGGCGATGGTGCTGGCGCTCAGGGTCTGGCCTTCGCCGACGAGCAACAGCCCGTGCGGGCTGTAGAGGCCGTTGGCAAGCACCATGCCGGGCTTAAGCTCTTCGATCATGATCTCGCGCACCTGGCGCGGTAGCTGGGCCAGGTAGGTGGTCTTGAGGAAGAGCCGCACCGCCTCGGGATCGAAGGCCTTGCCGGACTCCGCCATTATGGCGTCGATCGCCTTGTCCTTGCTCAGGCCGCTCTCGACGAACCACACCACGACGGCCAGGCAGCGGGCGGTCCAGGGGATGGAGAGGCCGCGCAGGCCGTCGGGGTAGCCGTCGCCGTCGAAGCGTTCGTGGTGCGCGCGGATGGTCTCCGCGACGAGTGGCGCGGGATCGACGTAGGAGGCGAGAGTCTGGCTGTAGATGGGATGGTTTTTTATGCTTTCGCGTTCCTGCTCGCTCAGGTGGCCGGGGTTCAGGCGGAAATCGCGGAGGAGATCGCGGGGGATGCCGATCAAGCCGAGGTCGCACAACCACGCCGAGGTGTGCAGGGCACGCCGTTCCTGGTCGTTAAAATGCTCCGTGACGGCCATGTGTTGCACGATTTCCACCACGGCCTTCGTCTGCCCGCCGAGGTAGGGATCGTAGGTCGCGAGGATGCGCCGGCAGAGGTCGAGCGAATGGTCGTAGCTGGTGGCGAGTTCGCGGTTGGCGTCGTCGAGCGCGGTCTTCTTTTGTTCGAGATCCGTGACCTGCTTGGCTAGGGAGGCGTTGGCGACCATCAGGCGCGCGTTCAGCTCCTCGGTCTGGGCGGTGAGACGTTCGTTCTCGTTGACGAGCTGGTGCCGATTCAGGGCGTTGCGGATCGTCGCGGAGAGTTCCTCGCGCAGCCAGGGTTTGGCGACGAAGCGGAAGATCTCCCCTTTGTTGATCGCCTCCACGATGGTCGGCATCCGGATGACGGCGGTGATGAGGATGCGCGAGGCGCGCGGATGGATTTTCCGCGATTCGATGAGGAAATCCAAGCCCGTCATCTCCGGCATGTGGTGATCGGAAATGATCACGGCGAACTGTTCTCTACGCAGCAGCTCAAGCGCCTTGATCGGGCTTGGCGTGGTCGTCACCCGGTGGCCGTCGCGTTCGAGTGTTTCTTTAAGGGCGGCGAGAACAATGGGCTCGTCATCGACGACGAGAATGTTCGGGGAATGAGGATCGCCTGTCGGTTTCATTGAAAATGAGGAGAAAGGGGGGTTTCCCTCGTTATCGGCACACTGGCTCGCGTATGAGCCGGAAAATGCGAAATATTATCTTAATTCGGTCACGTTCCGGCCGGAGACTCGACCAAGGTCACAAGGTGTTTTGCCGCGTCGGCGAGCGCGACCTGCTTGCGGGAGCCGCCCATTTCCCAAGCGACCTTCGGCATGCCATACACAACGCTGCTGGCCTCGTCTTGCGAGAAGGTGAGCGCGCCTTTTTTCCGCAAATGCAAAAGCCCCTCGGCGCCGTCCTTGCCCATGCCGGTGAAAACCCCGGCGATGGCATGCGCGCCGGCCGCCTCGGCCGCCGATTTGAACAAGATGTCTACGGCTGGCCGCTGATGCCAGACGGGCGGCCCTTCGCTCAGGCGCACGCGGTAGCCGTCGCCCGCCCATTGGAGCAGCAGGTGATAGTTGCCCGGCGCGATCAGGGCGAGACCGGGCGAGAGGCGTTCGCCATCGACCGCTTCTCGCACCTCGAAGGCGCACAGGTTGTTCAGGCGTTCGGCAAAGGCCTTGGAAAAAACCGGCGGGATGTGCTGCACTATCGCGATCCCGGGCAGGCCCGCGGGCAGCTGCGTGAGCACGAAGCGAAGAGCCTCGGTGCCGCCGGTCGAGGCGCCGAGCAAGATCACCCGGCGGGGGTTGTGGTGCGAGTGGGCGGCGGCTAACGCGATGCGTGGAGCCGACTCGCGTTCGACCGGCGCGGGGGCGACCTGGGGCGCGCCGGTGTTGGCCAAGGCCCCGGGGGCGAGGGGTTTGGGTGCCGGGGGAGCGAACGCAGGCGAGGTGCCGCGAGGCCGCATGCGGGCGATGGCGGCGGCCTTGATTTTCTCGCAAAGCTGGGGCCCGAGGTCACCGAAGGAGTAGGCGCCGCCCGGTTTGCCGAGCACATCCACCGCGCCCAGACGCAGGGCTTCGAGCGCCTGGTGGGAGCCCGTCTTGGAGAGCGAGCTCATGATGATCACCGGCATCGGCCGCGTCTCCATGATCTCGCGTAGAAAAGTCAGCCCGTCCATGCGGGGCATCTCGATGTCGAGCGTGATGACGTCGGGCTTGAGCTGGGCGATTTTTTCGCGCGCCAAAATCGGGTCCACCGCCGTGCCCACGACTTCGATCGCGGGATCGCGCGCGAGCGCCTCGGCCACAAGTTTTCGCACAAAGGCGGAGTCATCGACGATCAGGACGCGAATCTTTACGGGAATCATGCGCAGGTTTATTTCGAGCGCCGGTAAACGGCGGGTTTCACCGACTCTAGGTTGTGTTTGATGCTGGTCAGGCTTTCCGAGTGCCCGACCATCAAGTAGCCGCCGGGCACCAGCAGGCGAGTGAGTCGCGCGACGAGCTCCTCCTGGGTTGCGCGGTCGAAATAAATCATGACGTTGCGGCAAAAAATCACCTGAAACGGTTCCGTGAAGGGCAGGCAGGCGCCGAGTAGATTTAGCTGTTGAAAGCGGATGTTTTTTTGGAGGGCCGGCTTCACCCTGAAAGTGCCCGCCAGGGGGCCGACGCCTTCTTGGAAAAACGTGCGCAACTGCGCTGGTGGGATCTTGGCGGTGGCGTCGGCCTTGTAGATGCCGTCCTGCGCTTTTTTCAAAATGGGATTCGAGATGTCGGTCGCCTCGATTTGCCAAGGCCATGCCCCCGGCTGCCGGCCGAAGAACTGCTCCAGCAACAGCGCGAGCGTGTAAGGTTCCTCGCCCGAGGAACACGCGGCGCTCCAGATATTCAGCTTCGGCCAGCGGGCGGTGCTGCGCTTCGCCGCCAACTCAGGTAAAATGGTCTGGCTGAGCAAATCGAAGTGCGCGTTCTCGCGGAAAAAATACGTGTGGTTCGTCGACATGACGTCGATCAAGTGCGGCAGCTCCTCACCGCCCTTGGGGCCTTGGAGGTGGCGGCAGTAATCGGTGATGGTTGCCAGACCGGTCTCGCGCAGACGTTTCCCTAGGCGCGCAGAGACGAGCTCTTTTTTATCGGCACCGAGGTTTATGCGACTGTGAGTGTAAACCAATCCGCGGATGAATTCGTAGTCTCGTTCAAGCATGCGATGTGATGTGTCTAATCGACCAACCCCGATTCAAGTGAAGCGGTAATCTGCGTTTCTTAAAAAACGCCCCCGGCAGTTTTTGCCGCCGTTGTCCGGACACCTCGAAACGGACGCTAAAATTCGCCGAGTGACGGAATTTTTACTTTTTAAATAATTTAAGGTCAGTAGGTAACGGAATCGAGTTTTTGCGTGGCACGTCTGCTGCATTTCCAGTCGCGCATGGTTGACCCGATTTTCCAGTCCTCAAACTACCAGATCGCGAACAAGCTTCTCGATGCCTCCGTGCTGCGTCAGGAGGCCATCGCCTCCAACATCGCCAACGCCGAGACACCTGGCTACCGCCGCCTCGACATCGCGCCCGACTTCGCGACCGAGCTCCGCGCGCGTCTGCGATCCGGCGATGTCGCCGCCGCTCGCGAGCTCGAGCCCCGCCTCGCCGAGGATGCCAACGCTCGCAGCATGCGCCCCGATGGCAACACCGTGGGTATCGACCAAGAGTTGCTCGAGATGAACCGCAACATGGTGGACCACCAGTTCCTCACTGAATTGATCTCCCGAAACATCAAGCAGCTCCGCCTCGCGATCACCGGCCGCTCGCTCTGACGCCTCTTTCCAGGAACCCCCAACCCCTCGCGATTATGAACCTCATTTCCGGAATCGATGCCAGCGCCGGCGCTCTCACCGCCCAGAAAACTCGCTTAGACATCGTCGCTCAAAACATCGCCAACACCCAGACCACGCGCGCCGCCGACGGTCAGGCCTATCAGCGCCGCGTCGTCTCTTTCGAGACCCAGCTTCTCGGCCAGCTGCGCTCCACCGGCCAGCCTTTGCAGACGGTCAGGGTCGCCGAAATCTCCACCGACAAAACCAAGGGCCAGAGCGTTTTCGATCCCCAGCATCCCGACGCCGGCCCCGACGGCATGCTGCAGATGCCCAACGTCAATCTCGCCTTCGAGATGGTCGATCTCATCACCGCTTCCCGCGCCTACGAGGCCAACCTCTCTGTCGTCAAAAACGCGCGGCAGATGGCGATGAAAACGATCGAGATCGGCAAGTAACCTCTGACCCCGCAAGACCATGTCACTCATCGGCTCCATCGGAAATCTGCCCTCCGCCTTTCTTCAACGCCTGCCCGGCGCGGGCGGCGCCGACGCGCCCGTGCCGCCCCTGCGCACCGACGGCGCCGGCGTTTCGTCCCCCGCCGCGCCCGCCGATTTCGGCTCCGTCTTCGACAAGATGATCTCCGCCGTGGATTCCAAGCAACGCGAGGCTTCCGAGATCACCCGCAAGGTTCTGCTCGGCGACAACGATCAGCTTCACCAAAGCGTGATCGCCATGCAGGAGGCCGGCGTCGCCTTCCAGCTCATGGTCGAGACGCGCAACAAGGTCGTCGAGTCCTACCAGGAACTCATGCGTATGCCGGTCTGACCGCGCCCGCGCCTCGTCACGTTTTCCGCCTCTTAGCCGTTTCCCCTCCCCCTCTCTTCCGCCGTTCGCCGCCACCGCATGAAAGCTTTCTCCCAATCCCTTCTGGCGCTCTGGGGCCACCTCGGCCTTAACCAACGTGTCTCGCTGATCGTCGCCGCGCTGGCCGTCACCATCGGTCTCGCCGGCCTCGTCATCTGGTCGCGCCAGCCCGACTACCAGCTGCTCTACGGGCGCCTCTCCGAGAAGGATTCCTCGCAGATCATCGCGCAGCTCCAGACCCAGAATATCTCGCACAAAATCGCCAACGGCGGCAGCACCGTTTACGTTCCCGCCGCGCAGGTTCACCGCCTGCGCATGGATCTCGCCTCGAAAGGCGTGCCCACCGGCGACGGCGTCGGTTTCGAGATTTTCGACAAGGGCCAGTTCGGCCTCTCCGACTTCGTCCAGCGCACCAATTACCTCCGCGCGCTCCAAGGCGAACTCGCCCGCACCATCTCGCAACTCGAGGGCGTGCGTAGCGCGCGCGTCATGATCGTGCAGCCCGAGAACCGCCTGCTCGTCACCAACCAGGGAATCAAGCCCACCGCCTCCGTTTTCGTGGAGCTCAGCCAGAGCCG
>CAZOGV010000003.1:0-45586 GCA_964579225.1 uncultured Akkermansia sp. | reverse complement strand
TGATGTTTCCGGGTGGAAAAATCCCGGATCGTCTGCCGCTTCGTTAGCGTCAGCGTCTCGCCGGGCGCGAGCGTGAGTGTGGTCCACTTAAAAACTTTTTCCGAGGCCCGGCCCGAGGCGCGGGCGTAGTGGACGACGTAGTCCACGATCAATTCCTGCGCGCGCCGGGCGCTTGATTCCAGCCGGGCGGAAATCTCCAGCGTATCGCCAAGTTGGATACGCTTGGGCCGCGTGGAAATCGTTGCCTCGATCTTCGCCTCCGCGCCGGCTCCGAACATCGCGAGCGCGCGCGGGTGGCCTTTTTTCACCAGCGTGCGCAGGCCGTGTTTCACGATCCAAGCGGTGCGCGCGTCGGCGCGGTCCCAGTCCGCCACGAAATCGAGCACGCGGTCCGGGTGGTCCTTGGCGATGTCGTTTAGATGGTTGGCGACCGACTTGCGCACGTAGAGCGAGGGATCGGTGCGCAGCGCGGCGAGCAGGGGCAGAGTGGGGGAGGGATCGGCGACGAGCGCTTGCAGGCGCAGGCCCCACGGCAGGCGCGGACGCGAGCCCTCGCTCGCGAGGCGGCGCACGTGTTCGTCGTCGGAGGCGGCCCACTCGCGCATCACCGCGAGCGTGCCGGCGAGGTCGCGCACGAGGAAGGGGCGGATGGCAAACTCGGCCGAGCCGTGGCGCGTGAGGTCGCGCAGCGCGGGCAGGGCGAGAGCGGGGTGATCCAGGCCCTGCGCGGCGACGTGAGCGCTGGGCCAGATGCCGACAAAGTTGTGCCCGATCTGCGCGGCGTGGGCGCGCAGCACGTCGAGTTGCTCGGCGAAGGCGACGGGCAGGGCGAGGTGAAAGGCCTCCGCGGTGCGATTCAGACGCGCCATGAGTTCACGTTCGTCGAGACCGTCGAGGACGTGGGCGAGAAAGCGGTCGGCGTCGAAGCGCCGGTGCAAGCCGGCGAGTTGCTTGGCGGTCTGGTGATAAAAGGCTTCGTTGAACCAGTTCTTCATCGCGGAACGAGACGAGCTTGGCCGCTGAAAATCAACCCGCCTTGCCATTGCGCGTCGGGCGCGTCCCATCTCATGCGCATGCCCGAACGTCTCATCCTCGCCTCCGCCTCGCCTCGACGGCGCGAATTGCTCGCCGAGCTGGGCGCGCGTTTCGACGTCGTGGTGGCCGATGTGGTGGAGCACGAGGACCCCGCGCTCGATCCCCGCGTCATGGTGGCGCGCAACTCCGCCCTAAAGGCCGACTGGGTGGCCGCGCGCCATCCCGACGTCTGGGTGCTGGGCGCGGACACGACGGTGTTTATTGACGGCCACGCGCTCAACAAACCCGCCGACGTCGTCGAGGCCCGCGCGATGTTGCGCCGGCTCTCCGGTCGCACCCACACGGTCTTCACGGGCGTGGCTTTGCGAAATGTCGCTCGCGGCGTGACGGAAAATCTCGGCGTCGCGAGCGAGGTGGATTTTCATCCGCTTACCGAGGAGCGCATCGAGGCCTATCTCGCTCGGGTGCATGTTTTTGACAAGGCGGGCGGCTACGCGATCCAGGAGCAGGAAATCCCGCTGGTGGCGGCGTGGCGCGGCGAGATGAGCAACATAATGGGGCTGCCGCAGATAGAAGTCAGAGAACTTTTGACCCGCCACGCGGTCCTGAGCTGACTGCGCCTCCCGCTCGCCCGCATGTCCACTCGCCAACCCAAGCCGCCCTCTCCGCCGACCAAGCCGAGGCGGCGCACGCATGCGCTGGACGAGCCGAAGGCCAAGACCGCGCTTCGCGTCGGTCTCGTGGGCACGGTGCTCATCCATATCGGTTTCTTTGCGGTGGTGTGGAATCTCCCCGACGATATTCTTGGCGTGGCTGATATGACGGCTCCGTCGGAGTCTAATCGCGCTTTTGAGATCGACCTGAACCCGCAGTTTTTCGAACTCGCCCCTGTTGAGCCGGTCGAGCCGCCTCGTTTCGTGGAAGTGAATCCCGAGGCGCCGGAAAATCCGCCCGATGAGACGCCGCTTTTCGGCGCGCAAAACCAGCAGGTCGCCCAACCCGTGCCCACGCCGGACAGCGAGAGCGACACTCCCGCCGTGGACACCGAGGACGACACCGAGGGAGCGACCGCCTTGGTGCGCGGCAATCGCAACGAGCCGCAGCCGCCGTCTGCTTCCGAGCAACTCGCGCAGCTTTTCACGCCCCCGACGCCGCCCTCGCTGGTGCCCGAGCGCGAGCAGCCTCCCGCCGAACAAGCGCCCGCGCAGGCGCTCAACGCGCCCGGTGGCGGCGAGCAACTTCTCGGCGAGGCGGACAACTCTCCCGGCACCACCGTGACCTCCCTTCCGCCCACGCCGGGGGCCGAGACCGGGGCCGAGGCGCGTCAGGGCACGGCCGATTCGCGCGCGTCCACCGGCGGGTATTTCGCGGGCACGCCGGCGATCAATCGCACCCAGCCGCGTGATCGCGCGCGCCTTTCGTCCGAGACGATCAACGCCCGCAACGCGCCCACCATTCGCAACGAGCTCGGCACGCAAAACATCGGCGTGCTCGCCTACAACGCCCGCTGGAGCGAATACGGCGAATACCTGCAACGCCTCATCGACGCGGTGGACGCGCAGTGGAATCGCATCCTCAACCGCAGCTCCTACTACCCGCCCGGCGGCTCGTTGGTGAAGGTGGTTTTCAAGCTCAACGACAAGGGCGAGGTGATCGAGATCGTGGAGGTCGAGGGCGATGGCGGCGAGGTCGGCAAGCGTCTCTGCGTGAGCGCCATCACCGAGCGCGCGCCCTACGGCGAATGGCCAGAGGATATGCGGTCCGCGCTCGGCACCGAGCAGGAACTGACCTTTCGTTTCTTTTATCAATGAGCGTATCCGAAAAAATCGAACTTCCCCTGGGCAACGGTGTGCGCGTGTTGACGGAGGCTCCGGGTGGTTTGATCGCCTTCGACAAGCCGGCCGGCGTGCTCTCGCACCCCAACATGCGCAGCGAGCAGCCGCGCGCTCTGCTCACCTGCGATTACACCATCGAGGGCGAGTGTTTCCGCTGGACCGACCCGGCGGGCGTCGAGCGCACGCTCTGGCTGCTCAACCGGCTCGATTCCCACACCTCGGGCGTGATCCTTGGCTCGTTGGACGAGGAGCTCGCGAAGCGCATTCGCGCGCTCTTTCGCGAGAAGCACATCGAAAAAACCTACCATGCGCTCGTCTTTGGGAAAACACCGGTGACCACCATGCTTTGGAAGGATCGCCTCTCCATCGAAAAACATGGCGGGCAGGTGCGCACTCGCGCCGGTGACGGTATCGCGAGCGAATCCCATGTGCGCGTGCTGCGGCAGCGTCGCGACGCCGCCGCGCCCATGGCCCTGATCGAACTCGTGCCGCGCACCGGCCGCAGCCACCAGTTGCGCGTGCAGTGCGCGCATCGGCACCTGCCCATCGTGGGCGACGCGACCTATGGCAACTTCACCGCGAACCGCGCGCTCGCCAAGGCGACCGGCATCAAGCGACTTTGCCTTCATTCGCACTCCACGCGTTTCGACTACGAGCACGCGGGCCGGGTGGTGAAGTTCAGCGCCACCGCGCCCACGCCGGCGGAGTTTTTGAAGCTGCTCTGAGTGCCGAGTGCAGGGGCTTCGCTTGTAGGCGTGGTCGCCGCACCCCGCCGTCATACGCGAACCCGGTGAGGCACTGCGGCGGGGTGCGGCGACCCCGCCCTACATGTGCGAACTATTCCTGATGCTTACCGCGTCAGCAAACCCAACCGCTCCGCCAGCGAGGTCGCCGTGCCTTCGGCCCATTGCTCGCCTTGCGAGGGGGTGGCGAGGGTGGCGTCGCCCATCACGCCTTGCGGGGCGATGTCGCGCGAGGTCCAGGCGAGGGTGAGCGCGGAGCCCTCGGGGCGGAGTTCGCCGGCGTCGTCGAGCTGCGCCGGGTAGTGGCAAATCGAGCGTGCGCGACGGACGAGCGAGGGGGCGAGCGCAAGCATGAGCGAGGTTTCCCATTCGCCGGCGTGAAAACCGTAGGCGGCCTCCTGCGGACTTTGCGCGGCCTTGTAGGCGCTCTGGAGCATGCCGATGCGCAGGCCGGGCAAGGCCTGGAGTTCGCGGATGAGCGGCACGAGCACGGCGCTGTTGCCGCCGTGTGTATTGAAAATCGCGATACGGTGAAAACCCAGCTTGTGCAGTTCCGCGACCTGCGCGCGCAGGAGGGCGGCGAAGGTGCGCGTGCTTAACGTGAGCGTGCCCGGCCAGTCGGCGTGTTCGTTGCTCTTGCCCACCACGACGGGCGGCGCGGTGAACACCGGCGCGGAGGCGGGCAGCATGGCGAGCGCCCGGGCGAGCAGGCCTTGCCCCAGGATCGAGTCCACGCCGACCGGCAGATGCGGACCGTGTTGCTCGATCGCGCCGGTGGGTATGACCGCGACCGCTCCGGGTCGCGCGGCGGCGGCGCGCAGTTCGTCGCGCGTCATGGAGGGAAGATGGCGAATGCCGAAGGGCCGCCAGACGGGTGGCGGCTCCGAGGCGAACACGATCTGGTTGGCGGGCGGCAGCGAGCCGGTGCGATGCCAGGCGGCCTCGACGATCAGGCGGGCGAGCCGTTCGGCGGCTTGTTTGCGCACCAGCTCGGCGGCGTCGGCGCGGGCTTCGACGACGGGGCCGGCGGGCAGGGGCGGAGCCTGGACCCAGCGGCCGGGACGAAAGTTTTCATCGCCCGATTCCTGCGGCGCGGAGGCCATGGGCGTGATGCCCAGCACGCCGGCGGCGAGCGCCTGCGTGCCGAGACGGATGGAAAGGGGCGCGGCGGGATGGAAATCCAGCCCGAGCGAACCCAGGTGGATGCGATAGACGGTCAGGCCGGTCTCGACGCGGGTGTCGCGCGCGGCGGCGTCGAGCCACTCGCGATGCCAGGGGCAGGTGGAAAAAATAAGCAGTTTGGTGAAGCCGGCGAATTTCACGCCCTGGGCGATCTCGCGCACGAGGTCGTGGGCGACGTTGAGCGGCACGCCGAACCACGACGAGGCGGAGCAGGGCGCGGGGCCGAAGCGTAGCGGCGGGAGCACCAGCGGCGAGCAGCCGCCCGAGGCCTCGGCGGAGGCCGGCGCGAGCAGGGCGTCGCCGACCGCCTCGGAGGCGTCGAGCGGCAGGCCCATGCCGTAGTCCGCGCAGCCATGCACCGGGAGGATCGCGATCGCGCCGGGGCGGGCGGACCGGGCGGGGAAATCCGTGGTGGGGAAATGGGCCCAGGCGGTGTCGGGGTGGGCTTGGGCAAGCCATGTCATTGTCATTAGGCGCAGCTTGAAAAACCGAACGCGCGCGGCGAGGGCATTTTCGGGCGTGCTAGCTTCCGGGGGGCGGTTCGCAAATCCGTTGCCCTCCGCCTCCGTTCCGCTAGCACCTTCGACGGCAAGTTTTTGCCCCACCCAAACCAACCTATGAAAATCCCTGCTCTGTCCGCCACGCTGGCTCTTGTCGCCGGTTCGCTTTTGTTCACCGGCTGCTCGCCGAAGTCCGACTCGGCTTCCCTTCCCGAGGCTCCCGACGCCGCGATGCGCAAGATCGCCGACGAGCTCGGCGCGGGCAACGCGGCCATCCTCTGGACCGCCACCCCGGCGTCCTACCAGAAGGACGTCACCGAACTCGTTCACTTGGCCGGCACGAAGCTCGATCCCGAGGTCTATGACCGCGGTTTCGCCCTGATCAACAAGCTCTCCGACGTGCTCGGCAAACAGCGCGCCTTCATCCTTTCCAGCGAGATGGCCGGCCAGATCCAGAACAAGGCCGAGGTCGAGGCCAACTGGGACAGCGGCGTCGCCATCCTGCGCAGCCTCGCGACCAGCAAGGTCGCGAGCGTGGACGGGCTCAAAACCTTCGACGGTGCCGAGTTCTTCAAATCCACCGGCTCCGAAATCCTCGGCCTCGCCCATAAGATGAGCGCCAACTCCAAGGAGGGTCCGCTCGCCGAGCAGATCAAAAAGACCGAGTTCTCGGTCGAGAACGTCACCGCCACCACCGCCACCCTGATCGTGAAAGACGGCGAAGGCTCCACCGAGACCAAGACCCTCACCAAGGTGGACGGTCGTTGGGTGCCGACCGAGATGGCCGCCGAGTGGACCGAGAAGATCGCCGAGGCCAAGACCAACCTCGCCAACCTCAAGCCCGAGGAAATGGCGCAGAACAAGCCCCAGATCCTCGGCGCGCTCGCCATGGTCGAGGGCGTGATCGCCCAACTCGACGCCGCCAAGACCCAGGCCGAGTTCGACCAGGCGCTCCAGGGCGCGATGATGCCGATCATGGGACTCATGATGATGGGGCAGGGCTTTACGGGCGGCATGTGATAGAGCCGCTCCGAAGCAGGCGGGGATTCCCGCGATGTTTTCCGGCCGAGGTCCCGCGACCTCGGCTTTTTTGTGTTTTGAGCGCGCGGGGGCCCTTGCGTTCCGCGGGGCTTCACGCTTTTTGCCCGCGTGCCCGCTTCGCCCACGCCCGTCGCCCCCGTTCTGGTCTGGTTTCGCAAGGATCTTCGCCTCGCGGACAACTCCGCCCTGTCCGCCGCCCTGGCGCGCGGCGGGCCGGTCGTTCCGGTTTTTATCCACGACGAAGCGGGGGAGGGGGCGTGGCCGCTCGGCGGCGCTTCGAAGTGGTGGCTGCACCATTCGCTCGCCGCGCTCGACGTCGCCCTGCGCTCACGCGGCTCGCGGCTGCTCGTGGCGCGCGGCGACTCGCTCGCCGAGCTGCGCCGGCTGGTCGCCGCGACCGGCGCGACGGCGGTGTATTGGAATCGTCGATACGAGCCGTCCGTCCGCGAACGCGACGCCGGCATCAAGTCCGCCCTCGCGGCCGGCGGGCTGGAGGCGAAGAGCTTCAACAGCGCGCTGCTCTTCGAACCGCACACGATCAAGAACAAGCAGGGTAATCCGTTCCAAGTGTTCACGCCCTACTGGCGGCATTGCTCGGCGCTCGGGTTTCCGGAGCCGGTGAAGAGCGACGCGGCGGAGATACCCGTGCCCAAGAGGTGGCCGACGACCGAGGGCGTTGTCGAGGAAGTCTCCGCGCTCGGGCTTTTGCCCACTATTCCGTGGGATGGTGGTTTTGCTCCAATGTGGACGCCGGGTGAGGCGGGCGCGCAGGAGCGCCTTAAGCGGTTTTTGCAGGACGAGGTCGTTCACCGATACGACGAGCAGCGCAACCTGCCCGACACCGACGGCACCTCGGGGCTTTCGCCGCATTTGCACTGGGGCGAAATCGGCCCGCGCCAGATCGTGGCGGCGGTGCAGGCGTTGGGCAAAAAGGCGGGGCTCGATCCGGCGAGCAACGGCGCGCGGATCTACACGACCGAGATCGGCTGGCGCGAGTTCGCTTATCATCTGCTGTTTCATTTCGAGCACACGCCGACCAAGCCGTTGCGCGCGGATTTCGAGAAATTCCCGTGGGCCGAGGATGCGGACGGCGCGAAGCTGCGCGCCTGGCAACGCGGGCAAACCGGCTATCCGATCGTGGATGCCGGCATGCGTCAGCTCTGGGCGACGGGCTGGATGCACAACCGCGTGCGCATGATCGTGGCGTCGTTTTTGGTAAAACATCTGCGCCTGCCCTGGCAGCATGGAGCGGAGTGGTTTTGGGACACGCTGGTGGACGCCGACCTCGCGAGCAATACGCTCGGCTGGCAATGGAGCGCGGGCTGCGGGGCGGACGCTGCGCCGTATTTCCGCATCTTCGCGCCGGTGACGCAGGGCGAAAAATTCGACGGCGCGGGTCGCTACGTGCGCCGCTGGGTGCCGGAGCTGGCGAAGGTGCCGGACAAGTTTATCCATGCGCCATGGACCGCGCCGGCCAGCGTGCTCGAATACGCGAAGGTCGAGCTGGGCGAAAACTATCCCGCGCCCATCGTAGATCACGCCACGGCGCGAGCGGAAGCGCTGGCGGCGTTCAAGTCGCTGCGCGGAGGCAAGGCGGACGTGGGCGAGGAATCCGAATCATGAGTGTTCGGAATCTGGTCATTGTTCTCGGCGATCAGTTGAACGCCGACGCGTCGGCCTTCGACGGTTTTGACGCCAAACGCGACGCGATCTGGATGGCTGAGGTCGCGGAGGAATCGGAGCACGTGTGGTCGAGCAAACCGCGCATCGCGGTCTTCCTCGCCGCGATGCGCCACTATCGCGACGCGCGGCGCGCGGAGGGCGCGACGATTCACTACGCCGAACTCGATGCGAAGGAAAACACCGGCACGCTCGCCGGGGAACTGACGCGCGCGGTGAAAAAGCTGAGGCCCGCGCGTCTCGTCCTGACCGAGCCGGGCGACTGGCGCGTATGGCGCGCGCTGGAGGCGGCGGCGGAATCGCTCGGGCTGCCCCTGGAGGTGCGGGTGGACCGGCATTTCTTCGCCAGCATCGCGGATTTCAAGGAGCACTCCGTAGGGAGAAAACAACTACGGCTGGAGTATTTTTATCGCGAGCTGCGCCGCCGCGAAAAGGTGCTGCTCGACGCGCACGGCGAGCCCGAGGGCGGACAGTGGAATTTCGACCACGACAACCGCGGCAGTTTCACCAAGGCCGGTCCGCAAGGCGTGCCCGCGCCGGTGGTCTTCAAACCCGACGCGACGACACGCGAGGTGATCGCGCTGGTGGAGAAACGCTTCGCGAAACATCCGGGACGGCTGGAGAGTTTTGATTGGCCGGTGACGCCGGAGGACGCGCGGCGGGCCCTGAAGGATTTTATCGCGAATCGGCTGGCGGATTTCGGCCGGTATCAGGATGCGATGTGGACGCGGGAGCCGTGGCTTTACCACTCGCGGTTGTCGGCCGCGATGAACCTCAAGCTGATCGATCCACGAGAGGTCGTGGCGGCGGCGGAGGCGGCGTATCGCAAGGGCAGGGTGTCGCTCGCGAGCGCGGAGGGTTTTATCCGCCAGATCCTCGGCTGGCGCGAATATGTGCGCGGCATCTACTGGCATTTCATGCCCGAGTATCTGGCGAAAAACGCGCTCGGGGCGCGCGAGCCGCTGCCGGAGTTTTATTGGACGGGCGACACCGAGATGGCGTGTCTGCGCGACGCCATCGGGCAGACGCTGGAACACGGTTATGCGCATCACATTCAGCGGCTTATGGTCACGGGGCTCTACGCGCTGCAACTCGGGGTGGAGCCGCAAAAAGTCCACGAGTGGTATCTCTCGGTTTACGTGGACGCGGTGGAGTGGGTGGAGCTGCCCAACACGCTCGGCATGTCGCAGTATGGCGACGGCGGCATCATGGCCTCGAAGCCCTACGCGGCCACGGGCAAATACATCCAGCGCATGAGCAATTACTGCGCGGGTTGCCGCTTCGATCCGGCGAAGGCGACGGGTGAGAACGCGTGTCCGTTCACGACCCTGTATTGGGACTTTTTGCTGCGTCATGAGCGCGTGCTCGCGGCCAACCAGCGCATGGCTTTGCAGGTTAAAAACCTCGCGCGTCTGAAGCCGACGGAGCGCGAGGCCATCGCCGCGCGGGCGGCGTCGATTCGCGAAAACGGCGGCAAGCCGCCGTTGGCGAAAATCGAGGGCGGGTTATTTTAAACACACGCGCCACAGGTGGTGACGCACCCGTTCAACAGGTGCGTTTATACCTGATCGGCATTGTTTTACGGGTATTTGTCATCCTCGTTAATTGCAGCCTTGTCCGGGCGTGCTTGGATGGGATCGCCATGAAAACCACCCTGAATCGTTCCCTGATCGCATCCCTGTTTTTGACGCTTGGTCTGATGGTCGCGCCGCTCGGCGCCTCCGCGCAAGGCCGGCCGGCCGCCCCCGGCGCCCCTGCGGCCGCTGGCTCCGCCGACAGAGGCAAGGCGGAAGCCGACGCCAAGAAGGCCGAAGCCGAGGCCAAGGCCGCCGAGGCGAAGAAAAAAGCCGACGAAGCCAAGGCGAAGGCTGAGGCAGACAAACGCGCCGCCGAGGCGAAGGCCAAGGCGGAAGAAGGCAAAAAGAAGGCCGAGGAGGCGAAAGCCAAAGGCTCGGCCGAAGCCGGACAGGCCAAGGGTCAGGCCAAGCAGTCGGAGAAAAAAGCCGAAGCCGAGCGCAAGGAAGCGGGCAAAGGCTCCGAGCAAGGCCAGGCCAAGCGCGCCGAGAACAGCCGCAAGTGGTGGAAGTTCGGCTTCGGCAAAGACGAGTGAGGCGACGGTCGTCGGCGATGCCGCCGAACCACGTAACTCGATTTTGTTTTATCGACTGCCGGATTTTTCCCCGGCGGTTTTTGTTTTATCACAATTTTTTAAACGATGTTTTCTTTTAGGAAGTTGCGTGAATGCGTCGGCACGTTTGGCTAGGTGGCATCATGACAACCAACCTGAATCGCCCGCTCGTCGCGTCCTTGTTTCTCACCCTTGGCTTTATGGTCGCGCCGCTCGGCGCATCCGAGCCGGGCAAAACCGCGGTCTGTGAAACCACCGTTTGTGCGGCCCCGGCTTGCGATGACGCGGCCAAGGCCGACGTCTGTGTGGATAAGAAACAGTGTGAGGTGGTTTCGGACGCCGGAGTTGCGAAAACCAACGACGAGATAGTGGCCAAGGCTCGCGTGTCGCGGGCTCATGCATCCCGGGCCAAGGGAGCCAAAAACATACGCGAGTGGTTCAAATTCGCCTTCGGCAAGGACCAGAGCAAACCGTTCGACACGAAGTATTTCCTTGGCAGCCCCACGCCGACCGAGCGCGCCAAGAACAGGCGCGCATGGGTGGAGTTCGCCTTCGGCGGCTCCGAGTAAGCCGGCGGGGCGGCCCGGGGCGAGGCCTTGGAAATCGTCTCACGCATTCACGAATTCTCCAGACCGCCGGATTTTTTTCCGGCGGTCTTTTTGTATTCAAGGAGCGGCGACACTCCTGTCGCCGAATTCCGGTCGTCTCGGTGGAGGAATGAACCCGAAAACCGTGATCGTGATCGGACGTAGCCCGCCTCGTGAGAGGCGGGATAAAAGGGTGCGGCGCTCACCAAACTCCCGCTTCTCACGAAGCGGGCCACATGAGGCGCTGTATCGCGGAATCCGGGATGAAGCCCCGCCCGTGTATCCAAACCACGGCGACAAGAGTGTCGCCGCTCCTTGGGCTGTTTCAGCGGGTCTCGATCGCGGCGAGGATTTTTTCCTTCAGGTGGGTGGAGCGGGTCTTGGCCTCGTTGTTGCGCACGGCCATCGCGTAGGCCGCCGGTTCGCCGACGAGGAAGACCTTTTTCTTTCCGCGCGTGATCGCGGTGTAGATGAGGTTTCGTTGGAGCATCATGAAGTGCGCCTTGAGCAGCGGGATGATGACCGCCGCGTATTCGCTGCCTTGGCTTTTGTGAATGCTGATGGCGTAGGCGAGGGCGAGGTCGCCGAGCTCGCCCCGGGAGAAGGTGTGGCGCGTGCCGTCGAAATCGGCGTCGAGCGTGCCGGCCTCGGCGTCGGTGGCGACGACCACGCCGATGTCGCCGTTGAAGAGGCTTTTGTCGTAGTTGTTGCGCAGCTGGATGAGCTTGTCGCCGACGCGGAATTCGCCGCCGGGGGCGCGCAGACCGCGGCCGTGGGGATTGAGCGAGGCCTGGAGCTGGGCGTTGAGGTTGCCGACGCCTGCGGTGCCTTTATGCATGGGCGCGAGCACCTGGATGTCGCGGCCGGGCTTCATCCACGCGAAGTGGCGGGGGATGAATTCGGAGCAGAGGGCGATGGTCTTTTGCAGGCAGTCCTCGGCGTCGCGCGCGACGATGAAGGTGAGGTCGGCCCAGGGCTGTAGTTTTTCGAGCGAATCGACGGCGACGGGCAGGGTAGGGTCGCCGGCGTTGATGCCGTGGGCGGTGGTGACGATTTCGCTCTGGCCTTGCTGGCGATGCACGACGCTGAGGCGGGTCACGGGCACGGTGTCGGTGGCGATGAGGTCTTTGAGGATGTTGCCCGGGCCTACGCTGGGGAGTTGGTCGGTGTCGCCCACGAGGAGGAGGTGGGCGCGCGAGGGCATGGCGGCGAAGACGGCGGCGGCGAGGCGGGTGTCGAGCATCGAGGCCTCGTCCACCACGAGGAAATCGGTGGCGAGGGGCGCGTCCTCGTTGGCGTCAAAGCCTCCGCGCTGGGGGTTGAACTTGAGCAGGCGGTGGAGGGTCTGGGCGAAGGCGCCGGTGGTCTCGGTGAGGCGCTGGGCGGCGCGGCCGGTGGGGGCGGCGAGGGAGACGCGGACTTTTTTGGCCTTCAGGATTTCGACCAAGGCGCGGAGCGAGGAGGTCTTGCCGGTGCCGGGGCCGCCGGTGAGTATCGATACTTTGGATACGAGGGCGGAGCGCACCGCGTCGCGCTGGGCCTGGGCGAAGGTGAAGCCGGCCTTTTCCTCGGCCCAGATGAGGGCGGCGTCGTGTTTGATGGGGGGCAGGCCGCTGGGGACGACGCGCAGGCGTTTGAGGGCGGCGGCGATTTTTTGCTCGGCGCGGTCGAGCACGGGCAGTTGCACGAGGTCGGAGCCGGGCAGGGGCTCGATGACGCCGCGCGGGGCGTGGGAGGCGAGGCTCTTGTCGGCGACGAGGGCGGCGAGGCGGGCGGTGATGCGTTCGCCGGAGGTTTCGAGCAGGGTGGCGGTGTAGTCGCGCAGGTCGGCCTCGCGGAGGGCGGTGTGGCCTTCCTCCTGGAGGGTTTCGAGGGCGTAGAGGATGCCGGCGTCGAGGCGGGGCGGGGCGTCGTTGGCGAAGCCGAGGTTGATGGCGATGCGGTCGGCGGTCTTGAAGCCGATGCCGTCGATCTCGCGGGCGACGCGGTAGGGCTGTCGTTGAAGGATCTGGCGGGCCTCGGCGCCGTATTTATCGATCAGTTTCACGCACTGGCCGGGGGTGACGCCGTAGGTCTGGAGGAAGATGTAGAGTTCGCGGAAGGTGCGTTGTCCGTCCCAGGCTTGCTTGATGGCGGCGGCGCGTTTTTTGCCGATGCCGGGGACGTCGCGCAGGCGGCCGGATTCCTCGGAGAGCACGCGGAAGGTGTCGGTGCCGAAGGCGTCCACGATTTTGTTCGCGTAAACCAGGCCCACGCCGGGCACGAGGCCGGAGCCGAGGTATTTGCGAATGCCATACACGCTGGAGGGGAGCTGGCTGGCGAAGCGCTCGACCTTGAACTGCGCGCCGTGCTGGGCGTGCGAGGCCCAGGAGCCGTGGAGGTGGAGGGTTTCGCCGCATTGCACGCCGGGCAGGGCGCCTACGATGGTGACGCGTTCCTCGCCGTCTTCGGGGCGGAACTCGGCGATGGTGTAGTGGTTCTCCTCGTTGTGGAAAACGATGCGCTCGAGCACGCCCGCGAGGGTGTTGCCGTCGCGGATGGCGGCGGAGGGCGCGGGGCGGGGTTTGGGAGGAGGAGGGGGCAAGCGAGCAGGATGTTCAGGCTACGGTTTGCCAGTCCTCGACCTTTAGGCCGGGCACGCGACGGTATTCGCGAAGGTTGTGGGTCACGATGGTCGCGCCTAGGCGGAGGGCTTGGGCGGCGATAAGGGTGTCGATAGGACCGATACCTTGGCCGCGTTTTTCGAGCGCGGCGCGGAGGTTCGCGTAAAATTCGGCGTCCTCTCCGATAAAAGGTTCTACTGGAACGGCGGCGACAAGCGCGGCGATATGGTGGCGCTGGCGTTTAGAATCGGCCTTGGCGGCTCCGAAGCGGAGTTCACTCAAAACAAGCGAGGAAAGCCGGATGTTGGTGATGTTCATAGCCCATTTCTGAGCCATACCCGGATTGCCCCGGAAAAATATTGCGCACGCGTTGGTGTCGGGAAGGTAGAGCATCACCAGTCAAGATCGCGCGGAAAGTCAGGCGCGGTGTGGGGGGGCACGTCGGGGAAATCTGGGCAGGAGCCTGCCAATGCCAGAAATGCTTTCCGTCGCGCCTCGAGGTCATCCTCGGCGGAGGATATGAGCACGCCGGCCTTGGTGCGGCGGATGCGCACGGTTTTGCCGGGGAAGCGGAACTCCTTGGGCAGGCGGACCGCCTGCGAGCCGCCGGTGGTGAAGAGCTTGGCCGTCTTGGTCTGCATGTAGCTACGTTGTAGCTATATTTTGGCGGCGTCAACGGCGGCGCTCGCGGCAAGCAGGCGCGGGGCGAGGTCAACCAGCCCGGGCGCGATGTCGTCGGGGGCGCAGCCGTGGGCGACGAGCTCTTCGGCGGTGTGGGTGCCGGTGGTCACAGCGAAGCAGCCGCCGAGTTTGCCCTTGAGGGCGGCCTGCACGTCCCAGGGCGAGTCGCCGACGAGCGCGGTCGTGGCCGCGGTGGCGGAGAGTTTTTCCAGGACGTGGGCGGTGAACTCGATTTCGGGTTTGAGCCAGGGCGTGTCGGTCGCGCCGAAGACGGCGGCGAGGTAGGGATCGAGGCCGAGGTGCGTGCAGACGCGGCGGGCGGAGGGACCGTGTTTGTTGGTGAAGACGGCGACCTGAACCCCGGCGGTGTGCAAATCGCGCACGAGGTCGAAGGCTCCGGGGAAGAGCGCCGCGTCGTCGAGCATGGTGCGATCCCAGTAGGCGCGGTAAACGGGGAGGGCCTCGTCGAGCAGGTGGGCGTGTTCGGGGCCGAGGGTTTTTTTGAGGGCCTCGGGGAGGCCGCCGCCGATGGCGCGCATGACCTCGTCTCGGGTGGCGTCGGACCGGCCGTAGTGGCGGCGCACGTGGCTGTGGGCGCGGTGAATGGCGGAGAAATGATCGAGCAGGGTGCCGTCGAGATCGAAGAGAACGGTGTGAAAGCGCGAGCGCATGATGCGCCTATGGAGCAGAGCGCGGGCCGGAGGGGGCAAGGAATCGTTTGCCCCCGTTCGTTTTGCCCGCCCAACTTGGTGCATTGATGCCGAGCCCCGCGTCCAAGCCTGTCGTATCGCCCTGCACCGCCGAGGTGAGGGTGGAAACGTTGGATTCAGGCGAGGGCCGCGTGACGCTGGCGGGCACTTGGGAGATCACGGCGGAGAAGCCGGATTGGACGCCGGAGCGCTTTGCCACAAAGGGCCAGGCGGTGCGGGTGGTCTTGGCGGAGGATTTGGGCGAGTGGGACAGCTCGCTTTTGTTGTTTGTGCATGAAGTGCGCTCGGGGGTGGAGCGCTCGGGCGGGGTGTGCGATACGTCGGCCTTGCCCGAGGCGATGCGTGGCATGCTGGCGCAGTTCACCGAGGCTTGCGATCAGGTGAAGCCTGAGGACCGCAGCCGCAACCTTTTGGTGGCGGTCGGCGAGGCGACGCAGGACATGTTGGGAAAGGTGCGGGAGATCGCGCGCTTCGTCGGCGAGTGCGCGCTCAGTGGCGTGCATCTGGCGAAAAATCCGCACAAGTTTCGCCTGCGCGATTGTCTCGACGAGATGCAGCAGTGTGGCGCGATGTCGTTGCCCATCGTGAGTCTGATCGGCCTGTTGGTCGGCCTCATTTTGGCGTATCAGGCGGCGGTGTTGATGCGGCAGTTTGGCGCGGATATCTACGTGGCCGACGCGGTGGGTTTGGCGATGGTGCGCGAGATGGGCGCGATGATGACGGGCGTGATTCTCGCCGGCCGCACCGGCGCGGCGTTCGCGGCGACCTTGGGCAACATGCGTGCGAACGACGAGATCGATGCGCTCGAGACGCTGGGCATCCGTCCGGTGGATTTTCTGGTCATACCGAAGATCGTGGCGCTGGCACTCATGATGCCGTTGCTCGCGCTGTATTCCAATTTCATGGGCATCTTCGGCGGTATGTTCGTGTCGCTCACGATTCTCGACATCCCGCCGGCGGCCTACTGGGTGCAAACGATGTCGGCCATCGATCTCTCGGATATGGCTTCGGGTCTGATCAAGGCTTCCGCCTTCGGCCTGTTGGTCGGGCTCGCGGGGTGTCATCGCGGGTTGCTCGCCGAACGCAGCGCGGCGGGAGTGGGGCGGGCCGCGACCTCGGCGGTCGTCATGGCCCTGTTGCTCATCATTCTCGCCGACGCGTTTTTCGCGGTGGCGTTCAACATTCTCGGAATCTGATCCATGGTCGCCGCCCGCACTCCCGCCCCCGAATCTGCCGCCGCGTCCGCCGCTCCTCCCGCCGTGGCGGCGGTCTCCATCGATTGCGGCTACGGTGACGACCCCATCTTGAAGGACCTGAGTTTCGAAGTCCGGCGCGGCGAGATTTTTTTCATCATCGGTGGCTCGGGTTGCGGTAAAAGCACGTTGCTGCGCCATCTCGTCGGCCTGCACCGCCCTTCGGCGGGCGACGTGCGGTTTTTCGGCGAATCCTTCCTGGAGGCGGACGCGCTGAGGCGGCGTGATTTACTCAAGCGTTTCGGCGTGCTCTACCAGGGTGGCGCGCTCTGGAGTTCGCTCACGTTGATGGAAAACGTGTGCCTTCCGCTGGAGGAATACACCACGCTGAACCGTCGCGAGCGCGGCGAATTGGCGGCCTTTAAACTCTCACAGGTCGGGCTCTCCGGCTACGAAAACTACTACCCGTCGGAGATCTCGGGCGGCATGAAAAAACGCGCCGGTCTCGCGCGCGCCCTCGCGCTCGATCCCGACATCGTGTTCTTCGACGAGCCCTCGGCCGGTCTCGATCCGATCACCTCGCGCAAGCTCGACGAACTCATCCTGCAGGTGCGCGAACTGCTCGGCACGACTTGCGTGGTGGTGTCGCACGAGCTCGACTCGATTTTTAGCATAGCAGACCGCGTGCTCATGCTCGACAAGGCGGCGCGCGGCCGCATCGCGCTGGGCGATCCGCGCGTGCTTGCGACCGGCTCGGAAGACGAACGCGTGCGCGAGTTCCTCAATCGCGGCGTCCGCCCCGGCGAAAAGGGCTTCGACACCACCGGGCACCGCACCTCATCAACCTAAGCCCATTCCACCGTGAAAACTAAAGTCAGCCCCACCGTCGTAGGTCTATTCGTAATGGGCGCGTTGCTGCTCGGCGTGGTCGCGATGTTCTCGTTTGGCGGCGTGAACTTTTTCTCCAAGCCCGAGCGCTTGATCGTCTATTTCAACGAATCCATTCACGGTCTCGACAATGGTTCACCGGTGAAGCTTCGCGGCGTGCGCATGGGTCGCGTTGTGGCGATGAACGTGCGAGCCATTCCCGCCGAGCCGGGCTCGGATGAACCGCGCTCGGTCGTGGCCGTTATTTGCGAGCTCAGCCGCGACGTCGTCGCCGACAGCCAAGGCCGCCCGGTGGACGTGTCGGACCGCGAGGAGTTGCAGCGCCTCATCGACGAGGGCCTGCGCGCGCAGCTCGGCGTGATCGGCTACGCGACCGGCCTGCTTTACGTGGAACTCGATTTCTACGACCCCTCCCTCTATCCGGCCCGCGGCAAGGAGGCCGTCGAGTCCGACTATCTCGTGATGCCCGCCATCCCGTCGCGGAGCGCCGAGTTGTTGCGCAACCTGGACGAAATCGTGACCGACATCAAACGCATCGATTTCGCAACCATGGCGGGGGAGTTGCAGGGTCTGCTCACCGACACCCGCCGTCAGGTGAACACCGCCGACCTCGCCGCCGTCTCGCGCGAGTGGGCCGAGGCCGGGCGCACCATTCGGACCCTGGTCGATTCACCCGAGACGCGCGCCCTCGTGGCCAACGCCGCCTCCGCCGCCAAGCGTCTCGATTCCATGCTCGCCGAACTGGAAACAACCGTCGGCCCCGGAGCCGAGGAGTTCGCGCTCGCGCTCAAGGATGCGCGCGGATCGATAAACCAGTTCAACGAGCTAGCCGTCGTCATGCGGCGTTTCGTCAACGCCCAGCAACACCTCGGCGACGACGCCTCGAAAGCGCTCGCCCGCCTCGGAGAAGCCTCCGCCGCCGTGGCGCGTTTGGCCGACTTCCTAGAACGCAATCCCAACGCGCTGATCAGCGGTCGCGCGACCGAAACCAAGTAGGCCGGCGCGCGAGCAGCTACCCACCTCCCAAGTTTAAAATGAAGACTCACCGCGCTCCCCATTTCGTCCGCCTAGCTCTCGCCGCGCTGCTGCTTCCCTTCGTCGCCGCCTGCAGCATTTTGCCCAAGCCGCAGCCCGATCCGACGCGTCACTACGTGTTGACCGAACCGGTGGTCGAAGGCGTCAACGAGGCGCTCGGGCAGGGCACGCTGAAGGTAGGCGTGCGTAGCGTATCGGTCGCTCCCTACCTCGATGGCAAATCCATGATCGTGCGCCGCGGCGACAACGAGATCGATTACCGTGATTTCGCGCGCTGGGCCGAGCCGCTCGGCGTCGCGATTAATCGCATGCTGGTGGCGCGGCTTCATCTGTCGCCGAAGGTCGCCCGCGTGTTTGCGCAGCCGTATCCCTTCGACGTCACGCGCGACGTGGACGTGGCGGTGACGTTGCTGCGCGCCGAAGGTCGCGTGAAGGCCGACGGCACCGCGACCACGAGTTTCTTGTGCGGCATCGAGATCGTGCGCGTGGACGAACGCTCCGGCGCCGCGCCTCAGGTGCTCGTCCGCGAAGTTTTCGAGGCCCCGGAGATTCCGTGGAAAGAAGGCGACTACTCCGCGCTCGCGGCCGGCCTGAGCGAGAGCATCGCGAAGCTCGCCGAGGCCATCGTGGCGAAGCTGCCGGCGGAGTGAGCTTGGGCCAGAGCAGAGTCCCGTTTCTCACGAAACGAGCCGGGTTTTCGGCGTAGCCCGATTCGTGAGAATCGGGAGAGTCAGGCTGAACACGCCAGCTGCCGGCTTAACGGCCAGCCTCAGCGCTTCAACTGCGCCACGATATCGGGATTGGCTTCGAGGTGGCGCGTGAGCCGCTCCAGCGCGTCGAGCGTCTCGCCGCTGATGTGATGCTCCATGCCCTCGACGTCGCGGAAAATCACGTCCTCCGGCAGATCGAAAAAACGTAGCAACTGGGTGAGCAACTCGTGCCGGTGCGCGATGCGCGTGGCCACGGCCTCGCCGGCGTCGGTGAGCACCATGCCGCGGTATTTTTCGTATTTAACCAAACCCTCGGCATCGAGTTTCTGCACCATGGTGGTGACGCTGGCCTGCGAGATTTTCAACTCGGCCGCGATGTCCACCACACGCGCGTAGCCCTTGCTGCGGATGAGCGCGGCGATGCGTTCGAGGTAGTCCTCGACGGCCGCGGTCGTGCGGGGAACCGGGGCCGGGGTGGGGGCGGGGGGAGTGGCGTCGGTTTCGCTCACGGGTTGATAAACACAGATGAGAAGGGAGAGGTCGGGCGGGGGAAACGAAAAAGCCGCGATCCGGGATCGCGGCCTGGGAGTCTTTGGCGAAGGCGGCGCGGGTTTACTGCTTCGCGGCGCGTTCGGCCTTGAGGCGTTTCTCGCCGGCGACCACGACGCGGAACATCTGGATAGCGATCCAGAACACGCCGGTGATGCTGATCGAGGTAAGCGCGCCGAAAAGCGCCACGAACTTCGGATCGGTGGAGGGAACGTGCGATTTGCAGACGCCGAACCAGAAGACGAAGAGCACGGCGACCAACACGAGGTCGATGGCGATGGTCACGGGCGTGACGTGCTTCTGTTCCTGGGGAGCGTGGATATTGTCTTGGGCGGACGAGGACATGATGCGCGTTAGTCAGTAGGCCGAGGCCCGCTTGTCGAATGCGTTTTTATACCCGCGACCTCCAGCCGGGATATTGTTGCCCGATGCTCGCTATCTGCGGATGCTATCAGGAATAATTTGCCCATGAACGCTTCTCCCGAGTCCAGCCAACGCAGCCGCGAGTTTGTCGATAAACTCAAGCGCAGCAGGATTTTTAAGGACTACGAGCAGGCCTTCCGCGACACCACCGGCCTCCCCATAAATCTGCGCGCGCTGGAGGCCTTCGATCTGCCGCACCACGGCGACCCGAACGAAAATCCGTTCTGCGCCCTCATGGCCAAGAGCAACCAGAGCTGCGCCGCCTGCCTCCAGTTGCAACGTCGCGTAGAGGTCGAGGCCTGTCTGGAGCCGAAGACCCTCAAGTGCTTCGCCGGCCTCTGCGATTCGTCCGTGCCGGTGCGCGTCGGCGAGGACCTCGTGGCCTTCTTGCAAACCGGCCAGGTGTTTTTGGAAAAACCCGACAAGCGCCGCTTCGCCACCGCGTCGCGCCAGATCCTGAAATTTGGCACCGACGTGAACATGAAGGAACTCGAGGAGGCGTGGTTTCAGGGCCGCGTGCTCGATCGCCGCCAATATGATTCCATCCTGCGCCTGCTCTCGATTTTCGCGCAGCATCTCTCCTCGCTCGGCCAGGAGCTCGCGGTGCAGGCCGAGCATGGGGAGGCCCCGCCCATCGCCCGCGCCCGCACCCTCATCGCTTCTCGCCACGGCGAGGACATCGGCCTCGACGAGGTCGCGAAGGCCGTGAACATGAGCGCGTTTTATTTTTGCAAGAGCTTCAAAAAGGCGACCGGCATGACCTTCACCACCTACCTCGCCCGCGTGCGCGTCGAGAAAGTGAAAAACCTCCTCCTCAACCCGCACAAACGCGTGAGCGAGGCCGCCTTCGAGGCCGGCTTTCAGTCGCTTTCCCAGTTTAACCGCGTCTTCCGGCGCATCGCCGGCCAGTCGCCTAAGACTTACCGCGAGCAGTTGCAGAAGCGCCTCGCGCCCATGCGCTGAGCGTCGCCTCGGTGGCGCTCAGGCAAACGTGTTTCTCCTGCGCGTCTGCGGCCGCCGCCTGATGATGCGAGTGATGATGATGGCGATCCGCCGCCTCGATCGCCGCGCCGCGCTGGCAGATGCTGCAAAACAGCGGGATCTCCTCGGCGGCCACGCGTCGCCACGCCTCGCGCAACACGCGGCAGGTGGCCTCGCGCGCCTCGGGCGCGAGCGGCGCGAGCGCGTCGGGCTGCGACCATAAGACCTCGAAGGTCGAGGCTTCGCCGGTGAGATAAAAGGTCACGAGCGGATTGAGCCCGCAGCGGCAATCCTCGGCCTCGGGCTCGCCCGCCGGGTCGTCGATATGAAGGGAGGCCTCGTGGCGCACCCGGGCGATGGCCGGCGCCATCATCGGCGCGAGCAGCTCGGGCGCGGCGAGCGCGCTGGAGGGCGGCAGGGCGCGGAGTTGTTCGCGCCAACGGGCCAGAATGCGTGCCGCATGGCGGTCGAGAAGGGGTCGCGGATCGCCGGGATTCATTCCCGCCGACCTTAGCGAAGCGTGCGCCGCGCCGCGCCGCCTTCCTTGGCGGAGGCTGTGCATGCATTGGCGCGCGTTTTTTGACCTCGCCAAAAAACGCGCGGTCGCCGCCAAGCCCCGCGCAGCCCGCGCACGGCCTTTCGCCTAGCATGCGCGACCCTTTTTCACCCATGGACGTCATTCCTCTCACCCTTGTCATCAGTCTGCTGCTTTCGCTCACCTTCATCGCGCTTTTCTTGCGCGAGTTCACCCGCCCGCGCCGTGCCGGAGCCGAGCACGATTCGCTCCTGCCGCTCGCATCCGAAGGCTCGGTCTTGTCTGCCGCGCCCGCGCCCGCGCCCGCGGCCGAGCCCGATCACGTTTTCTCGCACGATCACACGCACAGCCATCCCGACGAGGTCTGCGCCAGCAAGCGCACCGACGGCAAATGCTGCTCCTCCTGCCAACGCCGCAAGGACCGCATGCGGGCCGCGGACGGCCCGAAATCCTAAATCCCAAGACTACAAATCCTAAAGTTTTCCCCCGAGTTTTTCTCCGGCTCCTCGCTTCCAACTCCAGCCCACCTTCCATGTCCGCTCGCACCGTCACGATCCATTACAACGACAAGGTCGTCCGCCAGTTCCTGCTCGCCTCCATCGTCTGGGGCGTGGTCGGCATGCTGGTCGGCGTGCTCGTCGCCTCGCAGCTCAATTTCTGGCGCGCCAACTTCGACCTGCCTTGGCTGACCTTCGGCCGCCTGCGTCCGCTGCACACCAACGCCGTCATCTTCGCCTTCGTCGGCAACATGATGTTCGCCGGCGTCTATTACTCCACCCAGCGCCTGGTGAAGGCGCGCCTCGCGAGCGACTTCCTCTCCTCGCTGCATTTCTGGGGCTGGCAGGCCATCATCGTCTCCGCCGCCATCTCGCTCCCGCTCGGCTTCTCGCGCGGCAAGGAATACGCCGAGCTCATCTGGCCCATCAATATCGCCGTCGCCGGCATCTGGGTCGTCTTCGCGGTCAACTTTTTCTGGACCCTCGCGCGTCGCCACGAACGCGCCCTCTACGTCGCCATCTGGTTCTACATCGCGACCATCATCACCGTGGCGATGCTCTACATCGTCAACCACCTGAGCTTGCCGACCTCGCTCACGCACTCCTATCCGGTCTTCGCCGGCGTGCAGGACGGCCTCGTGCAGTGGTGGTATGGCCACAACGCCGTGGCCTTCTTCCTCACCACGCCGATCCTCGGCATCATGTATTACTTTCTGCCGAAGGCGGCGGAACGTCCGGTCTATAGCTACCGGCTCTCGGTGATCCATTTTTGGTCGCTCGTGTTCGTCTATATCTGGGCCGGCCCGCATCATCTGCTCAACACCGCTCTGCCCGACTGGCTGCAGACGCTCGGCATGACTTTCTCGCTTATGCTCTGGGCTCCGTCCTGGGGCGGCATGCTCAACGGCCTGCTCACCCTGCGCGGCGCCTGGCACAAGCTGCGCACCGATCCCGTGCTCAAATTCTTCGCCGCCGCCGTCACCTTCTACGGCATGGCCACCTTCGAGGGGCCCTTGCTCTCGATCAAGTCGGTCAACGCGCTCGCCCACTACACCGACTGGATCATCGGCCACGTCCACGCCGGCGCGCTCGGCTGGAACGGCTTCATGGCCGCCGGCATGATCTACTGGCTCGTGCCGCGCCTCTGGAACCGTCCGCTTTACTCCACCGCGCTGGCCAACATCCACTTCTGGCTCGGGCTCGTCGGCATCCTGCTCTACGTCGCGGCCATGTGGGTCTCGGGCATCACCCAGGGCCTCATGCTCGGCGCCACCGCCGAGGGCGGCACCGTGCTGGCGTATCCAAATTTCTTGGACACGCTCAACGCCATCCGCCCCCTCATGGCGTTGCGCATCGTCGGCGGCGGGCTCTACCTCGTCGGCTTCCTGATCTTGGGCTACAACGTCTGGCGCACCATCAAGGGCGCGCAGACCGTGGACGGCACCGCCGAGGTCTTCGTGGACGACACGCCTTCGCCGCGTGTCGGCGTCGCCGGCACCTTCATCAATCCGCCCGTCGTGTTCTCCGTCCTCGGCACGCTCTTCGCCTGCGTGTGGATGTTTGGCGGCGATTTCATGCAGCTGCTCGGCCTCTTCGGCACCATCGTCTGCGTGATCCTCGCCTGGCTGCACTTCCAGTCGCGCATCCAGGGCTGGGCTGCGTGGTATGAGCGTCTGCTGGTCAACGCCGCGCCCTTCACCGTGCTCACCTTCATCGCCGTCGCCGCCGGCGGCATGATCCAGATCATCCCGACCGTGGTCGTGAACCGCGCGCAGAACGTGGAGGATCGTATCCAGATTCCCTATACGCCGCTCGAACTCGCCGGGCGCGACATCTACGTCGCCGAGGGCTGCTACAACTGCCATTCGCAGATGATCCGCACACTCGTGCCCGACGTCATGCGCTACGGCGACTACTCGCGCCTCGGCGAGTCGATCTACGACTACCCCTTCCAGTGGGGCAGCCGCCGCATCGGTCCCGATCTCGCCCGAGTGGGCGGCAAATATTCCGACTCTTGGCACTATACACACATGCTGAATCCGCGGGAGATCGAGCCCGGCTCCAACATGCCCAACTACCCGTGGCTGTTTGAAAAGGACACCGACGTCGCCGCGCTCCCCTCGAAGCTCGCCGTCATGCGCACCCTCGGCGTGCCTTATCCGCAGCAGACGCCCGAGGAAATCCAGGCCGAGGTGAACGCCCAGGCCGCCGAGATCGTGGCCCGCCTGCGCGAGGCCGACATCCTCGTCGAGCCCAGCCGCGAGATCGTGGCCCTCATCGCCTACCTGCAAAAGCTCGGGAAATCCGAACCCGTCGTCCGCACCACCGCCTCCGCCAAGTAAACCGCCGCCCTCGTCGCCCCGCTCTTATGTTTCGCCGCCTCATACTCGAACACTGGATGAGCATTTTCACGCTCATCGCCTTCAGCACCGCGCTCTCGATCTACGTGACCTGCGCGTGGCGCGCGCTGCGCATGCCCCGCGCGCAGTGCAAGCGCTTCGCCGATATGCCGTTTGATGAAGGGAATGAGGGAAAGAGTGAAAGGGAGTGAGGGGCACCCCCGCGTCACCTTAGTCCGTCCCTTTATTCCCTCACTCCCATACTCCCTCACTCCCTCCTTCCGACCATGTCCGACCATTCTCCCAAACCTCCGCAGCAGCCCGGCGAAGATCCGATTCGCGAACACGTTTTCGACGGCATCGCCGAATACGACCGACGCCTGCCCAACTGGTGGCTCATCACGCTCTACGCCTCCATCGCCTTCGCCATCGTTTACTGGATGGCGACGCAGCATTTCGGCGGAAAATCCGACGGCGATAAAGTCACCGCCACCATCCAGGAAATCCGCGCCGCCGCGCTCGCCGCCGCCGGCAGCTACGACGACGCCACGCTCTGGGAGATGAGCCGCAACCCGACCATCCTCGCCGCCGGTTCCGCCGCCTACGTTTCCACCTGTCTCGCCTGCCACGGCGCGAATATGGAGGGCGGCATCGGCTTCAATCTCGCCGACGGCGAATGGGTCCATGGCGGATCGCCGACCGAGATCATGAAGGTGATCGCCGACGGTGTCGCCGGCACCGGCATGCCACCTTGGGGCTCCATGCTCGGCCCGAAGAAAACCGCCGAGGTCACCGCCTATGTGCTGAGCAAGCATCCCGCGCCGTGATGCCGGAGCTTCCAAGGAGCGGCGACACTCCTGTCGCCGATGTCCGATCTCCCGCGACCAATTCGGCGACAAGAGTGTCGCCGCTCCGCCCGAACCGCGATTTCGTCACCACCATCCGCGCGGACGGTTCGCGCCTGTTCCTGCATCCCGCCGATGCGCGCGGATGCTGGACGCGTGCCCGCCGTTGGTCCGCTTGGCTGCTCGTCGCGATCTACCTCGCCCTGCCGTGGATTCCGGTCGGCGGGCATCCGGCGGTGTTTTTGGACATAGCGGCGCGGCGCTTCCATCTCTTCGGCTTCACCCTCGCGTTCCAAGACGTGTGGCTGCTGTTTTTCGCCATCACCGGGCTCGGGTTTTCGTTGTTCTTCATCACCTCGCTGCTCGGTCGCGTGTGGTGCGGCTGGGCTTGTCCCCAGACGGTTTTTCTGGAGCATGTTTTCCGTCGCGTGGAGCGCTGGCTGGAGGGCGACGCGATCGCGCGGCGCAAGCTCGACGCCGCGCCGTGGACCAATGCCAAAATCGCTCGCCGCGCCGCCAAGCAGGTGATCTTCGTCCTGCTCTCGGCCGGCATCATGCACCTGTTTCTGGCCTACTTCGTTTCCATTCCCGAGCTCTGGGCGATGATGAAAAGCGCGCCGACCCAGCACTGGAGCGCTTTCCTCTTCGTAGCGGTGGCGACCGGCATTTTGTATTTCAACTTCGCGTGGTTTCGCGAGCAGCTCTGCATCGTCATCTGCCCTTACGGCCGCCTGCAATCGGTGCTGCTCGACGACCACTCGCTGGTCATCGGTTACGACGCCAAACGCGGCGAACCACGCGGCAAGGCCGGCACGCCCGACGCCGGAGCGTGCATCGATTGCAACCGCTGCGTGCAGGTTTGCCCGACCGGCATCGACATCCGCCAGGGCCTCCAGATCGAGTGCATCGCGTGCGCCGCGTGCGTGGACGCCTGCGACGAGGTGATGGACAAGGTCAAACGCCCGCGCGGTCTCGTGCGCTACGACTCCACCGCCGCCTTCGCGGGCGGCCGCACGCGCTGGCTGCGTCCGCGCATTTGGATGTATGTCGGTCTGCTCGCGGTGGGCGCCACGGTGGCTACCTTCGCCGTTTCGTCGGTGCGGCCGGCGTCGCTTGGCGTGACGCGCATGCAGGGTTCGCCCTACTACCTCGACGCCGAGTCGGTGCGAAATCAATTCCTTGTGCGCTTGGTGAACAAGAGCGACACGCCCGCGACCTTCACCGTCTCCGCCGAGTCCGACGCCGGTGTTGTTTTCGCCGTTTCGGGTTTCGAGGTGCCGATCACGCTCGCTCCGCTGGGCGAGGAAGTGCGCCCGCTGGTGGTGCGCGTGGCGCGGGCCGACTACGCGGGGAAATTCAGCCTGCGCATCGTTGCCCGTCCCGAGGGCGGAGCCTTCGAACTCGTGCGCGACGCGGAGTTCAGCGGCCCGAATCCGGCGCTGCTGCGGGAGGATAAACCATGAAACCCGGCACGAAAGTCGCGTTGATGGTGATCGCGCTGTTCACGCTCATGGCCTGCGCGTGGACCGCGCTGTTTTACGCCGCGAATCAGGCGCACGTGGAGTCGGTGCCGCTGGCGGCACCGGGTAGGGCGGGACCGCTGGGCCCGCCGCCGAACGAGGTCAACGCACCGAACGGCGGGCCCGGCGGTCCCGCCCTACCTAAGGAGGCGCGCTGATGGAACTCGCGGCGGTCAACACTCCGGCGGCGGCGTTCGTGGCGGGACTCGTCACGAGTCTGCACTGCGCGGGCATGTGCGGACCGCTCGCCTGTCTGCTCGGCTCGAAGCCCGGCGAACGCGTGGACGCCTCGACCATTCACGCGACCTACCACGGCTCGCGGCTGGCGGCCTACGCGGCGCTCGGCGCGGTGGCGGGCGGACTCGGCGCGGCGCCGGCCGCGTGGTTCGACGCTCCGCTGGTGCGCGTGCTGCCGTGGGTGATGGTGGCCTATTTCGTCGGCGTGGCCTTCAAGCTCGGCAACCGTCTGCCGCGCCTGGCGCTGCTCGGGCGCGTGCAACTCGCCTTGCGCGGCTGGGTGCGCGGAAAGCCCGGCCTGCACGTGGCCGCCGCCATGGGTGCGGCGACGCCTCTGCTGCCGTGCGGACCGCTTTATTTTCTCGTGGCGATGGCGACCTTCGCGGGTTCGGCGGCGGGCGGCGCGGAGCTGTTGCTCGCGTTCGGCCTCGGCACCGTGCCGCTGCTCTGGCTCGCGCAGGCGAATGTGGGTTGGCTGCGCGCGCGGCTGACTCCGCCTACGCTCGGCCACGCGCGCACCGCGCTGGCTCTGGTCGCGGCGGGTGTGATCGCATGGCGACTGCGCGGCGATTTCGGCTTCGTGGCCCCGACCTTGGAGGAATGGCTATGCCGATGATGGTCACCATGGCCGGCGAGGGCCGGGCGAGAAAGCGTCGCGAGAAACCGCGTTGCGCGCACTGCGGCGCGCCGGTGGCGGCGGGCGAAACCTTTTGCTGCGGCGGTTGCGCGTTCGTGAGCCGCCTGATCCGCGACGAGGGGCTGGACGACTATTACAAGATCAAGGACTCCGTGACGCCTCCGGCCGACGGCGCGCTCGGCGCAACGGCTGATTATAGCTGGCTGGCCGACGCCGCGCGCGCGGCCGAGGCGGCGACCGACGAAGGGCGCGCGGTCGAGCTGGAACTCGCGGTGCAGGGCGTTTCCTGCGCGGCTTGCGTGTGGCTGATCGAGCGCCTGCATCAACGCCTCCCCGGCGCGGGCGACATCGAGGTGTCGGCCGAGGCGGGACGCATGCGGCTGCGTTGGCGGCGGGGCGAATTCGACGCGGCGGCCTTCGCGCGCGAGTTGCAACGCTTCGGCTACGCGCTCGGTCCTTTGGGCGCGACCGAACACGAGGGCGGCGGCGAGCCGGAGAGCCGGGCGCTGGCGCGCAAGACCGGGCTGGCGGCGGCGCTGGCGATGAACGCGATGCTCTTCGCGCTTCCGACGTATTTCGGCATGTCGCACGATTTTGAATACGCGCGCTTGTTTGACACGCTGTCGATGGGTTTTGCCACGCTCTCGGTGGCGGGCTGCGGCGGGTATTTTCTTTCGCGCGCGGTCCGGGCACTGCGCGAGCGCGTGCCGCATCTGGACCTGCCCATCGCGCTCGGCATCACGGGGGCCTACCTCGGTTCGGTGTATGGCTGGGCGACGGCGAATCCGGAGTGCCAGTATTTCGATTTCGTCACCGGGTTCATTTTTCTGATGCTGCTCGGTCGTTGGGCGCAGGTGGTGGCGGTGGAGCGCAACCGCCAGCGTCTGCTGCGCGAACAACCGGCGGCGGCCAAGGTCCGGGTGTGGCGCAGCGAAGGCTGGACGGAGGTCGCGCCGGAGACGCTGGCGGTCGGTGATCGCTTTTGCATCGCGCCCGGCGCGTTGGTGCCGGTCGCGGCGCGCCTGGAGGAGGACGCGGCGGAGTTCGCGCTCGCGTGGATCACGGGCGAGGCGGAGCCGCGGTGTTTCCGCTTGGGGCAGACGGTGCCGGCCGGAGCGAGTCTGGCGGGCGGCACGGAAGCGCGCCTGACCGCGACGCAGGGTTGGGCGGGGTCGATGCTCGCGGAGTTGTTGCGGCCGGCGGAGCGCGCGCCCGAGCGGGCGCGGCTGATAGAGCGCGTGGTGAAGGGATACCTCGTCGGCATCATCGGCACGGCCATCGCGGCCGGCGCGTGGTGGGCGTGGCGCACCGGCGACATGGCGCAAACGGGCGCGGTGGTGATTTCGATCTTGGTGGTGTCGTGTCCGTGCGCGCTCGGGCTGGCGTTTCCGCTGGCGGAGGAAATCGCCACGGTGCGGCTACGGCGTCGCGGGGTGTTTTTGCGCGCGGGGGATGTGTGGGCGCGGCTCGCCCGGGTGAACCGGGTGGTTTTCGACAAGACGGGCACGCTCACCGGCGACACGCCCGATCTGCGCGAGCCCGAGGCGCTGGACCGGCTCTCGACCGTCGCGCGTTCGGCCCTGCTCGCGCTCGTGCGCGACAACCCGCACCCGGTGGCGCGCGCCTTGCACGAGGCGCTGTGGATGCGCGGCGCGGGCCAGGCCATGCCCGGCGAGGTGACGGAGGAGATTGGGCGCGGCGTGCGCCTCGGCTCGTGGGTGCTGGAGCGTTCGGACGAGCACGGCGTCGAGGCGGTGTTGCGCCACGGCGCGCGGGTGGAGGCGCGATTTTGTTTTACGGAGAAACCCAGATCGGACGCGCGCGCGGAGCTGGCGGCGCTGCGGAGGCGCGGGCTCGGTGTGGCGGTATTGAGCGGGGATCGTCGCGAAAAAGTGGATACGTTGGCGGCGGAGATAGGGCTGGCGGCGGACGAGGTGGAGGGCGAGATGGGGCCGCGCGAAAAGGCGGCGTGGCTAGTGGCGCGCGGCGGCGGCGAGTCGGCGTTGATGTTGGGCGACGGGGCCAACGACAGCCTCGCCTTCGACGCCGCGCTGTGTCGCGGCACGCCGGCGGTGCATCGCGGGGTGTTGGCGACGAAGGCGGATTTTTATTATCTCGGGCGCGGGCTCGGCGGGGTGCGGGCCTTGTTCGAGGCCAACGACGCGCGGCGGAGCACGCAGGCGGCGCTGTTGGTTTTTATGGTGGCCTACAACCTCACGGCGGTGGGCCTGGCGGCGAGCGGCCACATGAACCCGCTTTTCGCGGCGGTGCTGATGCCGCTCAGTTCGCTGGCGACGCTGGCGATCGTGTGGATCGGCCTGCGGCGGTTTCGGTAGTCTGTCTGTCGGCGGTCAGCGGGAAGCCGGGGGACGAGCCGTGGGGCGTGTGCGGGGGTGGGGGGCCGGAGGATTTTTCCGGGGCGGTAAGGGCTTGGGCGCTGGGGCGGTTTTCGGCGAAGTCGGCCATCGCTTTCATCGTGCTCTCGGCGATGCCGGTCAGGGCTTCGGCGGTGAAAAAGGCCTGGTGACCGGTGACGAGCACGTTGGGCAACGCGATGAGGCTCGAGATAGGGTCTTCGCGGTGTCCGGAGGCGGCGTGGTCGTGCTGCGTGAAGCGCAGCTCGTCCTCGTAAACATCCATCCCGAGCGCGCCGAGCCGGCCGGTTTCGAGCGCCTCGATGATCGCGCCGTAGTCCAACAATCCGCCGCGCGAGGTGTTGATGAGCACCGCCCCGCGCTTCAACCAGCCGAGCGTGGTGTGGTTCAACAAGTGGCGCGTGGCGGGCACCAACGGACAGTGCAGCGTAAGGATGTCGGCGGATTCGATGACGCGGTTAAAAGAATCGAAAACAAAACCCGCCTCGCGCGCGACGGACGAGGGGCGCGGATCGTAGGCGAGCACCCGGCAGCCGAAGCCTTGAAGGATGCGTCCGGTGATGAGGCCGATTTTGCCCGCGCCGATGAGGCCTACGGTTTTGCCGTGGAGGTCGAAGCCGAGCAGGCCCTCGATGCAGAAGTTGCCTTCGCGAACTCGCGTGTAGGCGTGCGGGATGCGGCGCACGACCGAGAGCAGGAGGGCGATGGTGTGCTCGGCGACGGCGTGCGGCGAGTAGTCGGGCACGTGCGTGACGGTGAGGCCGAGGCGGCGCGCGGCGTCGAGGTCAACGTGGTTGTAGCCGGCGGAGCGCAGGGTGACGAGGCGGGTGCCGCCTTCGGCGAGAATGGTGAGCACCGAGGCGTCGGCGCGATCGGTCACGAACAGGCTGACGGCGGCATGACCGCGCGCGAGGACGGCGGTGTGGCGATCAAGGCGCGATTCGAGATAGAGCAGGCGATGGCCGGCGCGGGTGTTGGCGGCGTCGAGAAAACGTCGGTCATGGGCTTTTGCGCTGAAAACGGCGAGACGCATGGCTGCATGGGCGTTGAGGGTGGGGCTGGGGCGGCGAACGGCGTTCGGACGAAAGGTTGCGAGGGCGGGGGGGAGGCAACCGAAGAACTCGATGCTTAGCGCCCAGGCTTGGCACTGGCGAGCATGTCACGTCAGCGCGCCAAGTATTTACAGAAAGTTAAGTAAAAAAAGGGGACTGACGGACGAGGCTTCGGGCTCGCCACGGCTTTCCGGGGCTCAACGCTTGGCAAATGCCCCTGTTCTCGCGCGCCTTTCCGCGCGCACTCCTGCGCCTCGTCGTCATCGCATGCCTCACTTATCTGGGCATGTGCGGCTTCATGGCTTGGAAGAAAAACGAGATGATTTTTCCGTGGCGCGGACAGGAGCGCGCGGCGGGAAAAATCGCGCCGCCGAGTTTCGAAACCTGGTGGCATACCATGCGTGACGGCGCGCGGGTCGAGGCGTGGTGGCGACCGGCGCGCGACGTCTCTCCGGCCACGCCCGCCCCGGCGGTGTTGGTGTTTCACGGCAACGGCGAACTCATCGACGACTCGGTGGATTTTGCCAACGCGTGGAGAGCGCTCGGCGCGAGCGTGTTGCTGGTCGAGTATCGCGGCTACGGGCGCTCGGAGGGCACGCCTTCGATTAACGCCTGCCGCGACGACGCCGTGGAGTGGTTCGACCTGGTCGCCGCGCATCCCGTCGTGCGCGGCGACCTGGTGCTCGCGCACGGGGTTTCGCTTGGCGGTGTGTTCGCCACCGAGCTGGCAGCCTTGCGGCCGGTTGCCGGCCTCGCGCTCGAGGGCACGGTCGCGAGTCTGCGCCAGGCGGCGCGGGATCGCTCGATCTGGGTGTTGCTCACGCACGAGCGTTTCGACGCGGAGACGATTTTGCGCGAACTCGATCCGACCGTGCCCGTGCTCATCACTCACGGCCGGAAGGATGACATCGTGCCGTTTCATCACTTCGAACGCCTCGCCGCCGCGCGTCCCGGTGCGGTGGCGGTGGCGGGCGATGGCAGCCACATCCCGCTCGCCACCTGGGATCGCTCCGATTTGCTTCGCGACCTCCTGGCCGCCGCCCGCGCCCGAGCGGCCCGAGCGGACAACGCGCTTGCCTCTCCGCCCGCCGTCTCGGCACCCTGACCCTTACGTAACAGACATGAAACAACGCACGCTCGCCCGCGAGGTCACTATTTCCGGCCAGGCTCTCCACACCGGAGAGACGGTCACCCTCACCTTGAAAACCGGCGCCCCCGGCTCCGGTTATGTGTTTCGTCGCATCGACCTCCGCGGCGCCCCCGAGATCAAGCCCCGCGCCGAGTTGCTCGGCGACCTCGTGCGCCAGACCACCATCCAAGAAGGTCACGCCAAGCTGCACACCATCGAGCACGTGCTCAGCGCCCTGCACGGATGCGGCATCGACAACTGCATCATCGAGATGAACGCCTCCGAGCCGCCCATCCTCGACGGCTCCGCCAAGCCCTACGTTGACCTCATCATGCAGGGCGACCCGGTCGAGCAGGACGCCGAGCGCGAGTATTTTATCCTCGAGGAGCCCGTCTCCATCCAGAAGGGCAACTCCTCCCTCATCGCGTTGCCGCATGATGGTTTCAAAATCTCCTGCACCTCGGCCGATGATCGCGGCATTCACGCGCAGTTTCTTTCGCTCAACATCGACCCCGATGTTTACATGACCCAGATCGCCGCCGCGCGGACCTTCACGGTTTACGAGGACATCGAGGCGCTCATCAAACTGGGCAAAATCAAGGGCGGCTCGCTCGACTGCGCGGTCGTCATCAAGGGCGACAAAATCCTCTCCAAGGAAGGCCTGCGTTTTAAGGACGAATTCGTGCGCCACAAGATGCTCGATATTATCGGCGACATCACGCTGCTCGGCCTGCCCATCAAGGCCCACATCATCGCCACCCGCCCCGGCCACGCCATCAACGCCGACCTCACCAAGGCCCTCGCGGAAAAACTGCTCGAAAAGAAAAAGGGCCCGAAGAAAAAGCCGCGCCCCGCGATGGTGCTGCCCACCGAGACCGAACTCGATATCCGCCGCATCCTCGACACCCTTCCTCACCGTTATCCCTTCCTCATGGTGGATCGCGTCATGGAGTTCGTCGGCGACGACGCGCTCGTCGCGATCAAGAACGTCTCCATCAACGAGCCCTTTTTCCAGGGTCACTTCCCGGGCAATCCCGTGATGCCCGGCGTGCTTCAGCTCGAAGCCATGGCCCAAGCCGCCGGCCTGCTCATGCTCCGCCGCGGCAGCAGCGAGGGAAAGACCTCCCTCTTCATGAGCGCCGACAAGGTGAAGTTCCGCAAACCCGTGCGCCCCGGCGACCAGCTCATCATCAACGCCAAGCTCACCAAAACCCGCGGCACCAAGCTCGCCACCGCCGAGGTCACCTGCGTGGTGGACGGCCAGGTCGTTTCCTCCGGCGAACTCATGTTCGCCATCCTCGACACCAGCGAGGTCGAAGGCTGAGCGAATAGCTGGGAGAGCTAGGAGAGCTAGTAGAGCTGGTAAGCTGGTAAAGCTAGTAAGCTCAAACCGCCGACCCGCTCCGCCCGCTCTATTAGCCGCCTCCGCTCTACTAGCTCTACTAGCTTCCTAGCTCTACCCGCTCTACTAGCTTTATTAGCTTCAAGAAATGCCGACCATTATTCACCCCACCGCAGTCGTCGAGTCCGGCGCCGAACTCGGCGCGGACGTCGAGATCGGGCCGCTTTGCTACGTTGGCGCCGGCGTGCGCATCGGCGACCGCACGCGCCTGCACCACCACGCCTCGGTCGAGGGCGACACCGTGCTAGGCGAGGCCTGCGAGGTGTTTCCCTACGCCTGCATCGGCGGCAAGTCGCAGGACCTGAAATTCAAGGGCGGCAGGCCCGGCGTGCGGATTGGCTCCCGCAATGTTTTCCGCGAATACTTCACCGTCCACGCCGCGACCAACGAAGGCGACTTCACCGTGGTCGGCGACGACAACACCTTCCTCGCCTCCGGTCACATCGCGCACGACTGCGTGATCGGCAACCACATCGTGGCGAGCAACGGTATGATGCTCGCCGGCCACGTGACCATCGAGGACCACGTCGTCATCGGCGGCTACGGCGGCGTGCACCAGTTCTGCCGCATCGGCGCGCACGCCATGCTCTCGGCCACGGCGAAGCTCGTGCACGACCTGCCGCCCTTTTTCATCGCCGACGGCGCGCCCGCCGTGGTGCGCGCCTACAACAAGGTCGGTCTCGAACGTCGCGGCTACACCGCCGAGCAACTCGAGCGCGTGAAAAAAATCTACCGCATTCTCTATCGCGACGGATTGAACCGCACCCAGGCGTTTGAGAAACTCGCCGCGCATGAGGAGGCAGCCACGCCCGAGTTCGCGCGTATGCTGGCCTTCGCCCGCAGCAGCGAACGCGGCCTCGCGCCCGGCTCCTGAGTCGGCGCGGCATGCGCTGGGCGGAGGTTGTTTGGCGGGTGGCACGCGTTTACCTCAACGCGTGCCTAAGCCCAGCGCGTTGTGGTCAGCACGCTTCACCTTTCGGAGCCGTGGGCTTCATGTCTTTTGAACAAGGTGCCGGCGGGTTTCAGGTTTTTCGCCAAGAGCGCCGGAGTTTTATTACCACGAAGAAAAGCACGAAAGTTCGCGAAGTTTCCCGCGCTGATTTCAGATAACGGACATACCTGTCCGTTCTTCCCGGTGAGCGGACATGGAGGGAGGCAAGCGAGACGCCTGCGCTACCTTTTACTCCGCCTTCAGCTTCGCGCGTTCGAGAACCGCCACACGGCGCTCGCCGGGGCCGATGAGAATCAGTTGATCCAGATCCTGACGCCAGCCGACTACTTGGCTGAGCACGCGGGTGTAGAGTTGCTCGGCCTCCATCTGCGCGGTCGGACCGGCGCGGCGCGTCATGGCGAGCGGACCGAAAGACAAGGCTTTGCCAACCTCGTTGTAGCGGCCGCCAAAGCGATTCACGCCGCCGTTGCCCGTGGCCCGCAGGCCGTCGGCGTCGAACTCGATGCTTTGCGCCGCCCAGCCCTCGACCGGCTCAGGCACGGGCATGCCGTCCAGCTCGATCACCGTCCAACTTGTGTTGGCGAGCGTGGTGAGTAGAACGATTTTCGGCTCTACCGTGGCGGCCGACGCGCCGTGTACGGTGGCGGCGGGATTGGGCGCCGTGCGCGTGGCGCAACCGACGACAACTAAGCTCAAGGCTAGCAAGATGACGGAACCTACGGGTTGCATGGAACGGTGAGTGAAGGGGTTTAAGATTCGGGAGACTGAAGCAGACATTTGCTCCACGCAATCCGTTCCCTGAGTGATTTATTCAGGACGGCATCAATACCCCGCAGCTTACGGCGGGGAGGGTTCACGATCCTTGCAGAAAGCGGGATGGCATGCGGTGGGCGTATCGCGCCCTGCTGGTCGCGTTCTTCGGGCTGATCGCTTACTTCTTCTATATGGTGTTTACCGCGTAGCGGGCGAAAGGGGCGGGGGGCGAGCGGGCTTGGCTCTGTGTCCAATCCGATAAAGCCGGAGGCCGAGGTCAGGCGCTGGCGAGGGCGTTGGCGGTGTTGAGGTGTTCGACGCCGGTGTATTTTTTCGACTGCTCGTCGGCGTGGTAACTGGAGCGCACCATCGCTCCGCTTTCGACGACGCCGATGCCGAGACCGAGGCCGATTTCCTTCCACTTGTTGAACTCGTCGGGATGCACCCAGCGGGCGACGGGCCAGTGTTGCGGGGTGGGCTGGAGGTATTGGCCGATGGTGAGGATGTCGGTCTGGTCGGCGGCTATGTCGCGCAGGGTTTGCTCGATCTCGTGCTCCTCCTCGCCGAGGCCGAGCATGATGCCGGTCTTGGTGGTGAAGCCGCGCGCTTTGGCGTGGCGGAGGATGGAGCGGGAGCGCTCGTAGCGGGCTTGCACGCGCACGGGTTTTTGCAGGCGCTCCACGGTCTCGAGGTTGTGGTTGAAAATGTCGGGGCCGGCGTCGAGCACGAGGTCGAGTAGGTCGGTGTTACCCTTCCAATCGGGGGTGAGGACCTCGATGGCGGTGGCGGGCGTGCGGTGGCGGATGGCGCGGATGGTGGCGGCCCAGACGGCGGCTCCGCCGTCCTTGAGCTCGTCGCGGGCGACGGAGGTGATGACGCAGTGCTTGAGGTTCATCACCGCGACGGCGTCGGCGACGCGGGCGGGCTCGGCGATGTCGTATTCGGTGGGGCGGCCGGTCTGGATCGCGCAGAAGTTACAGGAGCGTGTGCAGATGTTGCCGAGGATCATCACGGTGGCGGTGCCGCGCGACCAGCATTCGCCGAGGTTGGGGCACTGGGCGCTTTGACAAACGGTGTGCAGCTTGTGGTCGTCCACGAGTTTGCGCACGGCGGTGTAGCCGGGGCCGGAGGGAAGCTTGGCGCGGAGCCAGGCGGGTTTGCGCGCGGTGTCGTTCATCAGGTCTTAAAGGGGCAATGGCCGCAAAGAGACGCGGAAAGCGCAAAAAGAAAAACCTGGGGCGGGTTTTGCCTGGGCAGGTATTAGCGGGACGGGCGTGCGCAAGGAGCGGTGCCGTTCCGTGGGCTCAGTCGCCAGGGGTGAGGAATGCGGGCCAGCGGGCGGCGAACTCTTCGGCGAGGTCGGCGGCGACTTGCGCGAGGCCGGGGCAACGCGGGCCGAGTTCGGCGGCGAGGGAGGTCACAGTGCCCTCGGCGGCGGTGATGCCGCAGGGCACGATGCCGCCGAAATGGCGGAGATCGGGCGAAACGTTGAGCGCGAGGCCGTGCATGGTGACCCAGCGGCGCACGGAGACGCCGATGGCGGCGAGTTTGCGCTCGCCGATCCAGATGCCGGTGAGGCCTTCGCGGCGCGCGGCGACGAGGCCGCTGCGGGCGATAGTGGCGATGAGCACGTCCTCAAGAAAACGCAGGTAGGCGTGCAGATCGCGGCGGGCGCCGAGGCTCACGATCGGGTAGGCGACGAGCTGGCCGGGGCCGTGGTAGGTGATGTCGCCGCCGCGATTCGTGGGGTGCAGCATGACGCCCTCGGCGGCGAGGCGTTCGGCGGACCAGAGCAGGTGTCGGTCGGCGCCGGCTCGTAGTCCCAGAGTGAATACAGGATCGTGTTCGGTGAAGACGAGGGTGTCGGGCGCGGTGCCGGCGAGGCGCGCGGTTTGCAAGGCCTCCTGGCGTGTGAGGGCGTAGGCGTAGGCGGTGCGGCCCCAGTTGAGGACGGCGACGTGGGTGGACGAGGGCGAGGACGAGGGCGAGGACGCGGACGAGGGAGCGGGTGATGGCGAATCGGACATCGGTCAGCGGCCGTCGGCGAGGGCGGCGAGGTTGATCATGCCGGCGTGTTCGGCGCGGATGGAGCGGGAAAAGGAACCGCCGGTGAACAGGGTGCTGCGGATGGAATAGGTGGCGGCGGGCTGGCGCTGGAGTTCGCGGGCGAGGCCGATGAGGGCGATGTTACTTAGGTTGAGGGTGGTTTCCTGGGTGACGCTGGAGAGGGCGGGCACGGTGAGGGCTTCGGAGGAGACGGCGCCGCCCATGGCGCGGCCGTTGATGACGAGTTCATGGCTGGAGCCTTTGAAGGAGATATCGGTCGGGCTCGGGTTGGTGAGGCGCACGGTGACGAGCAGGCGGGTCTCGAAGGTGGTGGCCTCCTGCGGGCGCACGTCCACGAGCGACACGGCGAGAGCCGGGCCGGCGGACGGGCTCGCGCAGCCTCCGAGAATGAGCAGGCCGAGGGCGGCGAGGCTGGGGATCAGAAAATGGAGGAGACGCATGGTGATGCAGTTAGCGCATGCGAAAGCGCCGCTTAGGCAAGCCACACTCGGCCGAGGGCTGCGGCGCCGCCGGGCGCGCGTTCGGGAGACTTGCCCTAGAGCAGGGCGATGAGGTGCCCGGCCATGAGCAGGAGAATGACTGGCATCATCCAGCTAAAACCGTCGGCCATGCAGCCGAGAAAGGCCCAGAGGGTGTGGGTGCGTTCGTCGCCGAAATCGGCGGAGGCAAGGGTCGAAATGGTAGGGGGAATGTGGATACGCTGGCATTGCGCAGGAGCCGGGGAAAAGCCCCCCGCAACGGTTTGAAACGGCCGGCGCTGGTCGAGGCGATTCATGGTCGTGGACGGCGTGGGAGAGGGTGATTTTTTGTCGCCCCAAGAGGCGGTTATTTCCCGGGGTTTGGATTGTTTAATGAGGTCGGTCCCGGGCCGTTCGAAAGGCAAAATGCGTGCGGTGCGGTGCGGAACTGTTTTTTGTCTTTTTAGAAGGTTAAATAGAACCTGTCCCCAAACCGGCCCCCAAACCGGCCCCAACCGGCCCGGGATCGTCGGCCAGGCTCCGGCGCAACGCCTCCGGGTCGCGCGGACACAGACCGCTTTTGATTCCGGCTTCTTTCATGACGCGCAAGTTGGCCGCGCTGAACAGACCGCGATCGCCCCAGGCGCGTTTCAACTTCACCCCGGTCTCACGCAGGCGCTCGGGCGCGGGGCGCACCAGCGTGGTGTCGGCGGGCGAGTCTTTCTCCAGCCGGTAGTCGCAGATCAGGCCTTCGCGAGTCTCGCCCAGCCGGAGCTTGTCGCCAAACTCCACTCGCGCGCCGGCCTTGCCCCGCACCTGCACGGCCACGTCGGGTTCGTAGAGGCTGAGGATCTTGCCGGCGTGGGCCACGGGGCGTTCGCCTATGATGCGTTCGTGGGCCTGGCGGATCGCGGCGGGTAGTTGCTCCAGCACCACATCGATGCGAAGCACGATCAGGGCGGCCCGGCCCGCGCTCAAACCGGTCGCGCGCGGCGCGGGTTTTCCCATCTCGGCAGCCAGCAGCTCGCGGTGCGCGCGGGCGTGGACGGCGATCTTGTTTTGCAGGGCCTTCTTCGTGCGCCGGTTTTTTTTTGCGCGCGCTTGGCGTCGCCTCGGCGGGTGGAGGAACTCATCGCCATGGCCGGTAAGGCCGCAGGCAGCACGACCGCGGCTCGGCCAACGCCTTCGTGAGCACGCAGTGGCGGTATTGAACGACGGCTGAATGCGCGCGGTAGGACGGGGTGCGGCGACCCCGCCGTTGTCTGCGTGGCCACGAGAGCGGCGGGGGGCGGCGACCCCGCCCTACAACGGATCAGACTTTTATTTGGAAGAGCTCGGGCTTCATCACGCCGTCGGCCACCTGGTTTACCGTGCCGGTCATGCGGATGGAGAAATCGGGGGCGATGATGATGCCGATCAGGCCGCCGGGCATGTGGACGGTGACGTCGCCATCGACCAGGCCGAGCTTGTGCGCCACGGCGGCGGCGGCGCTGGAGCTGCTGCCGGAGGCCAGCGTGTAGCCGGCGCCGCGCTCCCAGATTTCGATGCGGATGTTGGCGCGGTCGATGACTTGGAGAAACTGGACGTTGGTCTTGCGCGGGAAGTTGGCGTGGGTCTCCAGGTGCGGACCGTAGTTGTGCGCGAGCTCGGCGGAGACTTCCGGCAGGGGCAGCACGCAGTGGGGGTTGCCAATGGTGGCGGAGCAGTAGGTGAACGCGCGGTCGAGGGCGGTGATCTGTTCGTTGATGACCTCGCGCTCGGGGCCGACGTGGGGGATCTTGGTGCTGACGAAGCTGACTTTGCCCATCTCGACGGTGATGAGCGCGCCGTTTTCCTTGATCTCGGATTCCACCACGCCGCCGGGGGTCTCGATGGTGAAGACGGGGTTGGTGGCGAGTTTGGCATCCCAGAGGTAGCGCGAAAAGATGCGCAGGCCGTTGCCGGATTTTTCGGCCTCGGAGCCATCGGGGTTAAAGATGCGCAGGCCGAACTGGGCTTTGGTGGTGGGGAGCGGGCCCCAAAGGATGCCGTCGGAGCCGACGCCAAAATTGCGGTGGCAAATGACGCGGATCTGCTCGACGGAAGGCTCGGTCCAGCCGGGGAAATCGGCCGGGTTCATCACGATGTAGTCGTTGCCGAGAGCGTGGTATTTGAAGAAGCGCATGGAGGGAAAGGGCGGGGAGCGTGGAGCAGGCGGTGGCGGGGCGAAAAGGAGAAAGCGGAGGAGGACGAGAGCGAGTCTTCTGCGCTTGAGCTTTGGAGGCACGTCGCTCGACGGGTCGGAGCGCGCTAGAGCTTCTATGCGGACACACAGACAAGAATACGCCAGATGCGCACAAGTTTCTGTGCTGCTTCCGGAGCGCTTATGCTGGATCGAATCGGGGGCGCTTTATTGTGCCTGCTTGGCGACCTTGAATTCCTTGGGCTTTTGGCCCTTGGGCAAGGCGAGCAAATCGTAATCGCGCGCGCCGGTGATGGTGACCTCGGCGAATTCGCCTACGGGCAGGTTGCGGGGCACGTAAACGCGGCCGTCGATGTCGGGGGCGTCGGCCTCGCCGCGGGCGACTCCGGGCTCCTCGACGAGCACTCGGAGGGTCTGCCCCACGTAACGCTCGCTGACTTCGGCGGCGATATCGCGCTGGAGCGACATGGTCTGGCGGTAGCGGGCGTCTTTCAGCTTGGTGGTGAGCTGGCCTTCCATCTTGGCGGCCTTGGTGCCTTCTTCCTGGGAGTAACGGAAAACGCCGAGACGTTCGAACTTGGTGTCGCGGATAAATTCACAGAGCTCGGCGACGTCGGCCTCGGTCTCGCCGGGGAAACCGACGATGAAGGTGGTGCGCACGGCGATGCCGGGGATGCCGACGCGGATGCGGACGATGAGGTCGCGGATGTATTGGCTGTTGGTCTCGCGCTGCATGCGATCGAGCATGTTATCGCTGATGTGCTGGAGGGGGATGTCGATGTAGCGGGCGACCTTGGGGCACTCGGCGATGGTTTTGATCAACTCGTCGGACCAGTGAGCGGGGTGGGTGTAGAGGAGGCGGATCCAGAAGTCGCCGGGGATGGCGTTGAGCTCGCGGAGTAGGGTGGTGAGGGCGGTGCCGCGCGAGGAATCGACGGGCGAGCGCGGGTTGGGGCGCTGTTCCCAGGTGTCCATGCCGAAGTAGGTCGTGTCTTGGGAGATCAGGTTGATCTCCTTCACGCCCTCGGCGACGAGCTGGCGGGCCTCGGCGACGACGCTCTCGACCGAGCGTGAGCGGTGGCGGCCGCGGATCTGGGGGATGATGCAGAAGGCGCAGGGGTGGTTGCAGCCCTCGGCGATCTTGATGTAGGCGGTGTGCTTCGGGGTGAGGCGGAAGCGCGGTGTGTCGTAGTCGGGGATGTAGGTGCTGCGACCTTCGATAAAGTTTTGCGGGGCGGCGCCGGCGGGGCGCTTGAAGCCGGTGAGTTCCTCGATGATGGGGCCTACGCGGGTGATCTGGTCGAGGCCGATGAAGGCGTCCACCTCGGGGAGTTCAGCGGGGAGGTCCTTGGAGAAACGCTGCGACATGCAGCCGGCGACGATGAGCTTTTGGCCGGCGCGGCGTTTTTTCATGCCGCGAGCCTCGTGGGCCTCGAGGATGTGGTTGATGGATTCCTCCTTGGACGAGTCGATGAACGAGCAGGTGTTCACGATGATGACGTCGGCCTTGTCCTGATCGGGCACGACAACCATGCCGGCCTGGTGGAGGTGGCCGACCATGATCTCGCTATCGACGAGGTTCTTCGCGCAGCCGAGGGAAACAAGGGAGACTTTGACCGTGCTCATGGAAGAGGGTGGCGAGGGACGCGCAGGACGCTGTCGTGGGAGGCTTGCGAGGGAGGCGGAGGGTAGAAGGCGAAAATGCAAAAACCGCGGCTTTCTAGGGCCGCGGTTTTTATGCTGTCGGCGAGAAGCGCTTACTTCTTGGCTTTCGCGGCCTTCTTGGCGGCGGGAGCGGCCTTGGCGATTTCCTTCTTGCGCTTCAAGTAAGCGAGACGGCGTTTCTTTTTGATACCCTTGTTATATTGTTGGCCCATAGTGGAGGTTTGGTGAAAGGGAGAACATCGCGACGAGCAGGCGATAGAGTCAAGCGGGGGTTTTGGGGCGCGGCAGGTTTTTCACCGCGTATTCCCGAAGCTAGGCGCTTGGAGATGAAGGCGGAGACGGCACGGCGGTCGTGGTGGACTGAAACCGCGCGGTCGAAAAGTATCCGTGGATTGAATACATTCCGAAAACGCGTGCGGCTCTAAAAACGGCCGATTTCCGGGATAGGCCCAAATTCAAGCCCGTGCCATCGATGCAGGCGGTTTGGGGCAAGCTGACATCACTTCCTGTTACACCCTGGTTGAGTGTGAGTTCAATGATTGGTGTCGCCCCTCCCCCCCCTATTTTCACTCAAACTCAAGCTCCGGTATGGAAGCGTGGGAAGTGGTCCGCCGACCCTGGCTTGTCGTGATAGCTGGTGGGTTGTCCGCGTGGCGCGGGTTTTGGGTTGGCGTTTTCGGGGGCGGGGCTTTGCGTCGGCGCGATGTCCGAAGCGTTTTCGCCCGTTGATCTCATCGCCCTGGCCACCGCCAAATTCGACGGTCGTCCCTCGTGGGATGATTATTTCATGGCGACGGCCGTGCTGCTCTCGACCCGCAGTCCCTGCGAGCGGCTGCACGTGGGCTGCGTGATCGTGACGGCGGGCGAGCGCAAAAACCGCCTCGTCGCCGCCGGCTACAACGGCTTCCTGCCCGGCACGCCGCACACCTCGCGTCTGCGCGACGGGCATGAGCAGGCGACGGTGCACGCCGAGCAAAACGCCATCGCCGACGCGGCGCGGCGCGGCAGTTCGGTCGAGGGCTGCATCGCCTATGTTACCCATTTCCCGTGCATCAATTGCGCGAAAATCATGGCGGCCTCGGGCATCGCCGAGGTGCGGTATCGCGAGGATTACAAAAACGACCCTTTGGTAACTCCTTTGCTGGCCGACGCCGGCGTGCGTATCGTGAAACTCTAGGGTCGGCGTCGCCGAAAAATTTGTTCTAATTGCCGCCCATGCGCGACTCGTCCTCCACGTCCGACACCGATTCGCTGGCGGGCCACTTGTTGCTGGCCCACCCGGTGTTGAAGGACTCCAACTTCCGCCGCACCGCGATTTTGATGTCGAGCCACGACGAGGAAGGCGCGATGGGCGTGGTGTTGAACCGGCCCCTGAACAAACGCCTGGGCGAGCTGGGCGGGGATTTCGCCTTCGGGCCGCTGGCCCAGGTGCCGCTCTTCGACGGCGGGCCGGTGGAGAAGCGTCAGGTGATTCTCTGCGCGTGGCGTCCGCATCCCAGCGAGCCCGAAGATGGGGACGCGTTTCAGCTCTTGTTTGGTCTGGATACCGCGCGGGCGAGCGAGCTGGCGGAAGAGGAGGGCGTGCAACTGCGCGCCTATCTCGGCTACGCGGGCTGGACGGGCGGGCAGTTGGAGGGCGAGTTGGAGCGCGACACCTGGGTGGTGGCGGATCTCGAGCCGGAGTTGATCCAGCGCCCCGCCGACGAGTCTCTGTGGCGGCATGTGCTGGGCGGCATCGACCCGCAATGGCGCTTGTTGGCGGGCGAGCCGGATGATCCGGGCATGAACTGACGCGAGGCCTGCGCGCCGGGCCTGCGCAAAAAGAACCTGCGCCCGCGCACAGTTTCCGTTTGACACACCCCATGTCGAACCGGTGTTTTCTTCCTTTTTATGAAAGTTGTCTCCTCCATCAAATCCGCGAAGAAGCGTCACCCCGACTGCCAAGTCGTGCGTCGTAAGGGCCGTATCTACGTGATCAACAAGACCGACCCGCGCTATAAAGCCCGCCAAGGTTAATCCGGCTCACGCCGACCCAACTCGTTTACCATCATGAAGCCCGAAGGCCATCCTGTTCTCAACAACGTCGCTTTTCTCGACGTTGCCACCGGTAAGAAGTTCCTTACCAAGTCCACCATCAAGTCCTCCCGCAAGGAGACCATCGATGGCGTCGAGTATAACGTCGTCATCCGCGACGTGACCATGGACTCGCATCCCGCCTACACCGGCGAGAAGCGCATCGTGGACACCGCCGGTCGCGTGGAGAAGTTCACCACCAAGTTCCGCCGCGGCACCGCCAAGAAGTAAGCTCCGGTTTACGTTCTCGTTTTTTAAAGCCCGCCACCTTTCGAGGTCGGCGGGTTTTTTGTTTTCAAGGAGCGGCGACACTCTTGTCGCCGGGTTTGGCGAAGGGGGCGTGGCTTCGGCGACAGGAGTGTCGCCGCTCCTTGGGCGCTCCTTGACCGCCGCCTTGACCGCTTGCGCTTGCGTCGGCCGCGTTCGCGCTGGGACGCTCCCGGGCAACTCATGTCTTCCCCGCTCAAACTCATCATTTTTGACTGCGACAGCACGCTCTCCGCGATCGAGGGCATCGATGAACTCGGCCGCGCGCGCGGCCCCGAGGTTTTCGCCCGGGTCGAGGCCATGACGAACGACGCGATGAACGGCAAAATCTCCGTCGAATCCGTCTTCGGCGAACGCCTGCGCTTCATCCGTCCGCGGGTTCTCGATGTCGCGGCCGTGGGCCGGCATTACATCGAGACGGTCGAGCCCACCGCCGCCGCCACGCTGGCCGCGCTGCGCGCCGCCGGCTGGACGCCGATGATTCTCAGCGGCGGTTTTCGCAACGCCATCCGCCCGCTGGCCGATCACCTCGGCATCGAGCGCGTCGAGGCGGTGGATCTGTATTTCGACGACGCGGGCGAATACGCGGGCTTCGACGAGACCTACCCGACCACGCGCTCGGGCGGCAAACCCGAGGTCGTGCGCGCGCTCAAAGCCGAACTCGCCCCGGCGCGCGTCGTCATGGTCGGCGACGGCGTGAGCGATCTGGAAACCGCGCCCGAGGTGGACCTGTTCATCGGTTTCGGCCGCTACGTGGCGCGTGAAAAGGTGCGCGCGGCGGCGGCGCGCTTCGTGCTTTCGCTCAACGAGATTCCGGCGCTGCTGGAATAAGTCTCAACTCGCGCCGATTTCCGGCCGGTGGGTTTTGACAAGCTCGCCCCCGGTCCTTCGCTCGCCTCGGTTCTCCCCGCATTTTTTGCGCTCACTTTCGGTCGTTCCATGGATTCCCTTCTACTCACACTTCTCCTCGCTCCCTTTCTGCTCGCGCCGTTTTTGCCGGCGCTGAGCGCGAAGCTGGGCGCGAAAGTCGGCTGGGTCGCGTTGCTCGCGCCGGTCACGAGCTTCTTCGCCGCGCTCCAGCTCTGGCGTCTGCCGGCGGCGGATCGCGCCGTCGCGCTGACCTTCGAGTGGGCGCCGCAGCTCGGCGCGAACCTGAGTTTCCTGCCCGACGGGCTCGGCCTGCTCTATGCGCTCATCGTGAGCGGCGTGGGTGTTTGCGTGGTCTTTTACGCGGCGTGTTATCTCGACGACCACCATTACCGCGACCACGGAAAATTCTACTGTTACCTGCTGCTTTTCATGGGCGCGATGTTCGCGACCGTGCTGTCGAGCAACCTCATGGTGCTCTTCGTGGCGTGGGAGATGACCGGCCTGACCTCGTTTTTGCTCATCGGTTTTCTGCACGAGAAACACGAGTCGCAGCGAGGCGCGCGCATGGCCTTGTTGACCACCGGCATCACGGGGCTGGCCTTGCTGGTCGGCGTGGTGTTGTTGCGCGTGGTATACGGCACCTACGAGATCACCGAGATACTCGCTAGCGCGCCGCGCGCCGGCACCGAGGGGCTGCTCACGGCGGCCTTCCTTTGCTGCTTCGTCGGCATCGCGGGCAAGTCGGCCCAGTTCCCGTTCCACTACTGGTTGCCCAACGCGATGGCCGCGCCCACGCCGGTCTCCGCCTACCTGCACTCCGCCACGATGGTGAAGCTCGGCGTCTTCCTCACCGCGCGGATGCTGCCGATTTTCAACGATCTCGAACTCTGGACGCCCGTGCTCACCACCGTGGGCTTCGGCACGCTGCTACTCGGCGCGGTGTTCGCGTTGCTATCGCAGGACCTCAAAGGCGTGCTCGCCTACACCACGGTCGCGCAGCTCGGGCTGCTCATCGGCTACTACGGCCTGCACGCGCAGGGCTACGCGGTGAAGTGGGATGCGTTGCACATCCTGAACCACGTTTTCTACAAGGCCTGCTTGTTCATGGTCGTGGGCATCATCGACCACTCCACCGGCACGCGTGATCTGCGTCAGCTCGGTGGGCTGGCGAAGAAAATGCCGCTCACCGCCATCGCGGCGGCGCTCGGCCTGGCCGCGCTCGCGGGC
>CAZOGV010000002.1:0-49965 GCA_964579225.1 uncultured Akkermansia sp. | reverse complement strand
GGTCGCCACACGGTGGACATCCAAACCTAAGGTGTTCGCCGAAAAGGGCGATATTTTGATGACCGTCAAGGGCTCGGGCTTGGGTAGCATCAATCTGCTTAACACCGAGCGCGCTGCAATAAGTCGTCAATTGATGGCAATCCGCGTTCGTGATGCAGATCCCGAATTCATCTACGCGCTGTTATTGGCAAAGTTCGACCACATACAATCGCTTGGCGGGGGAGCCGCGATCCCGGGAATCACGCGAGAGCATGTTCTTGAGCTCAAAATCCCACTCCCGCCCCTCGCCACCCAGCGCGCCATCGTGGCGGAGATCGAGGCCGAGCAAGCGCTGGTGGCGGCCAACCGCGAACTGATCACCCGCTTCGAGCAAAAAATCCAAGCCACCCTCGCCCGCATCTGGGGCGAACCCGCCGCCGACACCGCGCCCGAGCTCGTAGCCACCGGCTGAGCGCTCATGGAAATCTGCCACGTCCCCACCCTCAGCGCCCACTCCGCCGACTGCGGCCTGCTCTTCGGCCTGTGGCGGCGTTACGGCGGCGGCACCGACGTCACCTTCGATTTCAGTCGCTGCGACTTCCTGCGCCCGCAGGCCGTGGCCTTTCTCGGCGGCCTCGTGCGCCTGATCGAGCATCGCGGCGGCACCGCCCTTTTTCTCTGGGGCACGCTTAAGCCCGCCATCTGGGCCTGCCTCGCCCAAAACGGTTTCATGCAGGCTTTCGGCGGCCCGCAAGGACCTTGGCAGGGCACCGCCGTTCCCTACTTCGCCCACCCCGCCGCCGATCCCGCCGCCTTCGATGCCTACGCCCGCCACAGCTGGCTCGGGCGCGGCTGGGTCTCGGCGAGTCCCGATCTCGTTTCCGAGGTCGTCGGCACCGTGGGCGAGATCTACGTCAACGCCTTCGAGCACGCCGGCTCCGCCGTCGGCGTGCATGGGTGCGGCCAGCTTTTCCCCCGGCTCGGCATCCTGTCGCTCACCTTGGTGGACTTTGGCATCGGCATCCCCGCCAACGTGCGGCGCTTCAAAGGCGACGCCGAGCAAGGGCTGTGGCGAGACGGCGCGCGCTGCCTCGAATGGGCTTTCGGTCGGGGTCATTCCACTCGCCCGGGCGAGATCAGCGGAGGTCTCGGCCTGCACACCCTGCGCGAATTTGTGTTCGCCTCCCAGGGTAGCATGGAGATTTATAGCCACGAAAGCCGTGCCACTTTGCGAAAAGATCATACGGACTATGCAGCCTGTGCCGATAACTTCGAAGGCACCATGATCACGATTCGACTCCGCAGCACCCCCAGTTATTATACCCTTGGCTTGGCTCGTGCTAGCTTTCACCCCTTCTGATTCCCCTCGTTCCCATGATTGAGCTCTCCGTTAAAACCATTGTCGGTCCTGTCTGCATGACCCGCGAGGACGGCCAAAAGCTGCACGACCATTATCGCGGCATGCTCGACGCCGGCGAAGTCGTGAAACTCGATTTTGAAGGCACCACCACCTTCGTCTCCGCGTTTTTCAACACGGCGGTGGGGCAGCTCCTCCGCAACTACTCGCGCGAACAACTGAAGACCAAACTGCTCTTCGCCAACGTGCCCGCCGCCGCCACCCGCCCCCTCCAACGCTCCATCGAGCAGGCGGAACGCTTTTACGCCGACCCCAAATATCGCGAAACCTTGGAGCGCGTGCAGGCCGAGCAGTCCGAACTGGTTTGATCGCCCCCGGTGGCCGTCAACCTCACAGTCCGGGCTGAGATCGTCGATATAGCCCGACACCGCCCCGCCGCCGGCGAGGCCTTCTTGGTCGATACCAATGTCTGGTGGTGGGCCGCCTACGCCTTCGCCCCGGAGTTGCCCGAAGAGAAAAAGCCCAAGCCCTACCAGCTCTCGGCTTATCCCGATTTTCTAAAACGCGCGAAAGTCGCCGGAGCGCTGCTCCACTGGTCCCCACTTACCTGGCCGGAACTCGCCCACCACATCGAACGCACCGAGTTCGAAATGGCCAAATACTACGGCTCGCCAGACGCGAACAACCCCAAGGCCTACCGGCACAACGACTCCACTGAGCGCGCGCGAGTAGTGGAGGTTTTCACCGACGCGTGGGCGGAAATCGAAGCCCTCGGCACACCCTTGGCCGATGTTGTCCTTTCTTCCTCCTCGATCACGGAAGCGGCGGCGCTGCAAAAAGAGGCCGCGCTCGATGGCTACGACCTGTTTCTGGCCCTCGCCCTAAAGCGTGCCAACATCACCGGCATCGTTACGGACGATGGTGATTTTGCCACCGTGCCGGGTATCCGAGTCTTCACCGCAAACCGCACGGTGCTGAGGGCGGTAAGTCAACAATCACGCGAATAGAGCGTCCGGCATCCTGACCGGGCTCGACTGCCTTGGCCGTCAACCTCACGCCATAGTTGCACCCGCGCATCGGCTGGCTTGCCTAGACGCAGTCTCCACACCGCCTCCGCTTTACCAGCTTACCAGCTCTACCAGCTCCCGAAAAATGACCGCCCTGCGCATCCTCTTCTCCGCCATCCTCGTCACGATGTTCGGCCTCATCATCTGGGCCAGCAGCGACACCGCGCTCTTCGACATCCCGAGTGAAGTTTCCGGACACCCCTGGTTTATCACCACCCTCTTCGACGCCTACCTCGCCTTCGTCGCCTTCTGGGTCTGGCTCGCCTGGAAAGAAGGCACCGTCGCCGCCCGCGTGCTCTGGCTCTTCACCATTCTCCTCTGGGGCAACCCCGCCATCGCCGCCTACATGCTCTTTGAACTCTCCCGCGTGAAACGCGAGGGCGGCGGCCTCGACGCCGTCTTCACCCGCAAACGCCCCGGTGACCTGAAAATCCCCGCCATCCTCTTCGCCCTCGCCCTCGTCGCCTACGGTCTCGGCGCTAAAAACATCCTCTTCCCGGACGCGTGACCACCGAGCCTTCCGTCCCGCGCGAACCCGCCAACCGTGGCCACGCTCGTGAGAGCGTGGATTCTACCCCCCCCAAGCGCACCTTCTGGCAGCGCCGCGTGCGCGATCCCATCGTCGCCCTGCTCACCCAAGGGGCCACCCCCGAAGGCCTCTCCAAAACCCTCGCGTGGTGCGCCGTCTGCTCAATGTTCCCCTTCCTCGGGACCACCGCGTTGCTCAACCTCGCCGTCGGCCACGCCCTTAAGCTCAACCACGCCCTCATGCAGACCCTCAACCAACTGGTCGGCGGCCTGCACATTCTGATGATCCTCCTCTACGTCCGCATCGGCGAGACCCTCTGGGGCGTCACCGGCGACCGCTTCAGCATCGTCGAAATGATCACCGCCTTTCGCGACCTCTCTTTCGGCGATTTCCTCGCCCGCTTCGGCTGGGCCGGCATCCACGCCTTCACTGCCTGGGCCGTAACCGCGCCGCTCCTGTATTGGTTAACCTACTACACCGCCCGCCCCGCCCTCCGCCGCCTCGCACGCCTGCTGCCCGCGCGATTCATCCCTGCCACGCCGCGCCCCGCCTCCTGAATTACACGACCTCCCTCCGACCATTGGTCATTGGACATTGGTCATTCCCTCCCATGCATCCGCTCCTCCTCGCCGCCCTCGCCCTCGCCGTTTGCTGCGTCGTCTTCGCCGCGTTTTTCGCCGTCGCCCGCCGCCTCGATAACTACGGCATCGTGGACATCGTCTGGTCCTACGCCTTCGGCCTCGTCGCCCTCGTTTACGCCGCCCTCGCCGCCGGCTGGCCCCCGCGCCGCTGGCTCGTCGCCGCCCTCGTCGCCGCCTGGAGCCTCCGCCTCGGCACCTACCTCTACCGCCGCGTAATGGGCCACCACCCCGAGGAAGACGGACGCTACAAAGAGATGCGCACCCGCTGGGCCAAAAATTTCACCTGGGAAATGTTCAAGTTCTACCAAATCCAGGCCGTCTCCGTCGTCATCCTCGCCATCCCCTTCCTCCTCGCCCTCGGCCGCCCCGAGACCGCCTTCACTGCCCTCGACTGGATCGCGCTCGCCCTCTTTGCCACCGCCATCGCCGGCGAAACCCTCTCCGACGCCCAACTCGCCGCCTTCAAAAAATCCCCCGCCAACAAAGGCAAAGTCTGCGACGTCGGCCTCTGGGCCACCAGCCGCCACCCCAACTACTTTTTCGTTTTCCTCACCTGGCTCAGCTTCGCCCTCTTCGCCCTCCCCGCCCCGTGGGGCTGGCTCGGCCTCATCGCCCCCGCCTCGATCCTCTACCTGCTGCTCTTCGTCACCGGCATCCCCATGACCGAGGAACAAGCCGTCCGCACCAAAGGCGACGCCTACCGCGCCTACCAAAACCGCGTCTCTCCCTTCGTGCCCTGGTTCCCGCGCCGCCAGTGAAAGTTTTCACTCACTCCCTCATTCCCTCCTCCCTCACTCCCTCCCCGTGATCGACTCCCTCCTCGAAAAAAACCTCCTCCCCGACTGGCTCGTCCGCATCGGCATCCGCCGCCTGCTCGCGCAACGTATCCGCGAAGAGACTACGACCTACGACCGCGAGGCCTACGTCGCCGACCTCAAAACCCGCGCCCTCGCCGAGCAGACCGCCGCCGCCAACGAGCAGCACTACGAGGTCCCCACGCCCTTCTACCAATACTGCCTCGGCAAACGCCTCAAATACTCCGGCTGCTACTACCCCGCCGGCAAGGAGACCCTCGACCAGGCCGAGGAACACATGCTCGCCCTCTACGCCGAGCGCGCCCAGCTGATCGACGGCCAGCACATCCTCGAACTCGGCTGCGGCTGGGGCTCCCTCTGCCTCTACAACGCCGCGCGCTTCCCTAATTCTCAGATCACCGCCATCTCCAACTCCAAGACGCAGAAAGAGCACATCGACACCGAAGCGAGAAAACGCGGCCTGCAAAACCTCCGCATCATCACCTGCGACATCAACGCCTTCGACATCGCCCCCGGCCAGTTCGACCGCGTCGTCTCCGTCGAGATGTTCGAGCACCTCAAAAACTACGAACTGCTCTTCAAAAACATCGCCCGCTGGCTCAAGCCCGGCGGCCTGCTCTTCACCCACATCTTCACCCACGCCCGCTTCAGCTACCACTTCGTCGCCCGCGACGAGACCGACTGGATGAGCCGCTATTTTTTCACCGGCGGCCAGATGCCCGCCCACGACCTCTTCATGCAGTTTCAGGACGACCTAAAACTCGTGCAGGACTGGAAGGTCAACGGCCGCCACTACCAGCAAACCGCCGAGCACTGGTTACAAAACATGGACGCCCACCGCGACGAAATCATCCCGCTTTTCCGCGACACCTACGGTGCCGACCAGGCCGAAAAATGGTGGGCCTACTGGCGCGTCTTCTACATGAGCTGCGCCGAACTCTGGGGCTACAAACGCGGCGAAGAGTGGCTCGTCAGCCACTACGTCTTCCGCAAACCCTAGGCCCCACTAGCTGCCTTGACCCACCCAGCTCGGAATTCATACTGCAAAGTATGAAAATCGGCGAACGCGGTCAGGTCACCATTCCGCAAAAATTCCGCCAACGCTTTGGCCTGAAGCCCAAAGCCCAGGTTGAGTTTGTTGAACTCGATGGCCAACTCGTGCTTCGCAAGGCCGGTCGGCCCGACGCCGCAGCCCTGCGCGCCAAGTGGGCCAGTAACGTGGGCATCCTCAAATTCGACGGCCGCACCACCGACGACATCATGCGCGAGCTCCGACCGCGATGAAGACGGCCATCGACACCAACGTCCTTCTCGATCTCTTCGGCGCGGACCCGATCTTTTTCGCCCCCGCCCAAGCCGCGCTCACGCAGGCGGACGCACAAGGCGATCTCCTCATTTGCGACATCGTTTACGCCGAACTCTCGGCTAAATTCCCCTCCCAGTCCGCCCTCGACGAGAAACTCACCGAACTCGGCGTCGAGGTTACCCCGCTCCCCCGCGCCGCCGCCTTCCAAGCCGGCCTAGCCCGCGAACGCTACCTCCGCGCCGGCGGCAAACGCGTGCGCATCCTGCCCGATTTCCTCGTCGCCGCCCACGCCACCGCCACTGCCGACCGCCTCCTCACCCGCGACGACGGTTTTTACCGCACCTATTTCCCGAAGCTAAAAATCTTCGATCCCACCGCCACCCGCTGAACCCATGCCCGCCCACCTCGCCGCCGTCTCCTACCTCGTCCGCGACTACGACGAGGCCATTGCCTGGTTCACCCAAAAGCTCGGCTTCACGCTCCTTCAAGATACGCCCCTTTCCCACGCGAAACGCTGGGTCGTCGCCGCCCCGCCCGGAGCGACCGACACCCCCGCCGCAGCCCACCTCGTGCTCGCCAAAGCCGCCAACACCGAACAACTCGCCGCCGTGGGCCGCGCGGCCGGCGGACGCGTCGCCTTCTTCCTCCACACCGACAACTTCGCCCGCGACCGCACCGCTTTCGAAGCGCGCGGCGTGCGTTTCCGCGAGGCCACTCGCCATGAGCCCTACGGCACCGTCGCCGTCTTCGAAGACCTCTACGGCAACGCCTGGGACCTCGTGGAGCTGAAGCCCCGCGCCTGATTCATCCGGGGTTCACAGAACCTTCGCCCCGTCGCCCGTGCCCATCGGCAGGATGTCGGGACGCGCGCCGAACTTCGCCGCATACGCCGACGCCACCGCCTCGGCCTGCCCCGCGCCGAAACCCTCGCCCACCAGCGCCATCACCGCGCCGCCGAAACCGCCACCCGTCAGCCGCGCGCCATACACGCCCGGCGAAGCGACCAACGCATCCACGAGGAAATCCAGCTCCTCCGTGCTGTTCTCGAAAAGCTTCTGCGAGCTGCGGTGCGACGCGGTGAGCAACGCGCCCACCTCCTCGATCTTCCCCGTCCCGAGCGCCTTCACCGTCGCGTCCACCCGCGAGATCTCCTCGACCACGTGACGCGCCCGCTTGAACGCCGTAGGCTCGATCTTCGCCTCGGCCGCGCGTAGTTGATCGACGGATACATCGACCAGCAGCTTTACGCCCAGCGCCTGCGCCGCCGTCATGCACTCGCGGTGACGCGCCGAGTAGAGTCCGTCCACCAGCGCGTGCTTGGTGTGGGTGTTGAAAATCCAAAAGCTCGCGCCCGCCGGCATCGGCACCGTGTCGAAACGCGGACCCGCGCAATCGATGAACACCAGGTGCCCCGCCTTGCCGAAGCCCGACACGCCCTGGTCGAGAATGCCGCAGGGCACGCCGACAAAATGGTTTTCCGCGTGCTTGCCCACCTTCACCACCGTCTCGCGATCCGGCGTCTGACCGGTCGCGCCGAGAAACGCCAAGGCCGAGGCCAGCTCTATCGCCGCGCTCGACGAGAGCCCCGCGCCCGCCGGCAAATCGGAATCCGCCAAATAATCAAAGCCCTCGATCGCGCTCAGCCCGAAGTGCGGCAGCGCCGCCAGCACGCCGAGCGGATAGTTCATCCACGAGGCCTCGCCTTCCTGCTTCACCGGCTCGCCCGCCGCGAGCGTCACGGTCTTGCCCGTGTAGGTGCTGTGGAAATTACGTTTCCCGTCGTCGCGCTTCGCCAGCGCGACCGTCACGCCGCGATCGATCGACGCGCCCAAAACCGTGCCGCCGTTGTAATCGGTGTGGTTGCCGATGAACTCGATGCGACCCGGCGCACGGGTCACGATTTCCGGCGCGCGGCCGAAGACTTTTTCAAACTGGGCGACAAGGGAGGCTTTGCTCATGGGAGAAAGGAAAACGTAAAGCCGCCCACGTTCATGATCCAGCGCCTCCGACGCGAGCCGGTTTTGAGTCTAAAGGCCTGAGGTAGGGCTGGACCGCCGGGCCAGCCGGTCTGTTTACGACTGCCTCCCATGCCACGGCGCGCCCAGCGGTCGCGCCCTACCTCTCCGCAGGCGGCGCCCCGCCCTCAAACCCCGGCACCGTCTCCCCGTTGCGCCCCTTCACCAGCACCGTGAGCAAATGCTCCATCGCCCGCACCCGCGTCCAGCCGCGCTCGGTCACCAGCTGCGCGCAACGCTTCAACAACTGCTCGCTCATCGCCGCCGCCTGCGCCTCTCCCGCGCCCATGCGTCGACAAAGACCAATCAAGCGCTCGCGCTCGCCCATCTGTTCGTCGACCTCGCTCATGGCGCATCCAGCAAACGCACGCCACGCCCGCCCTCCCCTCGAAGCCCCGCTCCCGCGCTCGCGCCCACACCGGCGAGTCCGAGCAGATTCACCATCGCCAGCCCGATCCAGCCGCCGCGTCCGTCATCCACCGCAGCGCGTAATTCCCCAACCGCTTTCCCCGACGCGCCGTCCGCAAAAATCCCCGCTCCACTCGCCGGCGCACCTCCCTCGCCCGCCACGCGCAACAAACGCCGCCGCACCCGCCCCATCGCATGCAGCCGCGCCATCACCTCCTGCCCGAGGTAACACCCCTTCGTAAACGAGATCGCCACCTCCTCAAGCCCAGCCTCCTGCGGCAGATCCTGCGCGCCAAACTCCCCCGGAATCGCCGGCACGCCCGCCGCGATACGCCCGCGCACCAAATCCTCCTCACGCAACTCGCCCAGCTCCGCCGACAGCGCCTCCGACGCATCCGCCGCGCCCGCGCCGCCCGGCGAACGCATCCATTCCCAAATTTTCTCCCGCCCGCGCCGCCCGGCGAACAAAAGCCCACCGCCAAACTCCACCCACGAACCCGCCGCCGGCGGTGCCACGCCCTCGCGCCGTTCACGCAACCACGCCTCGGTCGCCTCTCCCGCCAACGTGATCTGCTCCCAACCGCCCCCGGCCTCCGCCACCCCGCCCACGTTTTCCACCGTAACATCATCCGCGATAATAAATTCCTCCAGCCTAGCCGCCAGCGCCGCCCCCTCGCTGTGCGCACTCCAAAGCCACCACACGTCGTCGCCCCCGCGCAAAACCAAGCTCTCCGCCTGCACGCGCCCTTTGATGCTAAGCCACAGGGCCCAAGCGGTTTGACCCACCTTTAATCCGCGCAAATCCTGGGTGCATTGCCCCTGAAGAAAATCCGCCGCATCCGGCCCGATCACCCGCAACCACGCCTCCGGCTGCGCGCGGCGCACTCCTTTGGCGCTTTTAAAAAGAAAATTTAAATCACTATTAATAATCATTTTATCGAAATTACAGAAAGTTTTTTAAAAGATTTAATTGACGAAACCAAGCCAAACCCTACTCATAACCACATCAACTTTTCACTTCTCCTGTGCAAACAGGAGTTTTTGGGGTAACTAAGAAAGCAAATGCCCGGTCACTTAGGGGTAGGTGACCGGGCAACTTATTTTTAAAGATCGGCGCATCGAGTCCAAAAGACCGATGCGCCTTTTTTGTGTCCGGCCAAGGAGCGGCGACACTCCTGTCGCCGATTCATCCCCACCCCCGTCAGCGGGCTTGCCCTCCGCCTCCGAACCCCGCGACACTGACCGTTTACGACATGCAAAAGACCTCCGACATCAACGTCGTCGAGACCCGTGCGCTCCCCACCCCGGCGCAGCTCTTGGCCGAACTTCCCAAGACTGAAGCGCAGTCCGAATTCATCACCTCGGCCCGCCGCGACATCCAGCGCCTCATCTTCACCGACGAGCGCCGCTTCCTCCTCGTGGTCGGCCCCTGCTCGATTCACGACGTCGAAGCCGGCCGCGACTACGCCCGCCGCCTCGCCGCCCTCTCCAAGGAGGTCTCCGACCGCGTCATGGTCGTCATGCGCGTCTATTTTGAGAAACCCCGCACCACCGTAGGCTGGAAGGGCCTCGTGATGGACCCGCACCTCGACGGCTCGGCCGACATCGCCGCCGGCCTCCGCCTCGGCCGCGCCTTCCTGCGCGAGGTGCTCGACCTCGGCCTGCCCACCGCGACCGAATTCCTCGACCCCATCACCCCGCAATACATCGCCGACCTCGTGTGCTGGGGCGCCATCGGCGCGCGCACCACCGAGTCCCAGACCCACCGCCAGCTCGCCTCGGGCCTCTCCATGCCCATCGGCTTCAAAAACGGCACCGACGGCGGCCTCACCGTCGCCATCAACGCCATCAAGGCCGCCGGCCAGCCCCAGACCTTCCTCGGCATCGGCCTCGATGGCGCGGCCGCCGCCGTGCGCACCTCCGGCAACAAAAACTGCCACGTCGTGCTCCGCGGCGGCTCCAAAGGCCCCAATTTCTCCGCCGCCCACATCGCCGACACCGAGCAACACCTCGCCAAGGCCTCCCTGCCCGCCTCCATCCTCGTGGACGCCTCGCACGACAACTCCTCGAAAAAACCGGAACTCCAGCCCGACGTCATCCGCGCCCTCATCGGCCAGATCCAAGCCGGCAACGCCTCCATCATGGGCGCGATGGTCGAGAGCAACCTCCACGCCGGCAACCAGCCCTTCCCCCAGCCCAAGGAATCCCTGAAATACGGTGTCAGCATCACCGACGGCTGCATCGATTGGGAAACCACCGAGTCCCTCGTCCGCGAACTCCACGCCGCCTTGGCCCCGCGGTTTGCCTGAGTAGCGCAGGCGTCCCGCCTGCATCCGTTAAAAAAAGCAGGCGAGACGCCTGCGCTACTCGCGCCACGCGCTGCTCCACCGCCACGCCTCCGGCCGGGCACACAGTCCGGCCTTTACCGGGTTACGTTCGATATACGCCACGGTGCGAACCCGCTCGGTCTCGTCACGCACCCAACGATCAAACGATTCGCGCTGCCAAAGCGGCCCGCTCGCCGCCGCCGCCGTTACCGTCCCGCGAACCACGCCAGCGCGACGGGCCACATACTGTTTCCAACTCCCGACGATGTCGCCCAACACGTGGGCGCCCATCGGCTCGATCAACACATGCACATGATTCGGCATGACCACCCAGGCAGGCAGCCGGTAACGCTCGCCCTCAAAATGCCGCAGCGCGCCCGCCATGAGCTCAGCCACCTTGGGTTCGCCCAGCACGCAAGAGCCCGCGCCCGCGTCCAACCACGCCTCCATGCGCGCAAACTCCGCCCGTTGCGCCGCTCGCCGCTCCGCCTCCTCCGTCGCTTCGACGACCTCCACCTCGTCCGCCAAGCGCCGCGCGCGTAGTCGCTCGGCCATTTAATCGCGAACTTCGCGAGGCAGCGAATCCACCAGCCGAAAGGTCACAAAATAGGCCGCCCCCGCCCGCTTCAGATGCGGTAAATAACCACGCGAATGCCAACCGTTCTTTTGTGCCTCGCGAGACATGCCCGCCAAGTAGCGCAGGCGTCTCGCCTGCATCAATTTAAAAGAAGCAGGCGGGACGCCTGCGCTACCTCCCGCCCGACGCGTCGCCCACTTTTTGCGCGCGAAAACACAATCGGTGCGTGTCGCCCGCGTGGATTTTGCCCTAGCATAGCATTTCTTCCTTTCTCATGAGCACATCCACCACTCCCATCCGCGTCGCAGTCACCGGAGCCGCCGGCCAAATCGGCTACGCCCTCCTCTTCCGCATCGCCTCCGGCGCCATGTTCGGCCCCGACCGCCCCGTCATTCTACAGCTCATCGAAGCACCCTTCGAAAAAGCCATGAAAGCCCTCGAAGGCGTCGCCATGGAACTCGACGACTGCGCCTTCCCCTTGCTCAAGGGCATCGTCATGACCGACCAGCCCGAGGTCGGCTTTAAGGACGCCAACTGGTCCCTCCTCATCGGCGCCAAACCCCGCGGTCCCGGCATGGAGCGCGCCGATCTCCTCAAGGACAACGGCAAGATCTTCGTCGGCCAGGGCCAGGTCATCGACCGCGTCGCCGCCGAGGACGCCCGCATCGCCGTGGTCGGCAATCCCGCCAACACCAACTGCATGATCGCCGCCTCCCAGGCCAAGCGCCTCACGCCCGACCGCTTCACCGCCATGGTGCGCCTCGATCAAAACCGCGCGCAGACCCAGCTCGCTAAAAAAGCCGGCGTGGATCTCACCACCGTGAAGGACATTTTCATCTACGGTAACCACAGCCCCACCATGGTCTCGGCCTATTGCAACGCCACCATCGGCGGCAAACCCGTCACCGAGGTCATCCCCGACCACGACTGGCTCAAGGGCCCCTTCTTCGAGACCGTCGGCAAACGCGGCGCCGCCATCATCGCCGCCCGCGGCGCCTCCTCCGCCGCCTCCGCCGCCAACGCCCTCGTTGATCACGTGCGCGACCTCATGACCCCCGGCAAGGTCCACTCCATCGCGGTGAAGAGCGAAGGCCACTACGGCTTCGACCCCAAGGTCTGGGCCGGCATGCCCGTGCGCACCACCACGCCCGGCAGCTACGAGATCATCACCGACCAGGAGCTGTGCGATTTCTGCAAAGAGAAGATCGCCGTCACCAACAAGGAGCTCGTGGACGAACGCGCCTTCGTCGCCGATCAGATCGGCGGCTGAGCCTAAACGCGATCAAGCCGAGCCGGATGCTCCCGATTCTCACGAATCGGGCCACGACACACACGTAGCTCGTTTCGTAAGAGACGAGACTCTGGCACCTTCCCCGAAACTCCGATAGCCCGGCCCGCCGTCACCACGGCGGGCCTTTTTGTGCTTCCGCCCATCGCCCATCGCCCTTCGCCTGTTCATCCGCTTCCCTGCTCTACTAGCTCTACTAGCTCTACTAGCTCTACTAGCTCTACCAGCTCTACTAGCTCTACTAGCTCTACTAGCTCCTTCCACCGCCATGCTTCGTTTCAACCGCCTCCTGCTCCTCGCCCTCGCCGCGCTTGCCCTTGTCGGTGCGCCCAGCCTCTCCGCCCAGGCCGTCGTCGATCCCGCCGTCATTCCCGACGCCGATTACGACGACTACGCCGACTACGACGCGGTCGAAGTTTACGATCCCTTCGAGGGCGTGAACCGGGCCATCTTCAAGTTCAACAACGTCACCTACGCCTACGTGCTCAAGCCGGCGGTCAAGGGCTACGAGTTCGTCGTGCGCCCGCCAGTCAACCGCGCCATCGGCAACTTCTACGACAACATCCGTTACCCCGTGCGCCTCGTGAACGCCGTTCTCCAGGGCAAGTTTAAGCGCGCCGGTCTCGAATCCAAAAAGTTCCTCGTCAACTCCACCGTCGGCGTGGCCGGTTTTTTCCGCCCCACCGACGACATGCCGGAACTCGCCGAGCTCCCGCGCGAGGACTTCGGCCAGACCCTCGGGGTGTGGGGCGTGCCACACGGTCCCTACCTCGTGATTCCGATTTTCGGCGGCACCAGCCTGCGTGATCTTGGCGGCCGCGTCGCCGACACCGTGACCGCCCCCACCGGCTGGCACTACATCGAGCTCGGCGGCCACGAATGGACCGACCGCCTCGACTGGGAATGGCAGACCGCCATCACCGTCACCGACATCATGAGTTCCCTGCCGAGCGCCTTGGAGCTCTACGATCAGATGAAGGACTCCGCCGTCGATCCCTACCTCTCCGTGCGCGACGCCACCCGCCGCTACCGCGACCGCGAAACCGCACGCTAAGCCAAGGAGCCCCCAAGGAGCGGCGACACTCCTGTCGCCGGGTTTGATGCATTTCACCGCGCGACATCGGCGACAAGAGTGTCGCCGCTCCTTGAGCCAAGCCACCCATTCTCGCCTCGCGTTCCCGCACGCCAACTCGCATTCTGCCGTCTCAATCATGAAAACATCAAACCTCCTCCTCCCCCTCGCCTGTCTCGCTCTCGTCGCCTGCTCCAAGTCCCCCGAGCCCGCCGCCGAGTCCACCAACACGCCCGCCCCGAAAGAAATCCCCGTGGGCGAAATCCCCGCCGCCGCCATCGCCAAGGCCGAGGCCGTCGTCGCCGATATCCAAACCAAATCCGCCGCCGTCGTCGCCGATATCCAAACCAGCATCGGGGCCGCCACGGGCGATGCCACCAAGCTCTACACCGACGCCATTGCCAAGGCGAAGACCTACCTCGGCGAACAAAAATTCGACCTCGCCGTCGCCTCGCTCGACTCGCTCAAAGACGTCGTCCTCAGCTCCGAGCAACAAAAGGTCGTGGGCGATCTGCGCGGCCAGATCACCCAGGCGCAGAACCTCTACAACCAGGCCCAAGGCGCGACGAAGAACCTCTTCGGCAAGTAAGCCCCGGCACACGACGCCCTCCCCGCAAAAAAGGCGGCCCTGATCCGGGGCCGCCTTTTTCATGGGTCGAACCAACGAAATCGGAGCGTGGTTTGTTGATCTCGATTCTACCAAATCACGCGAACGATGCCGGAGTCGGTGATGTTGCCGTCTTTGGTGACGAGCGGAACGCCGAGAACCAATGCCTCCGCAATGATGAGGCGGTCAAACGGGTCTCCGTGCTCCCTTTTTAACCTGTCCCTTATTACTCCCCGGTCATCGATCAAGGCGGGCCCAGCGGTCCCGCCCTACCATAAGTCCAAAAGCAGAGGTAATTGGTATAAAACAGAACTGCAGGCCGGTCCGACGTAGGGGCTTCGCTTGCGAAGCCCGGCTTGGGCTTGGGTTGGGGTTCAGATCGCCGTCCGGTCGGCGCGGTCTTCGCTTGCGAAGCCCCTACACCCCGAGCCCCGGCTCCTCACAGATGCAGCTTCAAGCCGCGCCGCAGGTAGGTCGGCACGTCGAGATCCTGGCCTTCGAAAAGGTTGCGATCGCTCTTCTCGAAGCTGCCGCGGGTCTCGTGCTCGCCGAGCACGAACTCGGCCTGCGCGGCGGTCTTCCTGATCGCGGCCTGGCTCGTGGCGGTGGAAGTCGACATCCGCGATGACTCCTCCTTCGCGACCGACGGGGCGACCGGCAGCAATTCGCCCAGGCCCAACGGCATCTCCAGCCCGCGTTCGCCCGCCGCGGCGGGCGCGGGCGCGAAGGGAGCCTCGGTCGAGCGCGAACGCGCGGCCGACGCGCGGCGAGGCGTGAAGACGCGGCTGTTGATGTCGCTCGCGCCCATGACCATCAGCTCCACGCGCCCTTGGCAGGTTTCATCGATCACCGCGCCCATGACCACGTGCGCGTCGCGACCAAACTGCTCGGTCACGGCGGTCATGATCTCGTTCACGCGCGGCAAGGTGAGGTCCGTGCCGCCGACGATGTTGACCAGCAAACGGTCCGCCTTGCGCGCGAACTCGGGCGTCGCGAGCAGCGGACACAGTTTTAGATTTTCCAACGCCTCGGCGACCGGGTCCGCGCCCTCGCCCGAGGCGAGTCCGAAGAGCGTCTTGCCGCCGCGCGTCTGGAAGGCCTGCCGCAGCGTGGCGAAGTCGAGGTTGATGAGGCCGGTGCGAAACATCATCGACCAGATGGATTTCACGCCGCGCCCGATCCACTCGTCGGCGCGGGCAAAACTATCGAGCGCGGTCTCGCCTTCGGCGGCCTCCTGGAGAAGCAGGTCGTTGGAAAGCGGGATGACGGCGTCGCAGACTTTGCGCAGCGCGTGCAGACCCTCGTCGGCCTGCTTGGCGCGGCGGCCGCCTTCGAAACTGAAGGGCAGCGTCACAAACGCGATGACCATGGCGCCGTGTTCGGCGGCGATCTCGGCCACGGTGGGCGCGGCGCCCGAGCCGGTGCCGCCGCCCATGCCGGCGAGCAGGAACACGAGATCGCAGTCCTTCACCAGGGCGGCGATTTTCTCGCGGTCGGACTCGACCGCCTGGCGACCAAGATCGGGGTCGGCGCCCGCGCCGAGGCCGCGCGTGACGGAGGAGCCAATGAGCACCTTGTCCTGCACCGGCGAGGCGGCGAGGGCCTGCGCGTCGGTGTTGATCACCGCCATTTGCAGGCGGTCGAGATTTTCCATCTTGAGACGATCCACCGCGTTGGCGCCCGCGCCGCCGAGGCCGATGACCTTGATGGCGATGCGACGGTCGGTGAGCAGATCGGCGGAAAGGGGAAGCGGCATCTCGCCGGTGGAATCGTGGTGCGGCATATGAGGAAGGGATGAGGGAGGAAACTTGAAACCTGAGGACGGATCAGACGGTTCGGATTTCAGGTTTCAGGTTTCAGGTTTAGATCGTCGCCAGGCGGTCGAGCAGGCCCTTGATGCGGCCGCCGATGGTGCGGGTGGAGGACGCGCAGGCGTCGTCCATCTGTTGGGAAAGGCCCTGGTGCAGGAGGCCGAGCGCGGTGCTGTAGGCGGGGTTGCGCAGCTTTTCGTTCACGTCGATGCGCGGCGCGCCCACGCGGGCGGGCACGCCAAACACGCGCGCGGCCGCGTCCTCGATGCCGGGCAACGCGGTCGTGCCGCCGGTGAGCACCACGCCGGCGAGCGTCTCCTCGGGCGTGTAGAGCGCGCCGAGTTTTTTGCGCACGACTTCAAAAATCTCCGTGATGCGCGCGGTGGTGATCTGCTCGACCGTCATGCGCGGGAAGCGGCGATCGCCGATGCCCATGTCGCCGTTGAGCCAGACCGCGTCGGAGCGATCCTTGGCCGCGATGGTGGCGCGACCGTAGAGGGTTTTCATCTTGTCGGCCTGGCCTTCGGTGATGCGCAGGCCGAGCGAGAGGTCGTTGGTGAGGTGGTTGCCGCCGACCGGCACCACGCCCGCGACGTAGGGGCGTCCGTGGCGGTAATAGGCGTAGTCGGTCGTGCCGGCGCCGACGTCGATCACCAAGGCGCCGTGCTGGCGCTCCTCGGGCGTCACGAGGATGTTGCCGCCAGCGAGGCCCGCGAGCACGAGCTGCGAGACGGGCAGGTTAAAATTGCGAATAATGTGCGCGCCGTCCGCGATGCGGTTCTGGTCGCCATGAATGTGCCAGACGCCGACCGAAAGGCGCGTGCCGCGAATATCCTCGGGCGAGGGCGAGAGCGTGCCGTCGAGGTAGAAGGGGCGGCGCAAAAAGTGGACGATGCAGCGGCCGTCGGGCAGCGCCTTGGTCTTCGCGAGGTTGTGGACGTTGTCGATGTCGAGCTGGCTCACGCGGCCTTCGAGCCCGGAGATGTTGATCGCCGCCTCGTGATAAAAACCGTCGATGTGGCTGCCGCTCTGCGCGAGGTAAACCTGGCGGATGCGCGCGCCGGCGCTCTGCTCGGCCGCGACCAGCGCGCGGTGCGTCGCCTCGCCGGCGGCCGGGGCGTCCACCACCACGCCCTTGACCACGCCGCGCGAGGGGAACTCGCCGAAGCCCACGACATTGAGGCGCGGACCGGAGACCTCGCCGACGAGGACAGTGATTTTGGAGGTGCCGATTTCGACGGCACCGACGATGCGGGATTTATAGCTCACGGCTGCAAGGGGAGAAGAAGGTTGGAGAAGAAACGTTAGAGGCGGAAAAAGTTTTGCATCGGCGCGACCGCCGGACGCGGCACGGGGCGCGCCGCCGGAGCGGCGGCGGCCGCAGATGCGGGCTCGAACGACACCGGCACCTGCTGGCCGCCGATGGCGAGATTGATGGTGCGAATCGCGGGCGCGCCGGGGCGCGAACGCAGTTCGTCGAGAATGTAGTCGAGCCGCGCGAGCTGGCGGTAGAAGTCGTCGCGCGTGCCGAACACGATCTCGGCCACCTCGGGCGTGCGCACCAGCAGCACACCGTCGCTCGCGTAGCGGGCGAGCGAGATCACCTGAAAATCCCGCGCGAGCCCGGGCGAGGAGGCGCGGGTAGTGCCGAGCAGTTCCGACACGGCGTCCATGCCCGCGACCGGCGCGAAGCCGGGACCGTGGCCGGAGATCGTGCGGTTAAAGGCCACGCCGCCGAGCCACGGCAGGCTGTTGACGAGATTCTCGTCGTAACGCTCGCCGACGAAAATGAAGCCGTCGCGGGCGACGAAGAGGTTGCTCAGTTCGCCCTCGCCGGTCTGCACGCGGGCGCGGATGACCGGGCTGCGCTCCTCGAGGATGACCGCGAGCACGTCGGGGAAACGGCGCGTCACCACCGCATCGCGCACCTGACCGCTGGCGAGCAGGCGCGCGCGCAACGCGGGCAGGTCGAGATCCATGATGCCGGTGCCGAGGGTGATTTGCAGCGTAGCCTCGACCCAGGCGAGACCGAGCACGCCATCGGTGCGCACCGCGATCTCGCGCAGCGGGGTGGATTCGGAGGGTGCGGCGAGGCTGGCGGGGTTGGCGCGCCAGAGATTCCAGACCGTGTATCCAGCAAACAAGGACACGCCGAGGGCCAAGACCGTGAGCCACAGACGCACGCCGTCCACCACCACACGGCGACGGCCGGTGCGGTTTAGCGGACGCGGGCGGGCGTCATCCCCGGCGATCACTTCTCGCCAGGTGGGTGCGGTCTGTCGGACTATGGGAATCGGGTTCACGGGTGCGCGGAGAGACGGGTTTCCTGAAAACGACGCACGGCCGGGCCGGCCAACTCCCTTACCAAGGCGGTAAAATCAAGCCCCAGACACCGTGCGCTCATCGGCAGGAGACTCGTCTCCTTCATGCCGGGGAGCGTGTTGATTTCCAGCAGATAAAACTCGTCGGGCGAAATCAGGATAAAATCCACCCGCGCGTAGTCGCGGCAGCCGCACGCCGCGAAGGCGCGCTCGGCGGCGTGGCGCACCGCGAGGGTCGTCGCCTCGTCGAGCGGCGCGGGCGCGAGATACTCGGTCGCGCCCTTGGTGTATTTGCTCGCGAAGTCATACACGCCGGAACGCGGGCGAATCTCGACCACCCCAAGCGCGCGGCCGCCAAGCACGCCGACCGAAAGTTCGCGACCCACGAGACGCGGTTCGGCCAGCCAGCTTCCGGGCGTGAGCGCGGCGAGGGCGGCCTCCAGCGCGGCGCGGCCCTCGGGCAAGGCGAGACCGACCGACGAGCCTTCGGCGTTGGGTTTCAAAACGAGGTTTTCCGAACGCAGCACGGCGACGAGTTCGTCGGCCGTCGGGCGCGACGCGTCCGGCGACACGGTGAAGAGTTTGTCCGGCGCGACGCGCACGACCGCGCCAGCGGCGGCGCGTTTGGTGGCGGCTTTGTTTATCGTCAGCTCGGACGCGGCGGCGTCGCAGCCGGCGTAGATTATCCCGGCCGCGTCGAGCAGGCGCTGCATGCCGCCGTCCTCGCCGAAGGTGCCGTGGAGGGTGGAGAAAACCACGTCGCGCGCGGGGTCGAGTGCGGCGGGCAGCGCGGCGGCGGTGACGTCGAGCAGACGCGTCGGCCAATGGCGCGCGAGCGCGGCGGCGCTGGCCGCGCCCGAGCCGAGCGAAACCTCGCGCTCGGCGGATACGCCGCCGGCCAGGACGGTGATGCGGGGCAAGGGGAGGTGAGACATGTGAGAAATCGTTCTCATTCTCTTACTCGTTCTCGTTCTCGAGGCTTGGCCGGATTGGAAAAAAGGAAACGCGACGCCCCTCCGATACGGAAGGAGAACGAAGAACGAGAATGAGAACGAGAACGAGGGCTCATAACACGTCCTTCCAGTCCTTGCCGTAGAGCAGGACTTCGGGTTCGAGGCGCACGCCGTGGGCTTGCTCGACGCGGGCGCGCACCTGGCGCACCAGCTCGATCACGTCGGCGGCGCGGGCGTGGTCGGTGTTGACGATGAAATTGGCGTGGACGGGCGAAACCTCGGCGTCCCCCACCCGCTCGCCTTTGAGCCCGGTGGCGTCGATGAGGCGGCCGGCCGAGTCGCCGGGCGGGTTTTTAAAAATGCACCCGGCGGAGGGTTCGCGGGGTTGGGACTTTTTGCGTTTGTCGCGGTAAGCGTCCATCTGCGCGGTCACGTCGGCGCTCTCGCCGAGCTTCGCGGGGCGCAGCGTGGCGGCGAGGGCGATGGCGGACTGGAGTTCGGCGCAATGGCGATAGTCCACGTGCATCTCGGCCTTCGGCAGCATGCGCCGCTCGCCGGCGAGGGTCACGAGTTCGACGCTCTCGACGACGTCAAACATCCAGCCGCCCATCGCGCCGGCGTTCATGCGCAGCGCGCCGCCGACGTTGCCGGGGATGCCTTCCAAAAACTCGAAGCCGCCCAGACCGGCCTTGGCCGCGAGACCGCACAGGTTGCGCAAGCGCAGGCCCGCGCCGACGCGCACGCGGCCATCGCCCAGCGGCGAAAAACTTTCCCAAAACGAGTGCCGCAAGCTGAGCACCAACGCGTCCACGCCCTCGTCGGGCACGAGCAGGTTGGAGCCGCGCCCGAGCGGCAGCACGCGCAGGCCGATGGCATGCGCGGCGCGCACCAAGGCGTGCAGATCGCTCTCGTTGGTCGGCTCGGCGTAGAGCCGCGCCGCGCCGCCGACGCCGAGGGTGGTCTTGCCGGCGAGCGGGGCCTCGCGCTGGAGCTTGGTGTCGATGGAGACAACCGGTTGAAGCGCGGCGGCGACGCGATCCCACCACGCGGCGTGGTCGAAGTCCGCCAGCCATTCGCGCGCCGACACGTCGATGTCGCCCGCGCCCACGATGGCGACGAGATCGCCCGGACGCAGATCGGCGGAGACGCGTTTAAAAACCAGCGCATGGTCGCCCTCGCGATGCACCAGCGGCGCGACGGGATAGGCGGCGCGAAACACCTCAGCCAGCTCGGTGGTGGAGCCGCCCGGCAGCGGAGACTCGCCCGCGCTATAGACATCGAGCAAATAAACGGAATCCGCCCCGCCCAGCGCGGCGGCGAACGCGGCGCGGAATTGCGCGGTGCGGCTGTAACGGTGCGGTTGAAACACGACGCGCAGGTGTCCGCCGACCGGCACGCGACCGCGCAGGCCGGCGAGCAGCGCGGTGATCTCCGCCGGGTGATGCGCGTAGTCCTCGACCACGGTGAAGCCCGCGCCGGAGGTGAGCACGGCTTGGCGGCGGCGCACGCCGGGATAGGCCGCGAGCAAATCGGCGCGCAGCTCGACGCCCATGAGATGCGCGGCGGCGAGCGCGGCGGCGGCGTTGAGGGCGTTGAACTCGCCGAGCGCGCGCACGTGGGCCTCGGAGATGGGGAAACGTCCGCCGAGGCTCAGGCGTTGCGTAGTGGGACCACCGGCGTCGACGGCGCGCAGGGCGTAGTCGCCGCCGGTGCCGAAGGTGAGCGCGGCGCGCCCGGCGGCGGCGCGGGCGGATAGCGGACACGCGGCGTGCAACAAGACCGGACCCGTGGTGCGCGAAACGAGCGAGGCGAACGCGGCCTCGAGCGCGGCGGGCGTGCGGTAGTGGTCGGGGTGATCCCAATCGAGATTCACCACCACGGTCAGCGCGGGCGAAAAGTCGGCGATGGTGCCGTCGCTTTCGTCCACCTCGACGACGAGCCACTCGTCGATCCCGACGGCGGCGGGCGCGAGCGACGCGCACGCGAAAAGTCCGCCGCCCACATAACCGGGATCGCGACCGGCGGCGCGCAGCGCGGTAACCAACATGGCGGCGGTCGTGGTCTTGCCGTGCGAACCGCAGACCGCGACGAGGCGGCGGTGGCGGGCGAATTCGGCGAGCAGTTCGCCGCGCCGCACCACGGGCACGCCGCGTTCGCGCGCGGCGGCGAGCGCGGGATGCGCGGACCCGATGGCGGAGGAAATCACCACGAGCTCGGCGTCGGCGGGCAACAGGTCGGCGGGCGCGAGCGTGATGCCGGCGCGTGTGAGCGCGGCGAACATCGCGTCGGTCGGCGCGTCGTCGCCGCCGCTCACCGCGAAGCCGAGGTCGGAGGCGTAGATGGCGAGCGGACCGAGGCCCATGCCGCCGACGCCGACGGCGTGCAGGCGGCGGACGGGGCGGCCGAATAGCGGGGGGAGTTGCGCGGCGTCGGAGTTCATGCGGCGCGTTGGCTGACGACGGCGTGTTCGAGGTCGTCGATGATGAAGTCGAGCGCGGGCTCGGCGGCGAGGCGGGCGAGCGCGGCGCGGTGGCGGGCGAGGCCGTCGTCGTCCACGATGAGCGCGGTGGCGAGCGGTGTGAGGCGAGCGATGTCGTTCTGATCGACGACCACGCCGCCGCCCTTTTTGGCGAACCACGCGGCGTTGGCGCGCTGGTGGTCGTCGGCGGCCTGCGGATAGGGAACCACGATGGCGGGCGAGCCGATGCGCGCGAACTCGGCGAGGCTGCCCGCGCCGGCGCGCGCGACCACAAGATCGGCAGCGGAAAGCAGCGCGGCCACGTCGTCGCAAAACGGAATCCACACCTGGCGCACGTCCGCGCCGTTTGGGCCTTGGTGACTGGTGAAGGCGGATTCGCCCTTGCCGAGGCCGGTCACGCAGGCGAGCTGCACGCCGAGCGCGGCGAGGCCGGCGGCGGCGCCGCGCGCCCAGTCGTTAAGCGGGGTCGCGCCCTGGCTGCCGCCGAAGACGACGAGGATTTTTTTCGCCGGATCGAGCCCGAGTCGCCCGGCGGCCTCGGCGCGCGGCAAACGGGTAATCTCCGAGCGGACCGGCAGCGCGGCATGGCGAATGCGGGTGGCGGCGGGGCCGGGCAGCGCCACATTAACGGGCAGATAAACGCGACGGGCGAAACGGGCGAGGTGGCGCACCGCCTTGCCGGGCACGCGGTTGGCCTCGTGCAGCGCGACCGGCACGCCGTGCATCGCGCCGGCGACAATGATGCTCGCGGTGGTGAAGCCGCCGAAACCCACGATGGCGGCGGGGCGCAGCGAACGCACGAGACGCAGGCCGGCGAAAAAACCCTTGGTCTGCGAGACGATGAAGCGCGCGAGCACAGCGGGGTGCGCGCCGAAGGGCGTGCCGGGGATGGGCTCGAAGCGCAGGGCGGGATACTTGGCGGCGAGGCGTGTATCCACTTTCTTGTGACTGATGAGCAGCACGACGCGGTGCCCGCGCGCGACCAGACCCTCGGCGAGGGCGATGCCGGGGGACAGGTGGCCGCCGGTGCCGCCGCAGGAGAGGAGGTAGGTGCGCGCGCCGCCGGTCATCAGGTGAAATCCCGATTGCCGGGCAGGTCGCGCTCGCGCGACCAGGCGCGGCGGGTGTTGATAAGCAGGCCGACGATGATGCCCATGAGCACGAGGTTGGACATGCCCGCGCTGACGAAGGGTAGCGACATGCCCTTGGTCGGCAGGCTGCCGGTGACGACGCCGAGATTCACGATGGCTTGCAGCGCCATGATGAGCAGCGCGCCGGCGACGAGCAGGTATTGAAACTGGTTGGGCGCGCGGCGCAGGTGGAGCAGGCCGCAGATGAAGATGACCGCGAAGGCGATGACGGTCGCCATCGTCGCGATGAGGCCGAGTTCCTCGCCCACGATGGCGAAGATGAAGTCGGTGTGAGCCTCGGGCAGGAAGTAGATCTGCTGGCGGCCCTGCCCGATGCCCGCGCCCTGCATGCCGCCGGCGGCGAAGGCGAGGAAGCTTTGGTAAACCTGGTAGGTGCCGCCCAGCTTGTTGCCCTCGACATCGAGGAAGGCGGTGAGGCGGGTGAGGCGGTTGGGGTTGAGCGCGATGGCGGCGGCGAAGAGTGCCGCGCCGAGACCCACGCTGGTGAAAATGTAGCGCCAGCGCGCGCCGGCGAGAAAGAGCATCACCACGCCGGTGGCGCACACGAGCGCGGCGGTGCCGAAATCGGGCTGGAGCATGATGAGCGCGCCGGCCACGCCGATGATGCCGAGCGGATACACGAAGCCGCGCCGGAAGTTGCCCATCGCGGACTGGTTGATCGCGAGGTAGTGGGCGAGCGCGAAGACGAGGCCGATCTTGCCGAGTTCGGAAACTTGGAAGCGCACCGGACCGAGTCCGAGCCAGCGGCGCGAACCGTTTACGCTGATGCCGAGACCGGGGATCGCGACCAGGATGAGCAGCACGACTATGCCGGCGGTGATGATCCAGACGAAGCGCCGCGCGTATTCGAGATCCACGCGGCTGACCACGAAGCCCGTGCCGAGCGCGAGGCAGATGCCGAGGATTTGTTTGTAGAAAAACGACGACGACTTGAAGGCCGTGGCGCTGTAAACCGCGAGCAGGCCCAACATCGCCAGCGCGGCGACGCAGAACAGGATTATCCCCACGGGGTTGAAGCCCACGCGCACGCCGGCGGGCTCGGGCGGGAGTTCGAATTCGCGGGTTTTCAAGTGCGTGTGGCGCAGTGTTGGGCGGGCGGTTGCGGCGGCTGATTACTCGATGCGGATAACCGGCACGGCGTCGGGCTCGATGGGGAACACGGGCTCGACCGGCTCGACGGACTGGATGGGCGTGATCGGGGTCGGCTCATCGAAGCGCGGGGTGAGCGGCGCGGGCGCGGGAGCCGGGGTGGGCGTGATGCGCGGAGCAGGCGTGAAGGTCTGGGCAGGAGCCGGAGCGGGCGCGGAAGCGGAAGCCGGGGCGCGGGCGCCGGAGGGCAGCCGGAGAACCTGGCCGACGCGCAGCTTGGCCGGATCGGTGATGTTATTGAGCGTGGCGATCTCGCCGACGCGCACGCCGTAGGTGCGGGCGATGGAACCGAGGGTGTCGCCGGCCACCACGCTGTAGGTGATGGGACCGGAGCGCGGCGCGGCGGGAGCGGAAGTGCTCGCGACGGGAGCGGCAGCGGAGGACGAGGAGAGCGGGGCGGCGTTGCCGGGGATGACGAGTTTCTGGCCGACGCGCAGGTTGTCGCCGGAGAGGTTGTTGGCGGTGCGCAGCGCGGCGACCGTGGTGCCTTCGCGCCGGGCGATGGCGCCAAGGGTGTCGCCAGCCTTCACCTCATAGGTATTGGCAGCATCACTCGAGGCGGCGCCGGAAGCAGAGAGCGCGGAGGCCTTGGCGGGCACGGTGAGCTTTTGGTCGAGGCGCAGAGTGGCGGAGGGCGAGAGTTTGTTGGCGGCGGCGAGCTCGGCGACGGTGACGCCGTATTTGCGCGAGATGGACCAGAGGCTGTCGCCGCGGACAACGGTGTGCGTGGCGGACGGCGCGGAGACTTGCGCGGTGATCCGAGTGACCGGCTGGGGCGTGGTGGCGTGGCGCGCGGGCGAGAAACGAACCGAGCCGTCGGGGTTGACGGACTGCGTCACAGGCGAGACCGGGGTGTAGGCGGTGGAAGCGGATGACGAGTAGCCGGCGTTGATATCGGAGTCGCTCATGGAGGCGACGGGGTAGCCGGCGAAGTTATCCACCGGAGCGGGGGCGATCGCGCCACCGGAGGCGACGGGATCGGTTTGTTCCGGGCGCGGCTTGGGCTTGCCAGAGGAGCGGCAACCGGGGGTTGCAAAAATGATGGTGAAAGCGGCGACGTGAATCGCGGCGACGAGTCCGAAGACGTGGGTGAGTTTCATGATGAGTGGGTGTTGGGTGTTTCGGGAGAGTTCCCGGTTTCAAGAAAGTGCGTGGGCGGTGGAGAGATTTCGCACCAGGTTCACAAAGCGGTCGCCGCGCTCGGCGTAGCTTTTGAACTGGTCGAGGCTGGCGAAACCGGGGCTGAGCAGGGCGTTGTCGCCGGGGCGGGCCTGCGCGGCGAGCGCGCGCACGGCCTCGTCGAGATCGGCGCAGACGGTGTGGGCGAGCCCGGCCTCGTCGCAGGCGGCGGCGAGCGTGTGGCGCGTCTCGCCGACGAGCGCGACATGTCGCACGCGCGGGGCGATGCGAGCGATGAAGCCGGCGAGGTCGCCGCCCTTGGACTTGCCGCCGGCGACGAGCAGGACGGGCGTGGTGAAGCGGGCGAGCGCGGCCTCGGCGGCGTGGAAATTGGTGGCCTTGGAATCGTTCCACCAAGTGACGCCGCCGAAGTCCCCCAATCGCTCCATGCGATGACGTCCAGGCGCGAAGGTGCGGGCCGCCGCGTAGAGGATGCTCTCGCGGATGCCGGTGGCGCGCCACCAGGCGGCGATGAGGAGGAAGTTTTCGCGCTGCGGGTAGTCGGCGAAAAGCGTGCCCTGGAGCAGGACGTCGCCAGGTTCGTTTTCCGACGCGACGCAGGCATCGGCGGGCAAGGTCTGGCCGAACTCGCCGGCGTGGAATTGCACGCTGCTGCCGACGTGGACGTGGCCGCCGATGCAGCGCTCGAGCAGATGCCACTTGGCAAAAAAATAGTCGTTCATCGAGCCGTGGCGTTCGAGGTGATCCTCGGCGAAGTTGGTCCAGATGACGCTGTCGGCGCGGAAGTGACGCAGGCTCTCGGCCTGGAACGAGCTGACCTCGCAGACCGCGATGGAGTCGGGGCCGCCGCCGCCGCGATCCACGACGAGTTGCGAAAGCGGAAAGCCGATGTTGCCCGTGGCGGTGGCGTCGCGCCCGGCGACGGTGAGCGCGTGGGTGAGAAACTCGGTGGTGGTGGTCTTGCCGTTGGTGCCGGTGACGGCGACGAGCGAGCCGCGCCAGAAGAGCGCGGCGAAATCGAGCTCGCCGAGGCAAAGCGCACCGCAGGTGCGGGCGAGCGAGAGCCACGAATGGGTGGACGCAAAGCCGGGCGAGAAGAGCACGAGCCCGCAGCCTTGGGCGTCGTCGGCAGTGAAAGCGGATTGTTCGCCGTCGGCCCCGCGCGCGTCGTAGATGCGCGCCTCGGCACCGAGCGCGGCGACGAGACCAGCCAACGCGCGACCACTCACGCCGCCGCCAAGAATGGCGACGGGGCGGTCGAGGAGCGGGCGGATGAAGTCAGGGATACGCATCGGGTTTTATCTCAGTTTAAGCGTCGCGAGACCGGCGAGCGAGCACATCAAGGATATCACCCAAAAACGCAGCACGACCTTGGTCTCGGGCCAGCCCTGCTTCTGGAAATGATGATGAATCGGGGCCATGCGGAAGAAGCGTCTGCCCTCGCCGGTGGGACTGCGGCGTTTGGTGTATTTAAAAACGGATACCTGGATAATGACCGAGAGCGCCTCGATCACGAACACGCCGCCGACGATGACGAGGGTGATGGGTTGTTGCACCATGAAGGCGACGACGCCGATGAGACCGCCGAGGGCGAGCGAGCCGGTGTCACCCATGAACACCTCGGCCGGGTGTGAGTTATACCAAAGGAAGGCCATACCCGCGCCGACCAATGCGGCGCACATGACGGCGAGTTCGCCGGTGCCGGGCACGAACGAGATGAGCAGATACTTCGAGATGATGGCGTTGCCCGCCGAGTAGGCCATGATGCCATAAACGAGCGCGACGGTGATGGTGCAACCGATGGCGAGGCCATCGAGGCCGTCGGTGAGGTTGATCGCGTTGGAGAAGCCGACGATCCAGAAGAACATCATCACGAAGAGCGCGACGAGGCCGAGCGAACCGGCGAAAATGAAGACGGGCTCCTTGAAGAACGGCACCCAGAGTTCGCGGATTTTTTCCGAGCTGGTGGGATGCAGGATCAGGATCACGAGCGCGACGACGGTCACGAGCGTTTGCCAAAACATCTTCTCCCGGGAGCTGATGCCGTCCTTGTTTTTGCGCACGGCCTTCAGGTAGTCGTCGCGGAAACCGACGCCGGTGAGCGCGGTGTAAACGAAAAGAGCGGTGACGACCCACACGTTGGGCTCAGCCCAAAGCACGGTGCTCACGAACACGGAGGCGAAGATGAGCAGGCCGCCCATCGTGGGGGTGTTTTTCTTGTCGAAGCGCGCGGCGAGATCGCCGGTGCGGGTGTCGTCGTAATGCTGACCGAGCTTCATGCGGCGCAGATGCGCGATGAGCCACGGGCCGATGACGAAACCGATCACGGTCGCGGTGAGCGCGGCGAGCAGGGCGCGAAAAGTCAGGAACCGCAGCAGACGCAGCGGACCCCAGAATTCTTCGTAATCGGCGAGAAAAGAAAGCACGGCGGAGAAGCGGGAAGAAGGAAGCGAAGAGCTCAGTGACCACCGCCGGGGACTTCGGCGGCGACGACGTTGGGAAGGAGGAGGGATTCGAGCTGGTAGCGGCGGGAGCCTTTGATGAAGACCGCGCCCTTGTGTTTTTCTAGGCGGGCGCGGATGGCGCCGATGCTGTCGATGGCGACCACAGACTTGATCATCGCGCCCTCGACCACGCTGCGGGCGATGTCGTTGTCGGCGATCACGAGGGCCGAGTCTTGCGGGCGGATTATGCGACGAAGCCCTTCGCCGAGATTGCGGTGGAAGGTCAGCGTGTCTTTGCCGAGTTCCTCCATGCCGCCGACGATAAAGAGGCGCGGCTGATCGGGCGGAGCCATGCCGACAAACACATCCAGCGCGTCGAGCATCGAGGCGGGGTTGGCGTTGTAGCAATCCACGTAGAGCCAGCGGCCGGCGTGGTCGTAAACATGTTCGCCGCGCAGGGCGGCCGGCTGCCAGAGGGCGAGGCGCTTGGCGGCCTGCTCCGGCGTGACGCCGAGGCGCAGGGCGACGGTGAGCGCGATGGCGGCGTTACAGGCCATGCCCTCGGAGAGGCGGCGGCACTCGAAGTCCAGTTTTCCGTCCGCTCCGGTGGTGGTGGCGTCGAGCGAGATGCGGGTGGAATCGCGGGTTTGCACGACGTCGGATACGACGACGGAGTAGCGCGAGAGAGCGCGAAACGCGTTGTAGTTCATGGTGCCGACCGGGGCGAGACGAAGGCCGGTCTCGGGCGCGGCCGCGAGCATCAGACATTTCTCGTTGGCGATGTTTTCCAGCGAACCCAGCGCGGCGAGATGCGCGGGGCCGATGAGAGTGACCACCGCGTGATCAGGTTGGATCATGGCGGCGAGCTTGGCCATTTCGCCGGGTCCGCCGATGCCGGCTTCGATCACGGCGAAACGATGTTTGTCGGGATCGATGCGGGTGAGGGTGAGCGGAACGCCGAGCTGATTGTTCAGGTTGCCTTGGGTGGCGAGCACGTCGCCGGGCGACGCGGAGAGCAGAATCGCGAGCAGCTCTTTGGTGGAGGTTTTGCCGGCGCTGCCGGTCACGCCGATGACTTGTCCGGTGAAGGTGCGACGATGGGCGGCGGCGATTTTTTGGAAGGCGGCGAGCGGATCGGCGACGACGAGTTGCGGCAGCTCGAGCGAAGGATCGGCGGAGGATACGATGGCGGCGGCGGCTCCGGCGGCGTGCGCGGCGGAGACGTAGGCATGGCCGTCGCGGCGCGCGGTCTTGAGCGCGACGAAACACTGGCCGGGCGTGAGATGGCGCGAGTCCACGGTGAAGCCGTTAACGGGCGCGTCGGCGGCGGGCTCGCGGGTCCAGCGCCCCTGGGCGACTTCGGCGAGGAATTGAGGAGTGAAGGTAGGCATCAGGCGGCGGGGTGTTGTTGAGGACGCAGACGTTTGAGTTGGATGAGTTCGCGCACGACCTGGCGGTCGTCGAAAGGAGTGATGGTGTCGGCGAATTCCTGGTAGGTCTCGTGGCCCTTGCCGGCGACGAGCAGGCAGTCGCCGGGGCGGCACATGTCGAGGGCGAGGCTGATGGCGCGGCGGCGATCCTCGATCCAGGTGAACTTCTCGGGCCGGGTGACGCCGGCGCGCATGTCTTCGAAAATGGCGGCGACCGTTTCGCCGCGCGGATTGTCGGCGGTGATGAGGCCGAGGTCGGCGCAGTCCTCGACGGCGCGGACCATGAGCGGGCGTTTGGCGCGGTCGCGGTTGCCGCCGCAGCCAAAGACGCAGAGCAGACGGCCGGGCGTGATGGCGCGCAACATGCCGAGGGCGTTGCGCAAAGCGTCGTCGGTGTGGGCGTAGTCGACTAGCACGTTAAACATCTGCCCCTCCTCGATGCGTTCCATGCGGCCGGGCACGCCGGGGAAAACGGCGAGGCGGGCGAGGAAGGCGTGCGGGTTGCGGCCGAGTCCGTAGGCGGTGGCGGCGGCGGCGAGCACGTTGGCGACGTTGTAGCGGCCGAGCAGCGGAGAGCGCACGCGGGCACGACCCTCGGGCCAGACGAGCGCGAAGGTGGTTTCCTTAAAACCGAGCTCGACGTTCTCGGCGCGGATCATCGCCTCGGCGGACTCGCCATAGGTGACGACGCGCGAGGAGCCGGCGGGAATCATGTCGAGCAGGCGGCGACCGTGGGCGTCGTCGAGATTGATCACAGACACGGGCGGCGCGACGCCGGTCTCGCCGGTGAAGAGACGCGCCTTCACCTGGAAGTAGGCTTCAAGCGTCTCGTGATAATCGAGGTGATCTTGCGTGAGGTTGGTGAAGACGGCGGCGGCGAATTCGAGGCCGAGCACGCGGCGCTGATCGATGCCGTGGGAGCTGACCTCCATGACGGCTTCGCGGCAGCCGGCGTCGCGCATCTGGGCGAGCAGGTGGAAAATATCGGGCGCCTCGGGCGTGGTCTTGAAAGACGGCACGGTGCGCGCGCCGAGGTCGTAGCTGATGGTGCCGAGCAGACCGACGCGGGTTTGTTCTTCGAGAAAAAGTTTAACGATGTGGGCGACGGTGGTCTTGCCGTTGGTGCCGGTGATGCCGACGACGGCGAGATCGCGGTCGGGCGTGCGATGCACGCGGCGCGCGGCGCGGGCGAGCGCGGCGCGGGCGTCGGCGACCTGGATGAAGGTGACCTTGGCCGGGTTGGCGGCGGGCGGGGCGATGGAGACGACGGCGACCGCGCCGCGGCTCAGGGCCTCGGCGACGTGGATGCCGCCGTCGGTGCGCAGACCGGGCAGAGCGAAGAACACGTTGCCCGGCACGACGCGGCGGCTGTCCATCACGATGCCGGTGACGGGGCGATCAAGCGGTCCGCGGGAGGCGAGAATCTCGTCGCTGGTCAGGAGGTCGGAGAGCGTGTGGGCCATGGCGGAGAGGTTGCGCAATCTGGGGGATGAGACAGGGGCGGGAAGGCGCGGTTCGGTGGCGGAAAAAACGGATTCGGATTCGGGCGGCGGGACGATCATCGAGCGCCTCCTTCGCGCGTCTGCGCGGCGAGCAAGGGCGAGACGACGGGCGTGACGGGCTTGATGTCGAGATACTGGATGAGTTGCTCGGCAATGACCTTAAAACTCGGCACGGCGACGGTGCCGCCGTAGGCGGTGCCGCCACCGGGCACCTTGCCATCGTCCACGATCACGGTGATGACGACGCGCGGGCGACTAGCGGGGAAGAAGCCGGCGAAGGAGCCGATGTGGTTGCGGCTGGAGTAGCGGCCGTCGATGAGTTTTTGCGCGGTGCCGGTCTTGCCCGCGACCTCGAAGCCGGGGATGGCGGCGCGGCGCGCGGTGCCGTCCACCGAGACGACGCGCTGAAGCATGCGCGCCATGGAATGCGCGGTCTCGGGCGCGATGACGGTGCGGCGCTCGGCGGGGCCGAAGCTGTAGCCGCGAATGGCCTCGCCCTCGGCGTCGAGCACTTGGCGGATGACCTGCGGGCGAAAGAGTTTTCCGCCGCTGGCGATGACGCCCATGCCGTAGTGGATTTGAAGCGGAGTGGCAGCGATGGAGTAGCCGGCGGGGATGCGCGTGATGTCGATGCCGGACCATTTTTTCGGATCGGCGAGGATGCCGGGCTCCTCGCGGCCGAGCGGATAACCGGAGCGCTCGCCGAAACCGAAGGCGCGGGAGTAGTCGTAGAGTCCGCGCTCGCCGAGCAGCATGCCGAGCTGGGCGGTGCCGACGTTGGAGGATTTGGCGATGATCTCGGCGACGGTGAGCGGTTGCGGATAGCGGTGGTCGTCGCGCATGAAGCGGCGCGGCTTGCCCTGAAAAATGATGCTCTCGAGCGTGCAGTCGAACTTAGTGGCGGGGGTGACGAGCCCCTCGTTGAGCGCGCCGGCGGTGGCGACGATCTTAAAGGTGGAGCCAGGCTCGACGAGGTCGGCGGCGGCGATGTTGCGCTGCTTGTCGAGCGGCGTGGTGCCGAATTCTTTGAGGTTGAAAGTGGGATGATTGGCGAGGGCGAGGAGGAAGCCGGTGTTGGCGTCGCTCACGATGATGGTGGCCTTCGCGGGATTAAACTTGTCCACGAGGTCGGCCATCTCGCGCTCGACGATGTGCTGGATGGCGGTGTCGATGGAGAGCACGACGCCCCAGCCGTCGGAGGCGGGGGCCTCGCGCTGGCGGTATTGGGCGAGCTCGACGCGCTTACCGTCGCGCTCGATCTCGCGCCAGCCGGAGATGCCCTTGAGATAGGCGTCGGCGTAGGCCTCGACGCCGCCGGAGGGGACGTCCTCCTTGTTCACAAAACCGATGATGTGCGCGGCGAGCTGGCCGTGCGGATAGACGCGGCGGTATTTGCGCTCGTGGGTGAGACCGGCGACGCGGAGCCCCTGGATGCGCGCGAACTGCTCCTCGCTCACGCCCTCGCGAATTTTCACGTAGCGGACGCGGCGACGGCCGTTCTCAACCGGCTCGTCGGCGGCTGCGAGCGCGAGGGCTATCTCGTCGTCGGAGGCGGTCGCCGGATCGGGGACGACGACGGCGGTGCGAACAACGTCGCGCCAGGTCGGAGTGAAAAAAGCCTCCAGCTCGGCGACGGGCATTTCGAGCATGGCGGCGAGTTCGGCGCGGCGTTCGGTCTGCTCCTGGGCGTAGCGCTCCATGCGCGCGGGGAAACGTTGCGCGTCGATGCGTTCGACGAGCGCCCACGGGTCCACGGCGAGGGTGATCTCGGTTTTGCTGACCGCGAGCAGATCGCCGCGCGCGTCGAAAATGCCGCCGCGGCGGGCGGGCTCGGCGACGACGCGATGGCGGGTGTCCTGGAGCTGCGCGAGGAAGTGCGCGCGCTTCAGCACGTGCAGTTCGACGAGGCGGTGGGCGACGACGGAGAAACTGGCGACGACGACGCCGGTGACGAGGTAGAGGCGGAAATTGTGGGCGAAGCCTCGTGCGGTCATCGACTCAGCGCTGAGCGCCTCCTAGGTTGAAGCTCACGGGTTGCAGGGTCGGCGCGCCGCGCTCGGCGGCGAAGATCTCCGCGTTGCGCTTGGAGGCGAAGCGGGCGATGGCGGACTCGCCGACACGCACGACCTGGGTCTCGGAAGGACGCATCAGGCCGAGGGCGAGCGACTGGTTGCGACGGGCCAAGACTTCGGGCGACTGCGCGGCGGCGATGGCGCCCGAGGTCTCGGCGACGAGGCGCTCGGTCTCGATCACGCGCTGCTCGAGCAGGCGGGTGTTATTGGCCGACACGGAGATGTCGTGGCGCAGGTCCACGATGGCAAAGCCGAGGCCGCCGCCCGCGCCGAGAACGACCAACGCGGAGAGGACGAGCTGGGTGGCGAAAGCGCGGGTGTTTTTCGTATTCATGGCGTGGATGCGGAGGGTCGGAATCGGGCGGGGAAAAAGTTGTGAGTAAGTGCGGGACGGATACGTGTGTCCGGAGAGTGGATACGGGTGCGTAACCGGTGAATAACTACAGTTTGCGGGCGGCGCGGAGCCGGGCGGAGCGGCTGCGGGGGTTGGCGGAAAGCTCGGCCTCGGAGGCGACGACGGCCTTGCGGGTGAGGGGTTCGGCGACGGCGGAGCGCTCGTCGGCGGGACGGTGGTCGTCGCGCGTCTCGGGCTGGCCGCAGAGCTGGCGCAGGTAGCGTTTCACCGGGCGGTCCTCGAGCGAGTGGAAGCTGATGACGGCGAGCACGCCGCCGGACGCGAGGGCGGCGAAAGCGGCGGGCAGGGCGCGTTCGAGGGCGCCGAGCTCGTCGTTGACCGCGATGCGGATGCCCTGGAAGGCGCGCGTGGCGGGATGGATCTTCGACGCGAAGCGGTCGCGCGGCGGGATGGCGTTGGCGACGAGTTCGGCGAGCGGGGCGGTGCGGGCGAGCGCGCCGGTGCCGCGCGCGGCGAGGATGGCGCGGACGACGCGGCCGGCGTGGCGTTCCTCGCCGTAGGTGCCGACGGCGCGGAAGAGCATCTCCTCGGTCGCGGTCTCGAGCCAGCGCGAGGCGGGCACGCCGTGGCGCGGATCCATGCGCATGTCTGCGGGGGCGTCGTTGCGGAAGGAGAAACCGCGCGCGGCGTCGTCGAGTTGGAAGGAGGAGACGCCGAGGTCGAAAAGCACGCCATCGAGGCCGGAGAGCGCGAGGTCGGCGAGTTGCCCGAAGTCGCGATCAACGAGAGTGAAATGGTCGCCGAAATCGGCGCGCAGCGAGGCGGCGCGCTCGTGGGCCTCGGGGTCGCGATCAAGCGCGATGACTTGGCAGCCGGGCGCGGCTTCGAGGATGGCGCGAGTGTGGCCGCCGCCACCGAAAGTGCAGTCCAGGTAGCGACCGCCGGCGCGCGGAGCGAGCAGGGCGAGCGTCTCGGCGAGGAGCACGGAGGTGTGGCCTGGAGTGGACATGTGCGGGGCGGGCGCGGGCGCGATGAATTCAGCGGAGGCGGCGTTCATGGGCGGCGATCCTCCGGGCGTTGCGTGTGGCGGGCGGCGGGAGGACGTTTTTCATGTCGACGTCCTCAGATGCCCATGCGCCGCAAGCGGTCGCCGGGTTTTTGCGCGGCGGTGGCGGCCTGCACGCGGTCCCAGTGGTCGGGACTGTAGAGGTTGAACTTGTTCATCGAACCGACGAGCACGGCGTCTTTGGCGATACCGGCATGGGCGCAAAGCTCGGGCGTGAGCATCACGCGGCCGGCCTTGTCGAAACTGAACGAGAGGGTCTTGGAGAAGAAATCCGCGGCGGCTTCCTGCGCCTCGGAATCGGAAAGGGCCTGCGCGGCCACGCGGTCGTAGAGCTTCTGGGCCTCGGCGGGCGGGAGCACGGAGAGGTAACCGTCGAGCGGGACGATCAGGAAAGTGTCCTCGGGGGCGTGCGCGCTCCGCCACGCCGACGGAATCGTGAGGCGATTCTTGTCGTCGAGCGTATGCCGGAACGAGCCGGTATAGAACGGTTTACCTGAAGTGGACATTTAGGAGGTGCAGGAATGGCTCCCACAACGCCCCATTTCGTCCCATTCCGCCCCATTATTCGCAAGTAAAATCCCTCTCTAATGGACGGGTAAATGCCGACAAGTTATTCACATCGGTTAGTCGGGGTATGTGAATATATCGTAATCCTGGCGAGTAAGGCTGCTCATACGGCTGATTAGCATTTAGTTGCAATGAGCGGGCGTTGCCGGGCGCGTCGAAGCAAATCACCGAGAACGGCTCGACCAGCCACAGTCGCGGCTGTTGGCCTGCGTTATTTCGCTTTTAGCGGCAGCTCGGAGTCCGGCCAGCAGGCGAGGAAAGCGAGCTGGGCCTCGCGGTCGGGCACGGGTTTCCCCTCGCGGCGGTGCAAAAAGCGCAGCGGATAGGCGGGGCCGAGTCCGGAGATCGTCACGCGAGCTGCAGAGACATCCACGGTGAAAAGCGCGCGCCAGGCGCCGCAGCCGACTTCGTAGCCCGAGTCGGTCCGCCGAATGCGGCGGGTGCGATGCGGTGCGGGGTCGCGGGAGAGCAGCGCGGTGGCGCGGGGCAGAAAGTCGATCCCCCACCCTGCGCGTAACCAGTCGGCCTGGGCGAGCGCGAGCGGCTCGAACGCAACGGTGAAGGCGGGCGGCGCGGCCTCGGCGGCGTCCACCTCGTCGATCCAGCCGGCGCGGGCATCGGGAAAGGAATCGTAGGCGGGAGCGTAGGGCTTGATGTCGAAGACGGGGGTGCCGTCCACGAGGTCGCAGGGGCCGAGATGGAGCACGAGGCCCTCGACGCGGCGGAGGAGGACGGGCGTGAGCCCAAGCGGACACGGGCGATGCGGCGAACGAGTCGCGAACACGCCACGGCGGCGTTGCGGGCCGCGCGGGGGGATGACCTGTGGACGCCAGGTGGTGTTGCGATGAAACCACCAGACGAGCCATACGCGCTCAAAACCGGCCAGATCGGTGAGCGCAGTTTCGAAACCACAGCCGGGCAGGAGTTCGAGGCGGTTGTCCTCGACGAGCGATTCATCGGGTTGGTGGCCGGCTTGGAATTTCACCGCCTTGCCGGTGCGCACGAAGCCGATGGGGCGCAGGGTGAGCGCTGGCGTATCGGGGGCGACGGAGGTGACGGAGGTGATGGAGGCGAAGGGTTCTGGATCGGGCGCGGCCAAGATGAACACGCAGCCCAAGCGCCGCGCGAGGGGCAAGAGAGAAGCGGGCGCGGCGCTGACGGCGAGGCTGGTTAGCCGGTGCCGAGCGAGTCGCGTCGGCCGCGCAGAGTGGTGAGATCGGAGCCCCAGTCGGCGATATCGGGAAGAGGTTTGGGCGGGGATTTTCGGCGTCGTCCGGTGCGTCGACGATAGGTGGCGAGATGTTCGGCGACGAAGGCCTTTGAGCCGAGCACGGCGCCGTCGGTGAAGTGACGTATCCGGCAGCGCAATACATCGGGCAGGGCGAGCCGGCCTTGGGTGGCGACGACTTTGTGGAGTTCTGCGGGAGGAATGGAGCCGGCGCCATCGCGGGGGGCGGAACCGATGCCGAAGAGGGTGAGCCGGTAGCCGTTTTGCACGGTTGTCCAGTGGGGTTGGCGTTCGGGACCGACGACGACGAAGCGCAGTCCGGCGCGGGCGTGGGTGTTGCCCGCCACGGCTTCGGCGTAGCCGCAGAAACGGTAGTCCTTAGGATCGGCGACGAGGCGGGCGCGAACGGGATTGAGGTCGATGTAGGCGGCCATGGTTTCGACGACTTTGCCCTTGGGATCGACGAGGACGGATTTGAAGCGTTCGGCCCAGAGCGTGCCGTAACGATTATGGCTGCGGTTGAACCAGACGGAGAAGCGTTGTTTGAGCAGTTTCATGAACTGCGAGACGTCACCCATAAGGGCGAGTTGACGTTGGCGCCAGGCGTTGCCCTCGGGGTCCCCGGTTTTGAGCCATAGGGCGATGACCTCGATGCGGGCTTGTTGGAAGGCGGTGGGCTTCGGGTAGAGCAGAGCGTAACGGCGAAGGAGTTCGGCGTCCGTGATGGACTCGGCCTTGGGCACGCGTAGGAGAACGTGGAAGTGGTTGGAGAGAATAGCGTAGGTAAGCACCTGAACACCGCAGTAGGCGGCGATTTGCCAGAGCTGTTTGCGCAGAACCTCTTTGGCGGTGTCGTCGAAGAGTCGCTCCCCATTCACGGTGCGAGTCATGCAATGGTAGATCGATTCACCAAGCGCGGGGGACGTTTTGATTCGGGCGGTTCGCATCAGGAAGGAGCGGACGGATCAGTGCCTGCCCTCTCGATACATCCAAATGGATAAATCATCCGGTTGTCGATCATTTTGAGCCTGTCCCTTGTTTAAAGCCTTTGGCGAAGGCGGAGCGTGTCGATTATTTGAACCTGTCCTTTATTAAAAAGAGATCATGCGACCTTCGCAGGCGCGGCGTCGTTTATTCGCCGAGGGCGGAGCGTAGGCGCAGGAGTTCGGTGCCGAGCCGGGCTACTTCGGCTTCTAGCGTTGCGATGCGCTGTTCGGCTTCGGGTGGTAACGCCAGGCGCACAGTGAGGGGTTCGGACTGAGTCGCTCCGGAAGTCTCTTCGGCGGCAGGTTCGCCGGTAAGGAGCTGGCCCCAGCGCGGCTCCTTGCGGCCCGGCGTGCGAGGCAACTTGCGCGTCAAGGGGGCCGACTCGCGCGCCGCGAGATCCATGAGCAATTGCTCGACCTCGGGGAGTTCGGGGAGCGGGATCAAGCGCTCGCTGTTGGCGCGCAGGGCCGCCGTGGTTTGCGGTCCGCGCAGGAGCAACTCGGCCAGCAAGGCGCGCGCCTCAGGCGGGATGGGATAAACCAGATCAAACGTCTGCTTGAACTTCGCCACCCGCGCCTCCGCTCCGGTGAAGTGCGCCACCAGTCGGCGGTGACGGAGCTGCTCGATCGCGATTTCCACCTCGCGACTCTCCACCGCGATCACCGGCGCGCGGTTGCTGCGTTGGTTGCAGGCGGCGATCAGCGAATTGAGCGTGAGCGGATAAATGTCGGGCGTCGCAAATTCCTTTTCAATCAAGCATCCGAGGACGCGGGCCTCTAGCGCGGAGAGCGGAGTTTCTTCGGCGGTAAATGAATCCATGAGAGAAAAAAGCAGGCGCGGTGCGGGCGCTATGAGCAACGTCGGCATGGCAAAGGTTTTTCCGGGGCTATTTTTGGCGGCGGTTGAGAATGTATTTCTCCAACTCGACGATGAGGAAAACCGCCGCGCCGATGCCGAGGGGGATCAACCAGTGGCGGGCCTCCAGCGGCACGGAGCGGAAGAGGCTGTTCATGAATGGCGCATACACGAACACGAGCTGGAGCACGGCGAGCGCGGCGACCGCGATCCAAATGGCGCGGTTGTCGAACAGGCCGCGGAAGGTGAGGCTGCTGGCGCGGAGGTAACGGCTATTGAAGAGATAAAAGATCTGGCCGCACACGAGGGTGTTCACCGCGAGGGTGCGGGCCAACTCGATGGGGGCATCGATGCTTTTCTCGTAGAGGAAAACGGCGATGGTGGCGCCGCCGATGAGCACGGAGACGAAGCCGATGCGCCAGAGCAAGTGTCCGCCGAGAATGGGCGCGTCGGGCGAGCGGGGTTTGCGCTTCATGAGTCCCGGCTCGGCGGGCTCGAAGGCGAGGGCGAGCGCGAGGGTGACGGCCGTGACCATGTTGACCCAGAGGATCTGCACGGGCTCCAGCGGTAGTGCCCAACCGAATACAATGGCGGCAAGGATGACGAGCGCCTCGGCGCCGTTGGTGGGAAGAATGAAGACGATGGCCTTGCGCAGGTTGTCGTAGATGGTGCGGCCCTGCTCGACGGCGCGCTCGATGGAGGCGAAGTTATCGTCGGCGAGCACGATCTCGGCGGCTTCCTTGGTGGCCTCGGTGCCTTTGATGCCCATGGCGACGCCGACGTCGGCGCGCTTGAGGGCGGGGGCGTCGTTGACGCCGTCTCCAGTCATGGCGACGACGTCGCCATTGGCCTGGAGCGCGGTGACGAGGCGGAGTTTATGCTCGGGGCTGGTGCGGGCGAAGATGTCGTGGTCGCGCACGAGTTCGCGGAGTTTTTCGTCGGAGGCGGACTCGAGCTCGGCTCCGGTGATGGCGTGGTCGTTGTCGGTGATGCCCATCTCGCGGCCGATGGCGGTGGCGGTGCCGGCGTGGTCGCCGGTGATCATTTTCACGCGGATGCCGGCTTCGCGGCAGATTTTGATCGCCTCGATGGCTTCGGGGCGGGGCGGGTCGATGATGCCTACGAGGCCGAGGAAGATGAGGCCGTTGTCGCGGTCGGGGGAGAGGTCGTCTAGGGAGAGGTCGGACTTGGCGGCGTCCACGTCGCGCGAGGCGGCGGCGAGCACGCGGAGGCCGCGCGAGGAGAGGTCTTCGATGGCTTTTTCCCAGAAGGCGCGGTCGAGGTCTTCGGTGGCGCGGCCGTCGGCGGCGAGTTGTCGCGCGCAGCGATCAAGGAGCCGGTCGGGCGCACCTTTGAGGAAGAGACGCGGGGTGTCGCGGTCGGGCACGCGGTTGAGCGTGGCCATGAATTTATTGTCGGACTCGAAGGGAATGACGGCGATGCGTTCGTAGGGCGCGGGGTCGAAGGCGGCTTTGCGGCCGAGGGTGACGAGCGCGCCTTCGGTGGGTTCGCCGGTGACGTGCCAGTGGCCGTCGTCGTTTTTGGCGATGTCGGAGTCGTTGCACACGGCCATGGTCTCGACGAGCGCGCGGAGGTCGGGGTGGTCGGCGAGGGAGGCGTCGGAGGAGTCGCGGGTGAGTTTGCCCTCGGGGTCGTAGCCGGTGCCGGCGACGTCGTAGGTGGCGGCACGGGTGACGACGTGGCGGGCGGTCATCTCGTTGCGGGTGAGGGTGCCGGTTTTGTCGGAGCAGATGACGGTGACGGAGCCGAGGGTTTCGACGGCGTTGAGGCGGCGGGTGATGGCGTTGCGGCGGGCCATTTGCTGCACGCCGAGGGCGAGCGTGATCGTGAGGATGGCGGGCAGGCCCTCGGGGATGGCCGCGACGGCGAAGCCGATGGAGGCGAAGAAGAGCTCGGCGATGGTGTAGTCGTGGAAAAACCAGCCGATGCCGAACATGACGGCGGCGAGGCCGAGGATGGCGATGGAGAGGACTTTGCCGAAGGCGGCCATCTGGCGGGTGAGCGGGGTGGCGAGTTTCTCGACGTCGGCGATCATCTTGTTGATGCGGCCGAGCTCGGTGGTGGGGCCGGTGCCGGTGACGACTCCGGTGGCGCGGCCGGCGGCGACGAGGGAGCCGGAGTAGGCCATGCCGTGGCGGTCGCCCACGCCGGCGTCGGCGGGCGAGGTGTCGGTGGATTTGGTGGAGGGCACGGATTCGCCGGTGAGGGCGGACTCCTCGATGCGGAGGTTGTTGACCTCGATGAGGCGGAGGTCGGCGGGCACGCGGTCGCCGGATTTGAGGCGGACGATGTCGCCGGGCACGAGGGTATCGGCCTCGATCTCGGACCAGGCGCCGTCGCGGCGGGCGTGGGCGTGGAGGGAGAGCATTTTTCGGATGCCTTCGAGAGCCTGCTCGGCTTTGCCCTCCTGGATGAAGCCGATGATGGCGTTGACGACGACGACGCCAAGGATGACGAAAGTATCGAGCCAGTGCCCGAGGACGGCAGTGATCACGCCGGCGCCGATCAGGATGTAGATCAGCATGTCGTGAAAGTGCTTAAAGAAGCGCTTGAACACGCCGTCGCGCGGCGGCTGCGGGAGGCGGTTGGGGCCGACGGTTTCGAGGCGCTTGGCGGCTTCGGCGGCGGAGAGTCCGTCAGGGGAGGCGTCGAGTTTGCCGAGGACGTCTTCGGTGGAGAGAGAGTGCGGCGCGGGTATGTGGAAGGCGTTGGACGCGGAGGAGGATTCGGCGGAAGAGAGGGATGACTTGCTCATGCTGGCGAGACGGTAGCCGCGATGTGGCCGCGAAACAACGGTAAGAGGCGTATTGGAAAATTATTACACAAAAAAACCCGCTCGCGCGGGGCGCGGGCGGGGCGATGCTGAGAAAGGAACGGGCCGACTGAAAGTCGGCGCTCCCGGGATCAGGCTGGCGAAGGGGCGGCGGCTCCGCCGAGCGGTTCCGGTTCGTCGCGTTTGGCGGAGCCGGACTTGGCGTCGGGCTTGGCGGACGCGGGAATGGGCGGAGGCTCGGGGGCGCGGATCGGGGAACGAATTTCACCGAACTCGACGATCTCGGTGACGTGGCGGCCTTCGATCGTCTCGTGCTCAAGAAGCGCGTCGGAAATCTTGTCGAGCGCGTCGCGGTGCTTCGAGACGATGTCCTTGGCTCGGGCGTATTCCTGATCGAGCAGGTTCTTCACTTCGGCGTCCACCTGGCGGGCGGTTTCTTCGCTGACCTGGCGATTGCGGGTGATCTCGCGACCGAGGAAAACGGTGTCTTCGTTTTGGCCAAAGGAGATGGGGCCGAGCGGGCTCATGCCGATATCGCACACCATGTGACGGGCAAGTTTAGTGGCCTGCTGGATGTCGCCGTAAGCGCCGGAGGTGATCTCGCCCAGGACAAGTTCCTCGGCGATGCGACCGCCGAAGGAAACGGCGAGGCGGTTGAGTAGGCGGGTCTTCGACTGGTTGTAGATGTCCTTTGAAGGAATATACATCGCGCTGCCGAGGGAGTTGCCGCGCGGGATGATGGTTACCTTGTGCAGGGGCAGCGTCTCATCGTGGATGACGGTGGAGACGAGGGCGTGGCCGGCCTCGTGGACGGCGATGACTTTTTTATCCTCGGGGTCCATGCCCTTGCGGCGCTCCAGGCCGAAGAGGACTTTGTTGCGGGCATCGTCCACGTCTTGCATGTCCACGCGCTTCTTGTTGCGGCGGGCGGCGAGGAGCGCGCCTTCGTTGAGAAGGTTGGCGAGTTCGGCGCCGGAGAGGCCGGGCGTGCCGCGGGCGATGACGTTGAGATCGACATCTTCGGCGAGCTGGATCTTGCGGGCGTGGACCTTGAGAATTTGTTCGCGGCCGGCGAGGTCGGGGAGGTCAACGTAGATCTGGCGGTCGAAGCGGCCTGGACGGAGGAGGGCCTGGTCGAGGACGTCGGCGCGATTGGTGGCGGCGATGATGATGACGCCTTCGGAGGTGTCGAAGCCGTCCATCTCGACGAGCATGGAGTTGAGGGTCTGTTCGCGCTCGTCGTTGCCGCCGCCGAGGCCGGCGCCGCGTTGGCGACCGACGGCGTCGATCTCGTCGATGAAGATGATGCAGGGAGCGCTTTTGCGGCCCTGCTCGAACATGTCGCGCACGCGGCTGGCGCCGACGCCGACGAACATTTCGACGAAGTCGGAACCGCTGACGCTGAAGAAGGGCACGTCGGCCTCGCCGGCGACGGCTTTGGCGAGCAGAGTTTTGCCGGTGCCGGGAGGGCCGACAAGCAGCATGCCCTTGGGAATCTTGCCGCCCATGCGTTGGAATTTTTTCGGGTCCTTGAGGAAATCGACGACTTCGGAAATCTCCTGTTTGGCCTCGTCGCAACCGGCGACGTTGGCGAAGGTGGTTTTTTCGCGGTCGCGCGAGAGCATCTTGGCTTTGCTCTTGCCGAAGCTCATCGCGCCGCGGCCGGCGTTGCGGAGCTGGCGCACGAAAAGGAAGTAGAGCAGACCGATGATGAGGATAAACGGGATGAGTTGCGCGAGGATGTTACCCCAAGCGTTGGAGGCGGGGACCTGCTTGAACACGCCGGTTTTTTCGAGGCGCTCGTAGGTGGCGTCGGTGAGACGACCGGCGGCGCGGAACTGGGTGGTTTTGACCGCTTCGGCACCGGTGGAGGACGCGGGGGCGAGCGTGATGGGATCGATGGTCTCGCCCGTGATTTCGAACCAGTAGGGACCGCCGGCGCTGCTAAAGCGCATGAGGCCTTCCTTGATTTTGCCGGCCTCGGCGAGTTCGACGACCTCGGTTAGTTTGAGCGAGGCCTGGCCTTGGGATTTGGCGGGATTCAGCCAAAGCACGGCGAGAATGGTGCCGATTAGCGCGATCCAGATCAGCCACATGCGCGGCTGGAACTTGTCTGGAGGCAGATTCTTAAGGGGCCGGCGAGGGGGGCGGCCGTTGTCTTGGGTAGGATCGGGCATCAGTGAAGAGACTAGAGAAAAACGGTGCAGGTTCCAAACGGATAAGTCAACGGGCGCAGACGATTGGCCTCTAGGGGGAAACCCGCACACAAATCAGGCGGGTGCGACGGCGAAGCGCAAAATGAGCCGCACCGAGGCTGTGCTTTGCGCCGACCCGGCCGGAGGCGGAGGCGAGGTCGAGCAAGACGTTGAAACCCGTGCGGTTAAGATCGGTGCGAGCGGGCGACGCGTCGAGCCAACGACGGACCACGCGGCGCAGCACGGCGCGCGGCAAGTCGCGCAAGGGCGCGAGAGCGAGGCCGCCGCGGGCATCGATACGCGTGACGCGGTCGGCCCAAGCTTCGAGGGCGGTATCGTCCTCTTCGAGCAAATCACGGGAAAGCGCGAGGCCGGCGAGCGCATCGCGGCCTTGGTCGGCGGCCGCTCGCCAGGCGGGAACGACTTCCTCTCGGATGCGATTGCGTAGGTAGGCGGAGGATTCGTTGGACGCGTCTTCACGCCAGCGCGCACCGGCGGTGTGCAGAGCGGCGATGAGAGTGGCTTTGTCGAGATTCAGCAAAGGCCGCAGATGCACGCGACCAAGCGCGGGCTGCGGATGCACGGGACGCGGAGCGGAAAGTCCGGCCGAGCCGGCACCGCGAGCGAGGCGCATGAAAAGCGTCTCGGCGACATCGTCGCGATGATGACCGGTGAAAAGTGCGGCGACGCGGCGGCGGCGCAGCGTTGTCGTGAAAAACTGGATACGCGCTGCGCGTGCGGCGGACTCGGACACGGGAGAGGCGGAGGCCAGGGGCGGACGCCCCCCCCAGCGGCCGACGACCAAGGCGACGCCGAGCGCCGCGCAGACTTTTTCGCAAAACCGCGCGTCGGCGGTGGAGGCGCGACCGCGCAGGCGATGGTTGAAATGCAAGGCGAGCAGACGGGCTCGGCGCTCGGGGAAATGCGCCCAGAGCAACAAGAGCAATGCGACCGAGTCTGCCCCGCCGGACAGCGCGACGGCGAGACGTTCGCGCGGCGGGCGAGCGGCGATCCAGGCGCGAACGGCTGGATGCAGCCGCTCGCGCGGAATGGCGGCGGCGAGACGCTCGGTGATGCGGGACCAATTCATTTTTAACCGCGGATTACGCGGATGGTCGCGGATGCGAGCGGGCGACGCGTTTCCACGCGAGACGTGCGTGTTTAAAATTGAGGAGCAAAGACAACTCCAAGCCGGTGATCGCCATGTAACCGATCATCTGCGCGATATGCGTATCGGTAAATGCCTCCGTGACTTTAGGGTCCACGATGACTTTGCCGTCCACAATAAGGTCGGGAACGAGCGTATCCACCACGATGCCTTCGTAAACCACGTCGAAGTGGCGTTGCTGCTCCACGACATGGCCACGTTTGCGCAATTCGATCACCAGCGCGTTTTCGTAAGCTTTTTCTTTTAGACCCGGTTTTAAAGTATTCAGCACGGTCATGGCCGCGCCGATAATCGCTTCGGATAAATCCCAGTGCAGTCTGTTATTATCCGCGCCCATCTGCGTAATCCGCGGTCAAAATTCCGATCCCGCGCTCAGCCGAAGCGAAGCGTGTCGCGGCCGAAATAAGGCGCGAGCGCGGCGGGGATTTTTACTGTGCCGTCGGGCTGGAGGTTATTTTCCAGCAGCGCGGCGAGCACGCGGGGCACGGCGAGGCCGGAGCCGTTGAGCGTATGCACGAGCTCGGGCTTGCCCTCGGCGTTGCGGAAACGGATCTGCGCGCGACGGGCTTGGAACGACTCGAAATTCGAACAGCTCGACACCTCGAGCCAGCGCTGTTGGCCGGCGGCCCAGACCTCGATGTCGAATTTCTTGGCCTGCGAAAAGCCGACGTCACCGCCGCACATGAGGAGCACGCGGTAGGGCAATCCGAGTTTTTGCAGGAGGCGTTCGGCGTCGGTGCGCAGGAGGTCGAGTTCGTCGTAGCTGCGGCTCGGGTGGACCCACTTGAGCAGCTCGACCTTGTCGAACTGGTGCAGGCGATTGAGGCCGCGCACATCCTTGCCGTAGCTGCCCGCCTCGCGGCGGAAACATGGCGTGTAGGCGGCGCGCTTCACGGGCAGCGAGGCCTCTTCGAGGATCTCGTCGCGGAAGAAATTGGTCAGCGGCACCTCGGCGGTGGGCACGGCGTAGAAACCGTCGGCGACGGCCTCATACATCTGGCCCTCCTTGTCGGGGAGCTGGCCGGTGGCGGTGGCGCTGGCGGCGTTGACGAAGATGGGCGGGTTGACCTCGACGTAGCCGGCGGCGACGGCCTCGTCCAAGAAGAACTGGAGCAAGGCGCGCACGATGCGGGCGCCGTCGCCGATGTAGAACGGAAAGCCAGCGCCGGTGACTTTGGAGCCGCGGCCGAAATCGATGATTTCCTCGAAGCCGGGAATTTCCCAGTGGGCCTTGGCGACGGGCGAGAGACCGAGGCAATCGCCCCAGGTCGAGAACGTGACGTTCTCCTCGGGTGTGCGGCCCTCGGGCACGCTGGCGTGCGGGAGGTTGGGCAGCGAGAGCATGGCGGCTTTGCACTTGGCCTCGATCTCACCGAGGCCGGCCTCGCGGGCCTTCACTTCGGCGGAGACGGTTTTCATCTCCTGCACCTTGGCGATAAATTCGGGCGAGCCCTTGGGGAGTTTCGCCATGTCGGTGTTGGCGGCCTTTTGCTTGGCGCGCAGGGCCTCGACCTCGGCGAGTTGGGAACGCCAGGCGGCATCAAGCGCGAGCACCTCGTCGAGATCGACGGTGAGGTGTTTTTTGGCGATGGCGGCGCGGACGAGTTCGGGCGATTCGCGGAGGAGCTTGGGATCGAGCATGGAAAAAAGCACAGCAGAACGCGGCGTGGCTCCGGAATAAATATTAATCTGAACGCCCCCTACCCTGACCTGCCCTGCTTCCCGGCCCACAGTAACATTGACCGTCCGGAGCGGTCACCTATCACCCAAGACCCACATGCCATCCTCGCTCCCGACCGCACGGTGGTCCCACGCCACATGAAGCGCTTCCTGCCTTATCTACACTATCTGCGACCGTTGCGCGGGCATCTGGCGGCGGCACTCGTCTGTCTTGCCATCTATTCGGCGGCGAGCGGCTTCGGCCTCCCCTATCTGCTCCATCGGGTGTTCGAGCCGATTTTCTCCGGCCCCCGGACGATGACGACTTGGGAAATCACGCGCGTGGCCATGCTTTTCCCGGGCATTTTCCTCGTGCGGGCGGTGAGCGGCTACATCAGCACCTATCTGTTTCAAATCATCGGCACGCGGGTGCTGGAAAGCCTGCGACGGGATTACTTTTCCAAACTTCAGTTTTTGCCGCTCTCGTTTCTGCAAAGCCATCCAGTGGGCGAATTGAGTTCGCGCGGCCTCGCCGACGCCCAGCAGGTGCAACACACGATCACCGTGGCGGTGAACGACGGCATCAAGCACCCGCTCACGTTGGTCGCCGCCCTGTCCTACGTCGCCTACGCGGCGCTGAAGGCCGAGGGCATCACGCTCGTTTTGATCAGCCTCGCGCTCATCCCGCTGTGCGTTTTCCCGCTGCGCCATTTTGCCAAAAAAATCCTCGGGCGCGCCCGCCAGGCGCAGGCCCGCCTTGGCGACATCTCCGCGCAGTTCACCGAAAACCTTTCCGCCGCCCGCGAGGTTCGCGCCTTCGGTCTCGAGGGGCGCATGAACGAGCGCTTCGGCGCCACGACCCGCGCCCTGATCACGGCGCAGATCAAAATCGCCAAATACCACAAGGCCATCGGCCCCACCATCGAGGTCATCTCCGGCGCGGGGTTGGCGATCACGCTTATCTACGCCTACAAGGCCGACATCAAACTGGAGCTGTTGATGAGCGTGCTGCTCGCGCTCTACCAGTGCTACGAACCGATCAAGCGGCTGGGCAACTTGAACGCCGAGTTTAAGCGCGGTCAGGCTTCGCTCGACCGGCTCGAACCGATCCTGAACGAACCCGTGACCATCACCGATCCGGCCTCGCCAACGCCGATAAATCGGGCGCGCGGCGAACTCCGTTTCGAGGATGTCTCCTTCGCCTACAACACCGGCGCCCCCGTGCTCTCGGGCGTCACCACCGCCATCCCCGCCGGCACGGTATGCGCGCTGGTGGGACCAAGCGGAGCGGGCAAGTCCACCTTCGTGAATCTCGTGCCCCGTTTCTACGATGTGGTGTCCGGCCAAATCACGCTCGACGGCATCGACATCCGCGACCTGCGGCTCGCCGATTTGCGCGGTAACATCGCCATCGTTTCCCAGGAGCCTGTGCTCTTCTCGGACACGATTCTGAACAACATCCTGCTCAGTCGTCCCGGCGCCACGCGTCAGGACGTGGAACAAGCCGCGCGCAACGCCTTCGCCCACGACTTCATCGCCAGCCTCCCGCAGGGTTACGACACGATGCTCGGCGAGCGCGGAGCCAGCCTCTCCGGCGGCCAGCGCCAACGCCTCGCGCTGGCGCGCGCCTTTCTGCGCGACGCGCCCGTGCTCATCCTAGACGAAGCCACCAGCGCTCTCGATAGCGACAGCGAGGCCGCCATCCAGCAGGCCCTCCGCAAACTCATCGTCGGCCGCACCGTCCTCATCATCGCCCATCGTTTCAGCACCATACGCGATGCCTCGATGATCCTGGTCTTCGACCGCGGTCGCATCGTCGCGACCGGCGGCCACGCCGAACTCTACTCCGACAATCCGCTCTACCGTTCGCTCTATGATCGGCAGGGCGGCGGCACGGCCTGAAGCCGCATACGCCCTCCCGCTTCCGCGCCCGCCTACAGACGCCGGCTCACCGCCAGTGCTCGGCGATCCACGGCGTGGGCAGCACGTGGCGGCGGATGCCCTTGCCCTTGCCGATGACGGCGTCGTCGGGATTGGGCAGGCCGTGGAAAACCACCACGCGTGCGCCCTGCGGGATCGTGGGCACCTTGAAATAGTTGAACGGGAAAACCGGCATGCAGCCGTATTTGAAACTCACGCACCAATCCTTCGGCCAATAGGTCAGCTTGCCCTGCCGATGGACTTCGCGGGTGAGATATTCCTGCTCGTTGCGCACCTCGCGCTTCACCCGGTCGATGTTGTTAACGAAGTTCTCCAAAATGTCCGGATGCGCTCCCGCCTCGAAGCGATAGACGGACGAGTTGCCGGTGATGCGCCAGGGCTTGTTCCAATCGTGAATGATGCAGAACTCGCCGGGGTGCTCGAAAAGGCAGTCGATCGAGTCCACGATGACGACGTCGATGTCGAGGAAGAGCGTCGTGCCGGTCAGGTCGGCGAGCGGGCTGTTAAAGGTTGCGAGTTTGAGCCAGCCGCGTTCCTTGCCGGGCGGCAGATCCATGGGCGGAAGGGGCTTCACCTCGATGTCGGCGTCGAGCCCGGTGCCGTCGTCGGTGAAGCACACGAAACGATGCGACCGCGCCAAATGTCGGCGCACCATCGAGCGCAGACGATTGACGAACTCGGGACCGTATTTCGTCCCCCACTTCATGCAGATCACGTTGACCATCGCGCGAAGCTAGGCGGGCGCGCGACGGCTTGCACAGCGTAAAACGGACGCGCTGCGCGCCGTCAACGCGGCACGACGAGCCACAACACCCTTGCCCCCATACAGCTAACGTGCATCCAACCCAAATGCCATCCAGCGAACTCATCGACGTTCCCCTCGGTCCCTGGCGGGGATCGCTCCTCGCCGGGCGCGCCACACCCGACGCGCTCGCCTGGCTCGAATCGCTCGACGCGCGCATGGACGGCCCCGAGGCCGCGCTCGTTTACCGCGTGCGCAACCGCATCGTCCGCCTCCCCTGCCCCTTCGCCCCGGACTGGCCCGGACTCTGCGTGAAAGAATTCGCCGCCGTCTCCGCGATCGAGGCGCGCCGCATGGCCGGCGCGCGCGGCAGCAAGGCCCGCCGCTCCTTCGTCCACGCGCTGCACCTGCTTGAACACGGCGTCGGCGTGCCCGCCCCGCTCGGTTATTTTGAACGCATCGAGAACAACCTGCCGGTCGGCGGCCGCTTTCTCTCCGCCCACGTCGCCGATGCGACGGATTTCGACGCCGAGATGCGCCGCCTCTTCGATGAAAACCCGGACCACGACCGTTTCATTCGCTTGATACGTGTGGTGGCGGTCGAGATTCGCAAGATGCACGACAGCGGCTTCATCCACCACGATCTCGCCGGCCACAACATCCTGCTCCGTCGGGTCGGCGAAGCAGACTGGCGCGACGTCAGCTTCATCGACCTCAACCGAGGACGCATCAAGCCCGCCCTTTCTCTCGCCGACCGCGCGCTCGACCTCTCGCGTCTTCAGATTCCGTCGAACCTCCGCCTCGTTTTCCATCACATCTATTTTGGCGATAACCCGATCCCGAAAGAATTTTCCCGACGCGAATACCTGCACCGCCTCCGCGTTACCATTCACAATCGCACCCGCCCGCTCCGCCACCCGATCCGCACCCGTCGCATGAAACGGGAGAACATCGATCCGCGCACCCGCCGCCGCGCCTGGCGCGACATGTGGCTCTTCGACATCAAATCCGGCCAGCCGAGCGTCCTTCTTCTGTCTCGTGACCGGCTCGCCAATCGTCATTGGCGGGACGCCCTCCCCCTTCTCTGGCACAACCTTCGCGCCTTGCCTGCCGTCTGGTCGCGTTACCGTGCCCTGCGCCGCGAGGCCTTTACCCGTCCCGTCGTCATGCGCGACCGCGCCGGCCTCAGCCTCGAACTCGTCGGCGATCACGTGGAGGATCAGTTCAAACTGCTCGAAGAACATCCCGGCATTCCGGTGATGATCCGCATCTATCACCACCTCGGCGCCGCCGGGCTTGAGCGCTGCGCCGCCGCGGTGGATCGCCTCACCGCCTCCGGCCGCGAGGTCTCGCTCGCCGTCATCCAGTGCCGCGACTCCGTGCTCCGACCCGAAACCTGGCGCGAGTTTGTCCACGCCGCCCTCGACCGTCTTCACGCCAAGGTCCGCCACGTCGAGATCGGCCACGCCGTCAACCGCGTGAAATGGGGCCTGTGGGGCCTCGGCGACACCGTAGCCCTTTGGGCATCTCTGGGCGACCTCCGCGCCCGTTACCCCGGCGTCGTATTCCTCGGCCCCGCCGTCAACGACTTCGAGTTCCAGTTCTTCGCGCCGCTCTTCGCCGCTCTTCGCGGCCGCCTTCACGCCGCCTCCTGCCACCTCTACGTGGACCGCGTCGGCGCGCCGGAAAATCTTCAGTGCGGGGTCGGCTCCGACGGCAAGGCCCTGCTCGGCCGCGCCCTCGCCGAGGTCCACGGTCTCGGCGGTTTTTACGTCACCGAGGTCAACTGGCCCCTCGTCGGCAGCGGCGAGTATTCGCCCGTGCAGTCCGCCTACGCTCTGCCTGGTCGCCCCGAGCATCCGCTCCATGTCGATGACAAGACTTCGGCCACCTACATGATTCGCTATTTTCTAGCCACTCTCTGCGGCGGCGGCGCGGCCCGTGTCTGGTGGTGGCGCCTCGCCGGTC
>CAZOGV010000001.1:0-55762 GCA_964579225.1 uncultured Akkermansia sp. | reverse complement strand
GCCCAGCGCTGTACTGGGGCGCTGTCATGGCGTTCTTCGCCAATTACGTCATTCGCAACAGTAGAAAGGAAATAAGCGTATTTGAAATAGCCCAGCAGGCATAGATTCAGGAGTAGGCCTATAATCAGTGCTAACTTGTGTGAATTTTCCCGTGCGTGAGGCGTTTGCAGAAACCTGCCCACCTGATAGTTTAGGATAACTGAGCCAATGATTAAGGGGAGATAGCCAACTTCCCAGTATGCGTAAAAGAAGAGTGATACTGCAGTGATAAGCCAATATTGCAGCTGCAAACGCCCACTCAACCGCCCGGCCTCGTTAACGATGAAGGCGAATGGTAGAAACAGAAAAATAAACCCCAGTGAACTAAAGAGCATGATTTGCTAAAATGGCACTGATTTTAATCATTGAAGAATTCACTTTTACTATCGGTGTCTGAGGGTTGCTCGTCTCGTTCGAGGAGCTGGCTGAGCACGTGTCGGCCGATAAAGCCGGTGGCACCAGTGAGGAGGATCATGGGGGGTGGGGAAGGAAGCTAGTAAGCTGGTAACCCCGACAAGTCGGGGCGCGCTGAGGCGCGAGCGGGGCGGGGTGAATTTGGGGGAAGCGTGGGGGGGATTGCGGCGCGTCGAGCCGCGCTGTCGAAAGCGGCTGCGCCCTTCGGAGCTTTAGCGAAGTAGGGCGTCAAGCCTCCGCACTCCAGAGTCGGAACGGAGCGGAGCGGAGTCCGCGCCCTACCTGGCTACCGCGAGCGCACGAAGGCGCGGATCACATCGATCTCGTAGGCTTCTTGGCTTAAAAAATCCGGTCGCCGATCATGCGTGGGTCGATTTCTTGGTCGCTCGGCCCCGGCCTTTTGCTGCCGCGGGACGTGTCTTGCCTTGGCGTTTTCGAACCGGCGCGGTTGCGATGGCCACGGGTCCTTTTTGCAATTCAGACCAATGGGAAAACATGCGTTTCAGGTCATGTCCAAAGCGGGCGGAGTTGGCGTCTTTGATGGCATGCATCTCCGCCATGACGGTATCTATCTCTTTGGTTTTCATAGTTCTTTGGGAGTGCGATGCGGCGCGGACGGAGCCGCGCCCTCCAGAATGGGAGGCGCAATGGGGGTTGGGGGGGGGCCGGGAGAGCTGGTAGAGTCGGAAGAGGGCAGGGGAAGCCGGAGGACGAACCCCGACGAGTCGGGGCGACCGGTTGATTTGCCGGCGACAGGAGTATCGCCGCTCTTTGCGGGGATCGGGGCGGTTATCCGGAAATTTTTACCCCCAAGCTGCGTCGTGGGAGGCCTGCTTTGCGCCGATGTTTCTTTACCTTTCGAGCCGGATTCTGGCCGGAGCTCTTGCCGATTGCATCGGTATTGCGTTCTAGCGCGCCAAGGCGATCAAACAGCTTGTCCACATCGTGGTCGCACTCAGCGGAAATGGCATCCTTGATGGCGTGCATCTCGGTAAGAATCGGGTCGAATGGCATCGTTTTCATAGCTCTTCCGGTGTGCAAATTACAGGTAGTTTATATCCGTTAATGGAGCAGAGATAATCGAGTTTCAAACGAATCTCCGCATTGGCGATGTGTTTAAAGTTCCAGGTAAGCAAATAGGGGATCGAGTTGACGGCGCATATCGCAATGTGCGCGGCATCGTCGGTCGCTTTTACTGGAATAGCCCCGGGGGCGATGAGCGAACGGGCAAGAAATCGAGCGCGTTCATCGAGCGTCAACATGGGTAAATTCTTTAACGCAGCCACACGCGCCGTAGCCGCCTTGGCGTCTCCCCTGGCAGCTTCGGCGTAAACCAAAGGTGAAATGGTGGCGTCAAACGCCGATCTTCTTTTCGCCCACCAATCGACCGTCAATTGGCGGCGGCCTTCCTGCAATGCGTTCCGCGTGGGCCGTGCGGTCAAATAGCTGACCACCGTGGTCTCGATGTAAACGCGGGGGTTCATTTTGCGGTTGAGGAGTGGGTGAACTCTGACGCGCCGGGAGACTTTGGTGGTAGGCTGGCGGCGCGTCGAGCCGCGCCGTCGAAAGCGGCGTCAAGCCGCCGCACTCCAGGGTCGGATCGGAGTCCGCGCCCTATCGTGACCGCACGAAGGCGCGGATGGTCTCGATCTCGTATTGGAGCATCTCCGGCGTGAGGCCGGGGTAGGTGCCGAGGAAGATGGCGCCGTGCATGATCTCGTCGGCGCCGGTCATCTCGCCGACCACGCGGAAGGCGTCGGGGCGATCTTTCTTTAGCTGCACAAAGACGGGTTGGCGAAGGAGGTTGCCGCCAAAGAACATGCGGTTGCCGATTTTCTTTTCGTCCAAGTGGCGGGCGAGGTCGGTGTGGCTGAAGGGTGCGCCGGGTTTGACGCGTAGCATGAAGCCGAACCAGGAGGCGTCGGTGCGGCAGCCGGTGGCGTCCCATTCGAAGCAGTCCGCGAATGGTAGCGGAACGAGGGACTCGTTTCGATCTTTGGAGCCCGAAACGGCTTCCGCCGTTTCGCTACCCGAAAGCGCGTCCGCGCTTCCGCTACGTTCGGCGGGGGGCACCCAGCGCGTGGCGTGCGTGGGGAGGGTGAACTCGAAGACGTCTTCGAGGTCGGCGAGGCCGACGCGGAGGGTTTCCCAGTTTTGCTTTCGCGCTTCGATGAAGGCGGGGAGTTTTTTGAGTTGCTGGCGGCCGATGGCGGCCTGGGGGTCGAGGGGTTTGAGGTTAAAGCCGAGGTGGCTGTAGATGTATTTGTGATCGTAGCCTTTGGGGAGTTCGCCGAGCTGCCAGCCGAAGCGTTTGCCGCAGGTATCGTCCTTGCCGGAGGCGCACCAGCAATCGCGGCCCCAGTCGCGGAAGCTTTCGGCGTAGGTCTTTAGCGGGGGGCGGCTGATGATGTTGACCGCGCCGCCTTCGCCCATGGTGAGGTGGTGGGGAGGGTAGAAGGACTGGGTGGAGATGTCGCCGAAAGTCCCCGTATAAGCGGTGAGGATATCGTTTTTGATAAAGGGGACTTTGTAGGCCCGACCGTTGGTCGGGTTATTTTCGGACCCCGACGAGCCGTCGGGGCTACATTGCTTAAGCAGGTGATCAAGGCCGAGGGCCTTGGCTCGCTCGACGGGGAGCGAATAGGTGCAGCCGAGGGCGTCGCAATTATCCTCGACGAGCCAGAGGTCGTGGCGGCGGCAGAACTCGAGCACGGCGGCGATGTCGAAGGGGTTGCCCAGGGCGTGGGCGATCATGACGGCCTTGGTCTTGCCGGGGGAGTAGGCGGATTCGAGCTGCTCGGGGCGGATGTTTCCGGTGGCGGGATCGTTGTCGATGAACACGGCGACCGCGCCAAGTTGGATGATGGGGGAGACTGTGGTGGGGAAGCCGGCGGCGACGGTGATGACTTCGTCGCCGGGGAGGATGCGTTTGTGCGTCGGAAGTTTGTGGGTGGTGAGGGCGGCGAAGGCGACGAGGTTGGCGGAGGAGCCGGAGTTGACGAGGAGGCTGTGTTTTACGCCGAGGAGGGCGGCGAGTTCCTTCTCAAAGGCTTCGCCTTCGGGGCCGAGAGTGAGCCAGAAGTCGAGCGTGGCGCCGACGGCGGCTTCGACTTCGTCTTGATCGAATACGCGCCCGGCGTAGGGGATGGTCTGGCCGGGGGCCCAGGGGGCGTGCGCGGCGTCGTCGCCCGGGCGTTGGCCGGTGTGCACGAGGGCGGAGTATTCGCGGGTGAGGCGGAGGATCTGGGCTTTGAGGTCGGCGGGGGATTGGGACATGGCTGGAAGAAGAGGAAGAGAGCTAGTAAGCTAGTAGAGCCCTCGCTTCGCCGAAGGCTTCCCCGACTTATCGGGGTGAACTTAGGGCAGGCTGGTAAGAGCTGGTAGCCCCGACGAGTCGGGGCGCGCTCAGGCGCGAGCGCGGCGGTCGCGGGGACGGCGGGTATTATTTCGGCGACAGGAGTGTCGCCGCTCCTTGATGGCGGAACGGCTGAGTTGGGGTTTACTCCCGATGTGTCGAGTCAGCGGCGGGTGGCGAGGGAGGGGGCCTTGGGTTTGCGCCTCAAGGTGCGTTTTTTCTTTGTGGCGGGCTTCGGCGAGGGGGCCGCGCCCGCCCGGGCGCGGGAGGCGGCGATGAGGCGCGCCACGTCGTAATTGGCCTCGCGTGAAAGGGCGTCTTTGGCGGCATGGACTTCGGCCATGATCTCATCGGTGGATTGCGATTTCATCGTTTCAAGGGCTTGAGTTGTTCGGGGGTGCAGATGGTGGGTAGGGAATGGCCCGCATCGGCGCATATTGCCCTGAGCTTCTCCATCAGGTTGGCATTGGCAATATGCCGGAAGTTCCAAGTGAGAATAAAGGGAATGGCGTGAACGGCGGCCACGGCGATGTGCACGGCATCTTCCGCCGCCTTGGCCGGGACGCCTTTTTTCTCAATCAGCAATTGAGCGAGTCGCTCTACCTCGGACGAAAGCTCCAACTGGGGCACCGACTTTAAAACCGCCTGCCGTAGGGCAACCGCCTCGGGTGAGCCCCGACCGATTTCGTCCCAAACCAGAGAGGAGGTGCATAGGGCGTAGGCAGACGCATGGAGGCTCCACCATTCCTGAGTGGTTTGCTGCATGCCGGCGGCAACGATGTCGCGCGATGGTCGGGCGGTCAGGTAGCTGACAAAGGTCGTTTCAAGGTAAACGCGCGATTGCATGGTTGGGGTGAATCATTCAGCGCGCCCACGCGAGGCCGACGGCGCGGGCGGACTCGGTGTAGGCGGTGATCTGGCCGGTGGTGAGGGAGTGGATGTCGGGGGATGTAGCCGCGCCCGTCTCGGGCGCGTGGGGCACGGCCGGGACGGTCGTGGCTACACGATACCACTCGATCGTGCGGGCGATGGTTTCGGCGAATGGCCAGGCGGGGGACCAGCCGAGGAAGTGGTGGGCTTTGTCGGTGGCGAGGTTGAGGAGCTTGGCTTCGTGGGGGGCGTGCGGGTCGCTCTTGTCCTCCCATTGGCCGGGCCAGTTTTTGAGGATTTCCTTCACGAGTTCGGCGACGGTGCGGTTGGAAGCGAGGGCGGGTCCGAAATTAAAGGGGGAGGCGTAGGTCGAAGGCGGGTAGGGAAAGGCGCGTGGCGGAACGAGGGACTCGTTTCGATTCTCTCCCAAACCCGAAAGCGCGTCCGCGCTTCCGCTACGGGCGGCGAGCGCGGCACCGAGCCAGAGGTAGCCGGAGAGCGGTTCAAGGACGTGTTGCCAGGGACGGGTGGCCACCTTGTTGCGCACGGGGATGGCGGCGCCTTGGGCGAGAGAGCGGATGCAGTCCGGGACGATGCGATCCAGGGCCCAGTCGCCACCGCCGATGACGTTGCCGGCGCGAGCGGAGGCAAGGCGCACGGGGCTGTCGGGCGCGGAGAAGTAGGAGTCGCGATAGGAGGCGATGACGATCTCGGCCGCGCCTTTCGAGGCGCTGTAGGGATCGTGGCCGCCCATGGGGTCTTCTTCGCGGTAGCTATGCACCCATTCGCGGTTTTGGTAGCATTTGTCGGTGGTGATGGCGACGACGGCGATAGGGTGCGCGGGATCGGCGGCAAGGCGAACGGCTTCGAGCATGTTGGCCGTGCCCATGACGTTGGTCGCGAAGGTTTCGGTGGGCTGCTCGTAGGAGAGACGGACGAGGGGCTGGGCGGCGAGGTGGAAGACGAAGTCGGGGCGGGCGGCGGCGAGGGCGGCGCGAACGGCGGCGAGGTCGCGCACATCGCCTTCGATATGGACGAGGCGCGAGGCGAGGCCGAGTTGGGCGAAGAGCGAGGGTGAGGTGGGCGGGGGCAGGGCGAAGCCGGTGACCTCGGCGCCGAGGGCGAGGAGCCACTCGGCGAGCCAAGAGCCTTTAAACCCGGTGTGGCCGGTGAGGAGAACGCGTTTGCCAGCGTAGCAGCCGCCGAAGGCGTGCTGCGGTTGAAGGGTTGAGGGGTTGAGGGGGTGAGAGGTCTGGGAACTCATTCGATTGAGGCGAAATTTATCACCGAGGGGTTAGGGGTGTGCTTCGGCGCTGTTTTGGGTGGGCTATCTCGCTTGGTAGGCTTGGACGTGAGTCCAAGTGGGGGAAGGGGAACTTGATCTCACGATCAAGCCTACCCGACTAGCGTGATGGGGCTTCAGTCGCGTTTGTGCCAGGGGGCTTTGTTGGCGGCCCAAAGATCTTCGAGGAGCTGTTTGTCGCGAAGGGTATCCATGGGCTGCCAGAAGCCGGAGTGTTTGTAGATGCTCAGTTGGTTTTCCTTGGCCAGGGCTTCGAGGGGCTTGCGCTCCCAGATGGTGGAATCGGCGTCGATGAGGTCGATGACCGAAGGCTCGAGAACAAAGAAGCCGCCATTGATCCAACTGCCGTCGCCGTCGGGCTTTTCTTGAAAGCTTTTGACTGCGTGGCCTTCGATTTCCAGTGCACCGAAGCGGCCGGGGGGTTGCACGCCGGTGAGGGTGGCTTTGCGGCCTTCGCGTTTATGGAAGGCGATGGATTCGGTGATGTTCACATCGCCCACGCCGTCGCCGTAGGTGAAGCAGAATGCTTCGTCGTCGAGGAACTCGCGGACGCGCTTCAAGCGGCCGCCGGTCATGGTGGCTTCGCCGGTGTCGGCGATGGTGACGCGCCACGGCTCCGAGCGGCGATGATGGACCTCCATGTGGTTGTCTTTCATGTCGAAGGTGACGTCGGACATGTGGAGGAAGTAGTTGGCGAAGTATTCCTTGATGACGTAGCCCTTGTAACCGGCGCAGATGACGAAGTCGTTTATCCCGTGCGCGGAATAGATTTTCATCACATGCCAGAGGATGGGCTTACCGCCGATCTCGACCATGGGCTTGGGTTTGAGGTGGGTTTCTTCGCTGATGCGCGTGCCAAGGCCGCCGGCTAGGATGACTGCTTTCATGGAGGGTTATTGAGGGGGCTGGAGGGGAGGGTGAAATGAGGGGAAGGGCTGTTAAGCTGGTAGAGCCCTACTTCGCTAAAGCTACGAAGGGCGGGCTCCTACTTCGCCAAGGCTTCCCCGACTTGTCGGGGTGAACTTCGGGCAGGCTGGTAAGCTAGTAGAGCGTGGGACGCGGGTAGGCTTGGACGTGAGTCTAAGGGGGAGGACGGGGGAGAAGCTAGTAAGCTGGTATAGCCCTACTTTGCTGAAGCTACGAAGGGCAGGCTGGTAAGCTAGTAAGCTGGTAGCCCTGACGAGTCGGGGTGGGCTGGGGTGGGGCTGGGGGCTTTCTCTTACTTTTTCTCTGGTGTGGCCGCGGTGTCGTCGGCGACAGGGTCCTCTTCGAGGAGCCAGCGAACGGCGGGTTGCTCGTGCAGGCCCTCGGGCAGGTGGGCGGGGGCTTGTTCGTCCAAGGTGATGAGGAGGGGCTGGGCTTCCGGGTGCTCGATCCGGGCTTCGGCCAAGGCGCGGACTTCGCGTTCCAAGGTGGCTGGATCGGCGAGATCGGCGCAGACTTGCACGAGGGTGGTGCGGCCATCGGGCAGGCGGGCGTGGAAGTCCACTTCGTGGCCGGAGGGAGTGCGGAGGTAGCCGAGTTCCGCGCCGCGTCGCTCCGGTTCGAGCATGACGGCGGTCTCCAAGGACTGGCCGAGTTTGGCGCGGCCGGAGCGTTCGTAGAGCGGGATGAGGCCGGGATCGATGGGGTAGGCTTTGCGGGGGTTGACCCTGCGCTGGCGTTCGGAGGCGGAGTGCAGGTGAAGGGTGCGCACCAGAAAGGCGTCTTCCAGGTGGGCGAGGTAGGCATGCACGGTATCCTTGCTCACGGGTATGCCTTGGGAACGCAGGGCGTCGTAGAATTTCTGCGCGCTAAAGGGGGCGGCGGGCGCGGAGAGCAGGTGGCGGAGCATCCAGCGCAGGGCGGTGGGATTGGAGACGGCGTGGCGCTCGATCACGTCGCGCAAAAGAGCGACATCGACGTAACTGCGCAGAAGGGCGACGCGGTCGCGGGGAGACGCGCCCTGCGCCTCGGGGAACCCGCCGGTTTGAAGGTGATCGCGCAGGGCCTTGGCCAAGGTGGATCGGGCGGCTTTGGGCAGAGCCGCCCAAGGGTGGCCGAGCTTGGTTTTACTCTCACGGAGCATCGGCCTATTTTGAAGACAGCGCCTAGAGCTTCCAGTTGTCGCCGCGGGCGGGCTCGCGCACGGGTTGCGGGAAGAGCTTCGCCCATTGCTCCACTTGCCGTAAAAACTCAGGCATGGGCAAAACCGGGGCTGATGGCGGTCGTCGCACGCCCTCTTTTGGGACGAGGCGAACGCTGCCTTCCAGAAGTTGATCTTTTTCTCCCTCAGAGATGACGTTCATAGAGTGCCTTGAGTTCGCTTAGCTTGGCCTCGGCTTCGAAGATAATCAGGTAGTCCTCCAAAAGCGCCCAGTCCAAGGGCTGGCCTTGTTCGGCGGTATGCATAACCAACCGATAGATATCGCTCCAGTCACCGGGCGAGCGAGCGGGATCGTTGCTCGCGGCCTGCACTTTTAGGCCGATCAGGTCCTCGATTCGCGCCACCGGAACGAGACAGGAGGCTTCGCTCAAGGGCATACGCTCGGCGCGCTTCAACATGGAAAGGCTGGGACCTCGAAAGGCGTGCAGAACATCGACCCGCGCCAAGGCGCCACCTTGCTTCTGGAAATGCGAAACATTGTCGGACTGAAACACGCACGCATAGCCTGCCTCGGTCAAAATTTCGCGCGCCGGGTCCATGTCGTCCAGCATGAGCAGGAAGTCCAAATCAAAGGTGGCTCGTTGCACGCCTCGCATCGCCATCGCCATGCCCCCGATCACGGCATAGCGCAGCCCGGCCCCGTCAAGGCGGGTGATTAGCTGGCATATTGCGTTATGGAGTTCCATGAGGGACAGGGCGGAGCAAAGCGGATGGAGTTGATGGAGCTCCGATAGGTCGGGATAAACTGTGTGACGCGGGTCGGTCTTCGCAAGCGAAGCCCCTACGCCGGAGCCCCGACGGGTGCCCTCCGTGACGAAAACTTATTTGGCCAGAGCGGCGGCGTAATTGGGGTTGAGGGGATTTACCTCAACGCGGCGCTGATGCGGAATCACGATCAAATCCATGTCTTCCATGGGAATGGCTCCGAGGAGAACTTGATCGCCCATCACGATGGCACCGACGTAGGCGATGCGATTCTGAAAACGCACTTCCAGAGGACCCACGTAGGGCACCATTTTTTGGCGCCGTCCGTCGGGGCGAAGGGGTCGGGCCGTTAATTGTTAACGGATTCCAGGAGTATGTGGGAGAGTCGGGCTGTAGTTGGGGTAATTCATGTCGATCTTTGCGGCATGAGTGTCGACTCTCCTTGGATTAGCGTAGTATGCGCTGGATTAGCCTCGACGAGTCGGGGTGCGCGGAGGCGCGAGCTGTTGAACGGTGGAGTATTTAACCACGAAGTTTACAAAGCCTTTTGGCGCGATGCTTTGGGGTTTTGGCTTGGCTCGGATTTGCCGCTTGCGGGGCCGGTTGTGTTTGGTTGGCGGCGATGGACTTTCCCACGGCGCGCATATGTCGGCAAAGTGCGTCGATATCGTAATTAAACTCCGCCGAGATGGCGTCTTTGACTGCATGCGCCTCAGCCATAATGGGATCAGTGGATTTACTCTTCATGGCTGGTTGAGGTTGTTCCATGGAATCGGTTTTTTGGGCTGACTGACCGGGTGGTTTTATCTGCGGAAATCTGTGTAATCTGTGGTTAAATTTTCCGGAGCTTTTTTGACCGCTAATGGACGCGAATGGACGCGAATGGGGGAGGGGGAGACGGGAGTGAGTGACAGGGAGTGAGGGATTGGGTTCTTCGCTGTTTCCAGTGGGTGGGTAGAGTGTAGCGGAATCCCGCGCGGCGGGATTTCGTGGCCGATGCATTATCCGAACGAAACCGCTCCGCGTTTCCGCTACGTTCGGAACGAAGGCACCATGCGGTGCTAGCCGATGTTTCCTGTGACTTTAAGCGTAGCGGAATGACGGAGTCATTTCGTGGCCGGCAAACCCTCCGGACGAAAGCGCTCCGCGCTTCCGCTACATCGGATTCGGGCACTGTGAGCCCCTACCCACTGGAAACGTCGAAGAACCAGGGATTGGGATTTAATACCTTTTTTTACAAGAGGTAAGAAAGGGAGCGGAGGTTTGGAAATAGGTGCTTAGCCACGCCTTTCTTTGCTTCGTTATCTTCTGTCGATCTTCTGCGGCTGAATTGGGTTTTATCCGCGGGAATCTGCGTGATCTGGGGTTAATTCTCCGGGTTCAAATCGGCGACAGGAGTGTCGCCGCTCCTTTGGGGGGGTGATTAAGGCGTTTGCTCGGCAAGCAAACGCATACGAAACGCATCACTGGGCGCACCTATCACCAGGTCTATAGGACGGATGACCCCGTCCTGATCCAGGAGGAGATTGGCGGGTTGTGCGTCTCCGATCACCAACCCGGACTCGATATTGAAATAAATGAATCCATCGGGATAGGCGGCAATACGTCGAAAACTAAACTCATTCAAAAACGCATCTATCTCAGCTTGCGTGGGGCTGAGTTTAGCCGGGTGAGAAATCACCCAGCTTTGCGAAGTCACCAGTCGAAGCCCAGCCGACCCTAATAACAGTCCATGCAATTGCAGGTCGTCGCCGAAAAGTTCGTTATGCCACGAAAGCCTTTGCAGATACTCAAAGGGGGTCGAAATCGCCCCCTCATCCCTCATGCAATGTCCGAAACGTCCGTCGTGCGTGACTTTAATGGCAACATGGCCGACGACATCAAAATATGTTTCATGCTCGGCCCCGCCGCCTACGAAACCAGTTTCAAGGACCGACTTGGGGACACACAAGCCTTGGGCGCGGAGCCAGCTTTCCAGGAGTCTAACTTGTTCTTGCCGGCTAAGATCGCATCGGTCTGCTCCTTTGCCTTCGCCCAACTCGATGAGGGCGATTTGCGGCGAGACGCCTGGATAAAGCGCACGTAATCCTGATGCCAATTGGGCAGGCCTTTCATTGGGGGAGTTGTGGTTGGGGCTTGTCATTAGTCAAGCAAGGGGAGGAGCGGGGCCGCTGAAGCTTCCTCGACGGGTCGGGGTGAACTTTGGGCGGGGGACTGAAATCGGCGACAGGAGTGTCGCCGCTCCGTGGGGGAGATGCCGGATTTTTTTGACCGCAGATGGCGCAGATGGGCGCAGATGACGGAGGCGGGGAGGAGCTGGCACGGCTGGGGGCAGCCGTGGCTACAATTGAAGTATGGTTCGAGAGGCTCGGGGTGTTTATCTGTGGAAATCTGTGTGATCTGTGGTCAAATTGCCGGGTTTGGAGGGACGGGGAAATCAGCGAAGAATACGTTGGATTAGGGGGAGGAACGTAGAGACGCGTTTTTGCCAGGCGGCGAGGAGGGCGACGCGGTCGCGGCGGAAGCGGCGGCGGGCGGGGTCGAGGTGGGGGGCGGGTGCGTCGGCACGGGTCTGGAGTTGATCCAGGGCGGTGGTGCTGCGGTCGAGGTGGGGGCGAAGGCGTTCGGCGAGGAGGCGGTGGAGCAGGACGCGGATTTTTATCTCGGGCTCGAAGTGGTCGCGGCGGTCGCCGGCCACGTAAACGGGCTTGAGCGCGCCGAGGTCGCGGAGGGTGCGGAGGCCTTGGCTGGCGGAGCCTTTGCTCATGCGGAGGCGGTCGCAGACTTCGGCGAGGTGGATGGGGCGGTCCGAGATGTAGGCGAGGCCGTAAATCTCGCCGAGCGAGCGGGCAAAACCGAGCACATCGGCCACGGCGACAAAAATGGCGACGACTTCGCGTTCGCAGTCGTCGAGGCTTGGGGCCGGGGTGTCGGGGGAGGTTTCGGAGGAGGCCACGGAAGGAGCTGGTAGAGCTAGTAGAGCCCTACTTCGCCAAGGCTACGAAGGGCAGGCTGGTAAGCTGGTAGAGCTAGTAAGCTGGTAGCCCCGACGGGTCGGGGCGCGCTGGGCGCGAGCTGTTAAGCGGCGGGGTATTTAACCACGGAGGACGCGGAGAGCACGGAGGGGAAGCTGTGAAAACTGGGTGTTAACGGTATCTATTCGCGTAAATCACCGTCCATTAGCGGTTAAGATGGATCGGGGATTGGCGGATTGGTTCGCGGGATTCCCGAGCTTCGCCCCATCACGTCCCGCGGGGGGGGGCGCAATCGAAGCGGGTTCGAGAGGGGTATGTCGCCGGTTGCCAAAGCGTCCGAAAAACGAACCGAGCCAGAAGGGGTGATTCGAATAGTTCAATTAAATTTGAACTTTTTTTGGGTCGCGGCGCGGTTTTTTCGCGGAGAGGGGAGGGCCCGGGGAGAGCCCGGGGAGCTTATCGGCCGATTAAAGGTGGATGGGCGGGTCCCTCCGCCCGTGGTTTGGAAATCGTGCGCTCTAAGCAGCGGGCGTAGGGACGCGCCCGACAGGGCGGACGGCCCAGCGGTCCGTCCCTACCCACAGAGGCTCAATTTGAACGCGCATTAGAATAAGCAGCGGGCGCAGGGACGCGCCCGACCACCCAGCGGACGCAGGGACGCGCCCGCCCGGAGCACTCCCAACACGGGTGTGGCTAGATGGGCGTGTGGCTCGCCGCTCGACAGGGGCGCGCGGGGGTGTTGAGAGTCCGTCGATATGTTTTCTCGTCCGCCGTCCCGTCGTTTTTCAGCCTCCGGCAATCGCGCCAAGGAGGAGGAGCCGTTGTCGGGGCGGGAGCGCGGGGTGGCGGTGACGCTGGGGGTGTTGGTGGTGTTTATGCCGTGGGCGTTTGGCTCGCGCAATGTGTGGGCGCAGTGGATCGCGCTCGGGCTGGCCGTGGTGGCGGTGGTGTTCGCGCTGGCTCCGGCGCGGCGCGGTGTCGTGGCCGAGGTCGGCGGAGGCGATGATGGCGCGTCGGCGCAGGCGTCGGGGGCGGGAGCGGGGGCGGCGCCGGTGGGCGGGTGGCGGCGGCTGGTGCGGTTTCCGTTGTTTTGGCTGGGGCTGGTCTATTTCGGTTTCGTGGTGTGCCAGGCGCTGAATCCGGCGGCGGTGTTGGTCTCGACGCCGTTGTGGTGGCGGGTGGATTTCGTGGAGCCGATCGCGTGGCTGCCTTCGGGGGTGGATGCGCCTTTCGCGCGGATGAACGCGTGGCGGGTGTTGGTGATTCACGGGGCGGCCTGGCTGGCGGTGTGTGCGGCGTGGGTGGGAATCACGCGGCGGGGCGGGGTGTTGTTGGTTTTAAATATGTTTATCGGCGGCGGGGCTTTGCTGGCTTTGCTGGGCATCCTGCAAAAGGTGACGGGCGCGAAGGAGATTTTTTGGAGCGTGCCTTCGCCGGCGACGGGTTTTCACGCGAGTTTCGTTTACGACAACCACGCGGGAGCGTTTTTGAATCTGGTGGTGGTGGCGGCGCTGGGCATGGGACTCTGGCGGTATGCGCGCGGGGTAAGGAGGATGGAAAAAAGCACGCCGGCCCCGCTCTACGTGCTGGCGGCGATCACGGCGGGGTGCTCGTTGCTGACCGGGGGTTCGCGCGCGGCGGCGTTGTTGCTACTGTGCTTCGTGGCGGTGGCGGTGGTGGTGACGGTAGTGTGGCGGCTGTTGATCCGGGGAGAGGTCAATCGCACGCTGACTTTGGTGAGCACGGGCGCGGCGTTGGCTTTCGTGGTGGCGGCGGGGGTGTTTCTGGATGTGCGCAAGGCTATCTACTCGGCCTTGGATGTGCTGGGGAAGCGGGATTCGCAGGAGGTGCTGTTTCGCGTGACCGCGCGGCAGGCGACTTGGGAGATGTTCGAGGCCAAGCCGCTGACAGGGTGGGGGGCGGGGAGCTTTCGGCATGCGTTCCCGATCTTCCAGCAGCACCATCCGCAGATTTATAAGCGGGGGAGGTTTACGCTGCATTGGGACCACGCGCATAATGACCATGTGCAGCTGTTGGCGGAGAAGGGAATATTCGGGGCGGCGTGCGCGGCGCTGGCCTTGCTGTGGCTGGGGTGGCGGCTTCTGCGCGACCGGATTTGGAGCAATCCGGGGCATCTGTTGTTCGCCCTTGGACTGGGGGTGCCGCTGGCGCATGCGTGGGTGGATTTCCCGCTCTCGAACGCCTCGATTCTGACCTGTTTCGTGGTGCTCGCGATGGTGTTGGCGCGCTGGGTGGAGATAAACGCGGAGCGTGATCGGCGCTCTTGAAGCTGGTAGAGCTGGTAGAGCGGATAGAGCGGGTGGAGCTGGAAGCGTGTAGACCCGACCGGTGGTCGGGTTGCTAGACCAGCGGTCTGGCCTACAGCAGGCGGCGGGCTCAATGCGCACGAAAAAGCCGTCTCTCGCGGACGAGAGACGGCTTTCAAAAGTGGCTGCCCGACTAGGGATCGAACCTAGACTAAGCGAGTCAGAGTCGCTTGTGCTACCATTACACCATCGAGCAGTGAAAACGGGGTGATGCTGGCGTTTAACGTTCTGATCCTTGATTCCAACTGGCCGTGCCAGCCGAAGCTGGCAGGGCGAAGGCTGGAGCCGGCGATGGGACTCGAACCCGCAACCGCCTGTTTACAAAACAGGTGCTCTACCATTGAGCTACACCGGCGACTAAGCCGCTAAACGCATGCATTGGACTGAAAAGAACGAGACCGTTCTTTGTTGAACGGGCCGTAAAGTGGTGGTTCCCCCGGGACTCGAACCCGGAACCAATTGATTAAGAGTCAACTGCTCTACCATTGAGCTAGGAAACCAAAAACGGGAAGGAGGACACTCCGGCTGAGCGCGGCTCTGTCAACGTCGTTTTCCTAAAAAATCGGACGGCGAACGCACGATCAGGCGGACACGGAGGTCCGCCCTCCAGGTGCGAAGCTTGCCTTGGAGGGCGGGGCACCGTCCCCGCCGGAGAGTTTAGGACCTCCCTCAGGTGGGTTCTCTCAAAAACCCGCCATCCGCTGAATTTGCCCTTGCGTCGCCTGTTTTGACTCTCTGCCTTCTTACCTCCCTCCAATGCAAAAGACCAAAAAGTCCGTCGCCAAGCGCTTCAAGCTCTCCGCCAAAGGTAAGCTCATGCGTCGCACGCCTGGCTTCCGTCACCTGCTTGCTTCGAAGAGCACCAAGGCCAAGCGCCGTGCCTCCCAGGACAAGCAAGTCGCCGAAGGCCATGCCAAGCCGCTCAAGCGCTGTCTCCCGTTCGGCCTGTAATCAAACACAGAGCCGCACATAAACCGAAAACTGCCAGGCGGGTGATCCTAACGAGACGACCCGCCGGCCCAAAAATAGAAAAATAATCCAACATGCCTCGTGCCACAAATGCAGCCGCTTCCCGCCGTCGCCGGAAGAAGGTCCTTAAATACGCCAAGGGTTACTTTGGCAATAAGTCCAAGCTCTATCGCTACGCGAAAGACGCCGTTCACCACGCTTGGCTCCACGCCTTCAAGGCCCGCCGCAAGAAGAAGAGCGATTTCCGCTCCATCTGGATCGTTCGTTTGAACGCCGCCGCTCGTGCCAATGGCATCAGCTACAGCCGCCTCATCGAAGGTCTCAAGGCCGCCAACATCCAGCTCGACCGCAAGGTCATGTCGGACATCGCCATTCGCGATGAGGTCGCCTTCACCGGCCTAGTCACCAAGGCCCAGGAAGCGTTGAAGGCCAAGGTCGCCGCCAAGGCCGCCTAAAAAGCCACTTCGAACGCGAGCCCCGAACGGCTCGCCTCCACTTCAGTCCCCGGAGGACGGGCCTTTTTACAAGGCACCGTCCTCTTTTTTTGCCCGACGTTCGCGCTTTTCTTCTTCCGGCTCCCCGCCCTCTGCTCCTCGCTCCCCGCTTTCTCATGCAAGACCAACTCGCCGCCCTTCTCGCCAAAGCCGCCGCCGAACTTCCGGCCCTCGCCGCGCGCCCCGACTTCGAGGCCGCCAAGGCCCGCTTCGTCGGCCCCAACGGCGAACTCACCGCGCTCATGAAGCAGATGGGCTCGGTGCCCAAGGAGCAGAAGCCCGTCGTCGGCAAACTCGTCAACGAGGCCAAGACCGCGCTCCAGGCCCACCTCGACGCCGCCCTCGCGCGCATCGAGTCCGCCGAGCTCGCCGCCAAGCTCGGCCCGGCCGTCGATCCCACCCTGCCCGCGCCCGACCGCGGCCTCGGCACCCACCACCCGCTCACCCTCGTGCGCGAGGAGATGACCCGCATCCTGCGCAAGGTCGGCTTCACCGTCGTCGAGGGCCCGGAGGTCGAGACCGAGTATTACTGCTTCGACGCGCTCAACACCCCCTCCGACCACCCGGCGCGCGACGCCCAGGACACGTTCTACCTGCCCGAGTCCGCCCGCTTCGGCAACGTATCCAAAAAATCACCACACGAGAAATATCTGCTCCGCACCCACACCAGCTCGGTGCAGATCCGCACCATGCTGAAGGGCGAGCCCCCCATCCGCATCGTCTCGCCCGGCCGCGTGTATCGGCGCGACACGACCGACGCCACCCACTCGGCCAACTTCCACCAGCTCGAGTGTCTCTACGTGGACAAGAACGTCACCGTGCGCGACCTGAAGGCCCTGCTCGATTACATCTTCGCCTCGCTCCTCGGCAAGGATACCAAGACGCGTTTCCGCCCGCACTACTTCGGCTACACCGAGCCCAGCTTCGAGGTGGATCTCAGCGCCACGCATCTGCCCAAGGTCAACAAGCCCTGGATCGAGATCGGCGGCTGCGGCATGGTGGATCCGGTCGTGTTCAAGGATGTCGGCTACGACCCCGAGGTCTGGAGCGGTTACGCCTTCGGCATGGGTCTGGAGCGTCTCGCCATGCTGCTCTACGGCATCGATGACATCCGCTATTTCTACCAGAACGACGTCCGCTTCCTGCGTCAGTTTGCCTGAGCAAACTGACTTGAAGTAGCGAGTAGCGAGTAGCGAGTAGCGAGCATTTGGCACCTGAAGTAGCCGGTAGCGAGTAGCGAGCAGCGAGCATCTCGAACCTAAACATCCAATCCATTTTAAACCCAATCCGACCATGGCCCGTGCTAAGTCCCAATCCTTCCGCGACCTCCTTGTCTGGCAAAAGGCGCACGCCTTTACCCTCGCCGTTTACAAGCTTTCGAAGTCGTTCCCGCGCGAGGAGCTTTACGGCCTGACGTCGCAACTCCGCCGAGCCGCCGCCAGTGCGCCTTCCAACATTGTGGAGGGCTTCCGCAAGCGCTCCAAGGCCGACAAGATTCGCTACTACAACATCGGCCAGGCGTCCGCCGATGAATGCGTTTACCACCTGATCCTCGCCCACGATCTCGGCTACGCCGACACGCTTGCCCTCCAGGCCGATCTCGAGGAGGTCGCCCGCCTGCTCCAAGCTTACATCAACGGCATCGAGCGTTCCGTCTAAGCCACGACCGCGCCGTCTTCTCACCTACTCGCTACCCGCTACTCACTCCTCGCTACTTTTTTCGAATGAAACTCTCCCGCTCCTGGCTCCAAGACTACGTTGATCTCGCCGGTATCTCCGACGACGACATCTCCCGCGCCATCACCTTCCTCGGCTTCGAGGTCGAGCAAGTCATCCGCACCGGCGCGTCCGCCTTCAACAACGTCGTCGTCGGCCACATCCTCACCCGCGACAAACACCCCAACGCCGACAAGCTCTCCGTCTGCACCGTCGATGTCGGCGAGGCCCATGGCGGCGTGCGCACCATCGTGTGCGGCGCGCCCAACTGCGACGCCGGCAACCGCGTGCCGGTCGCCATCCCCGGCGCGGTGCTGCCCGGCGACTTCGTCATCAAGGAGGCCAAGGTCCGCGGCCAGCCCTCCTCCGGCATGATGTGCTCCGCCAAGGAACTCACCATCGCCGAGGACGCGCAGGGCCTCCTCCTCCTCTCCGGCGAACCGGCGGTCGGCACGCCGATCAACGACGTGCTGCCGGCCGGCGACGTCGTGTTCGACATCGAGATCACGCCCAACCGCCCCGACGCGCTCTCGCACCTCGGCGTCGCGCGCGAACTCGCCGCCTGGTTCAAAAAAGACCTGCGCTATCCCGAAGTCTCGTTCACCCCCGCCAAGATCTCCGCCGATCCGCGCGTCGATTTGCTCAAGTCCGTGCGCGTCGAGGCGGAGAAAGATTGCCCGCTCTACACCGCCACCGTCGTCACCGGCGTGAAGGTCGGCCCGTCGCCCGATTTCATCCAGCGCCGCCTCGCCGCCGTGGGCCTGCGCCCGATCAACAACGTGGTCGATATCGGCAACTACGTGATGCTCGAATACGGCCAGCCCGTGCATGCCTTCGACGCCAAGAAACTCGCCGGGGCCGAGATCGTGGTGCGTCACGCGGTCGCGGGCGAAAAGATCGTCACGCTCGACAACAAGGAGCGCGCGCTCGACCAGCACATGCTCGTGATCGCCGACGCGCAGAAGCCGGTCGTGATCGCCGGCATCATGGGCTCGGCCGACTCCGGCGTCTCCGCCGCCACGACCGATCTCGTGCTCGAGGTCGCCTACTTCAAACGCCAGTCGGTGCGCTCGACCGGAAAGCGCCTCGGTCTCTCCTCCGACTCCTCCTACCGCTACGAGCGCGGCGTGGATGCGCACTCGCTGGAGGAGGCCGCGCATCGCTTCATCGATCTCATTCTCGCCCATGCCGGCGGTGTAGTGGCCGGGCCGATACACGTGGTCGGCGCCGACATCCCGTGGGAACGCGAGATCACGGTCACGCCCGGCTACATCAACGAGAAGCTCGGCTTCGAAATCCCCGCCGACGAGATGCGTGCCTCGCTGGAGCGCCTCGAACTCGTCGTCACCGAGGAAATCCCCACCGAGACGCGGGGCCCGGCCTGGACCTTCTCCATCCCGAGCTGGCGCGACGACCTCGAGCGCCCCATTGACCTCGTCGAGGAGGTCGTGCGCCTCTTCGGCACCGAGAAGATTCCGTCCTCCGTCATCCAGTCGCCCGGTCTGGTGGGCAACGACGACCCGATCGTGTTGTTCAACCGCCACGTCGCCGCCGCGTTGGTGGGGCAGGGGTTCAACGAGTGCGTCAACTACACGCTGCGTCCGGCCAAGGAGGTCGCGGCCTGGAGCGCGCCCGCGCAGGTGGGAGCGCTCGCGCTGGCCAATCCCTTCGTCGAGGACCAGTCGCACCTGCGCTCGTCGCTCGTCGGCGGGCTGCTCGATTCGCTCGCGCTCAACCAGGCGCGCGGCGTGGCGGCCTCGCGTCTCTTCGAGACCGGTCGCGTTTTCCTTGAGCGAAACGGCCAGCTCTCCGAGTGCGTGGCGGCTGCCTTCGTGATCGCGGAGGAGACGGGCGAGCGCAGCTGGCGCGCGCGCGAGGCGGCGGATTTCTACACCGCGAAGGCGCAGACCGCGATCATCGCGGCGGCGGCGGGTATCGAGCTCGGCCGCCAGCCCACCGCGCTGGTGGGCGAGTCCTCGCCCGGTTGGCAGGCGGGCCATGCGGCGGTCGCGGGCAACATCCAGCACGGCTGGACCGCGACCTTCGGCCTCGTCGATCTCGCGCACCTGAATGCGCTCGGCCTCACCGGAAAAGTTTACGCGGGCTTCTTCGCCATCGTGTCGGAGAAGGTAACAGCCGACGCGGACCGTCGCGGGTTCAAGCCCTTCGGCCTGCAACCCGCCGCGCTGCGCGACCTTGCCGTGGTGGTGCCGGAGACGACTCCGGCCGCCGAGGTGCAGAAAGCCATCGCCAAGCATGCGCGCGCGGCGGTGGGCAACGCGTTCGCGCTGGAAGGCGTGGAGATCTTCGACGTTTACACCGGCAAGGGCGTGCCCGAGGGCCAGAAGAGTCTGGCCTATGCGCTGACCTTCCGCGCCGCCGACCGCACGCTGACCGACGACGAGGTGAACACGGTTTTCACGAAAGTGCAGACCGACCTCGTGACGGCCGGATATGTGATCCGGAAGTAGCGCAGGCGTCCCGCCTGCTCCGAAACGAAACGTGATGCAGGCGGGACGCCTGCGCTACTTTTCAGAACGGCACGTCTTCGTCCACCGATTGGCCGGGCTCCTCGGGCAGGGGGGCGCCGTCGTCGTCGGGGGGCGGGGCGCCGGCGCCCGACGCGTCGTCTAGCGTCTCGATTTTCCAGGCGTTGAGGTTCACGAAGTAGCTTTCCTTCCATTCGCGGCCGCGAAGATCGAAGGACACCTTCACCTTGGCGTCGGGCTTCAGGTCGGCGACGAGCGCGACCTTGTCCTTCACGCACTCGAACTTGATGTCCTGGGGAAATTTCCCCGACTCGATGGTGAGCACGAACTCGCGCTTGTTGAAGCCGCTGCCGAAGGTCTGCTCGTCGAAGATTTTTTTGATGGTGCCGGTGATTTCGAACATCGCGCGACAATGGGTGAATGGATCGACCCGTGCCCAGCCGCTTTTGCGCGCAAACCTCGTTTTCAAGCCTTGTGAGAGGGGCGCACTCGCTGGTTTTATCGTATTCTTTCGCCCATGTCCGCTTCCCACATCGACATCGACCGCCTCGCCACGCTTTCCCGCCTCGCGCTCACGCCCGAGGAAAAGGCGACGTTTTCCGCCCAGCTCGACGACATCGTCGGTTACATCGAGAAGTTGAAGGAAGTGAACGTGGACGGCGTGGAGCCGACCGCCCATGCCACGCCGATTTTCAACGTGCTCCAGGCCGATGAACCGCGCGATCCGGCCCTGTTCACCGCCGAGGACGCCTTGCGCAACGCCCCGCAACAGCGCGACAACATGGTCGTGGTGCCTCGCGTGGTGGAATAATTCGCCCGTCTTTTTCCCGCCATGTCTACTCCCGAAAACAAGCCCGGCTCCGGTTTTTCGCGTTTTCTGTGTTACCTTGCCTCCGCCGTTTTCCTCGGTTGCGGCGTGTTGTTTTGGTTTGCGCCGATGGAGATGCACGTCGCGGTGCGCGGCGTGGTCGCCGGGTTTAACGCGATCATCGCGCTGGCGGTGTTCATGTATGGCCGGCAACTCAAGGACGAGAGCTGAGCGATGCGTTTCCGCCTTCGCTCGTTTTTTCGTCGTCGCTGGGTGTTGGTCGCCTGCGCGGGTGTGCTGGGCGCGGCGGGGCTGATCCTGGGCGCGCGGGTGCTGATCGAGCGCAACGCGCCCCATGTGCACGCGAACGCGGCCGAGGTGCCGCAGCACCGCGTGGCGTTGGTGTTGGGTTGCGTGCCTACGCTGGCCGATGGTCGGGCGAATCTCTTTTTCCAGCACCGCATCGCGGCGGCGGCGGATTTGTTCAAGGCGGGCCGGGTCGATTATCTGCTGGTGAGCGGCGACAACCACCGCGCGGGCTACGACGAGCCGACCGCGATGCGCGACGCGCTGGTGGCGCGCGGCGTGCCGACGGACCGCATCGCGATCGATTACGCGGGCTTTAGCACCCTGGATTCCGTGGTGCGGGCGAGGCACGTATTTGGGCAAAGCGAGCTGTGCATCGTAAGCCAGCGCGACCATGCGATGCGGGCGGTGTTCATCGCGCGAGCCCACGGCATGTCGGCGGTGGGTTACGCGGCGCGGGACGTGGGATTTCGTTCCGGGTTTCGCACCCATGTGCGCGAGTCGCTGGCCCGGGTGCGCGCGGTGCTCGACGTGAAGCTGCTGGGCCGCGAACCGCGTTTCTACGGGCCGCCGGTTACGATAGGTGCGGTGGGCCCGGCCACCGTCTGAAATCCCCTCCCGCTTGAGGTCCTCATAAACATTTTTTCTTCCTCCTTCTTCCCCGTGTCCGCCACGCCGCTCCATCACCAAACCGTCGCCGAACTCTCCGCCGCCCTCGCGGCCGGTTCGCTCACTTCCGTCGCGCTCACCGAGGCCGTCATCGCCCGCACCCTCGCGGTCGAAGATCGCGTGCAGGCGTTCAACTCCTTCGACACCGCCGACGCGTTGAAGCAGGCCGCCGCCTCCGACGCCCGTCGCGCCGCTGGTCAGGCGCTCGGCCCGCTCGACGGCATTCCTGTCGGCATGAAGGACGTCATCGCGGTGAAGGATCAGCCGCTTACCGCGTCGTCGAAGATGTTGGCCAACTTCGTGTCGCCCTACGACGCCACCGTCACCGCCAAGCTCCGCGCCGCCGGCGTCGTGCTCTGGGGCCGGCTCAACATGGACGAGTTCGCGATGGGTTCCTCCACCGAAAACTCCGCCACGAAAAAAACCGCCAATCCCTACGATCTCACGCGTATCCCCGGCGGCTCCTCGGGCGGTAGCGCCGCCGCTCTCGCGGCCGGTGAGGCCCCGGCCACGCTCGGCAGCGACACCGGCGGCTCCATCCGCCAGCCCGCCGCGCTCTGCGGCGTGGTCGGCCTCAAGCCCACCTACGGCCTGATCTCACGCTATGGCCTCATCGCCTACGCGTCCTCGCTCGACCAGATCGGTCCCTTCGGTCGCACGGTCGAGGATTGCGCGATGTTGCTCCAGGCCATCGCTGGGCACGATGAGCGCGACAGCACCTCGTTCAAGGCCACGATCCCCGACTACCGCGCCGCCCTTAACGCGCCGCGCGAGCGTCCGTGGCGCATCGGCATTCCCAAGGAATATTTTGGCGAAGGCCTCGACCCCGAAGTCGCTGCGGCGGTGCAGGCCGCCATTGCGCATTACAAATCGCTCGGCGCCGAGATCCGCGAGGTGTCGCTGCCGCACACCGAGTATGCGCTCGCCGCCTACTACATCATCGCCACCGCCGAGGCGTCCTCGAACCTCGCCCGCTACGACGGCGTGCGCTACGGTCACCGTAGTGCGGAGGCGGATACGCTGCTTGACCTGTATTTCAAATCGCGCGCCGAGGGTTTTGGCAGCGAAGTGAAGCGCCGCATCATCCTCGGCACCTACGTGTTGAGCTCGGGTTACTACGATGCCTACTACGGTCGCGCGCAGAAGGTCCGCACCTTGATCCGTGAGGATTTCATCAAGGCTTACGAGGAAGTGGATGTCATCCTCACTCCCACCGCGCCGACCCCGGCCTTCAAGCGCGGCGAGAAGAGTGAGGACCCGCTCTCCATGTATCTGGCGGACATTTATACGATTGGCGTGAACCTCGCCGGTCTGCCCGCGATCAGCGTGCCGTGCGGTTTTACGGCGAGCGGTTTGCCGATCGGCTTGCAGTTGATCGGTCGGCCCTTCGCCGAGGCGGATCTGTTGGCGGCGGCGCATACGTATGACTCGGTGCATGCGCTGGGCAAACGAACGCCAAATCTCTGAAAAAGTAGCGAGCAGCGGGTAGTGAGTAGCGAGCATTCCAAGGCCAAACACTCCTCCACCTCTGCTTCCTACTCGCTACCCACTACTCACTACCCGCTACTTTCCAAAAATGACCTACGAAGCCGTCATCGGTCTTGAAGTCCACGTCCAGATCAAGACCCGTTCCAAAATGTTCACGCGCGTCGCCGCCGGTTACGGCGCGCCCGAGAACACGCTCACCGATCCCACCGTGCTCGCGCTGCCCGGCGCGCTGCCGGTGATGAATCGCGCCGCCGTCGATGCCATCATCAAGGCCGGCCTCATGCTCGGCTGCGAGATCGCGCCGGTCTGCAAATGGGACCGCAAAAACTACTTCTACCCGGACTCACCCAAGAACTACCAAATCTCCCAATACGACCAGCCCATCTGCATCGGCGGCTCGGTCGAGATCGAGCTGCCCGGCCCGGCGCGCAACATCTTGGGCGAACACAAATCCATCCCGCTTACCCGCATCCATCTCGAAGAAGACGTGGGCAAGCTCAACCACGGGGTCGGCGGCTCGCTCATCGACTATAATCGCGCGGGCACCCCGCTCATGGAGATTGTATCTGATCCGGCGATACGCTCGGCCGACGAGGCCTACGCCTACCTCCAGTCGCTGCGCACCAGCATCGTTTACGCCGGCATCTCCGACTGCGACATGGAGAAGGGCCAGCTGCGCTGCGACGCCAACATCTCTATCCGCCCCGTCGGCCAGACCGAACTCGGCACCAAGGTGGAACTGAAGAATTTGAACTCCATCGCCTTCGTGCGCGACGGTATCGCCCACGAGATCGCCCGCCAGATCGCGGTCGTGAAGGCCGGCGGTGTCATCGTGCAGGAGACGCGCGACTACGACGGCCTCACCGGCACCAGCCAGTCGCTCCGCTCCAAGGAAATGGCGCACGACTACCGCTATTTCCCCGACCCCGACCTTATGCCGGTGAAGGTGGACGCCGACTGGAAAGCCCGCCTCGCCGCCGAGCTGCCCGAGCGCCCCTTCGATAAACAGCGCCGCTTCATGGCCCCGCTCGCCGACGGCGGCTACGCGTTGCCCTACACCCTCGCCAGCGTGCTCGTGCCGGATCGCGCGCTTGCCGAGTATTTCGAGGCCGCCGTGAAAATCGCCGGCCCCGCGCTCGCCCAACCGGTGGGCAACTGGATCGCCAACGACCTTCAGCGCGAGTTGTCCGCCGCCGGTATCGACCTGGCGGATACGAAGGTAACGCCCGCCGCGCTCGCCGAGTTGGTCAAGCTGATCGACGCGGGCACGCTTTTGCAGAATTCCGCCAAGGAGGTTTTCGCCGATCTGTTCGCCACGGGCGACGCCCCGGCCGCCATCGTGGCGCGCAAGGGTCTCGCCGCCGCGCCTACCGACGCGGGCGAGCTGGAGCAGTGGTGCCGCGACGCCATCGCGGCCAACGCCAAGGCCGCCGAGGAGTTCCGCGGCGGCAAGGACAGCGCGATCAACGGCCTCAAGGGTCCGGTGATGAAAGCCGCCAAGGGCAAGGCCAACCCCAAGCTGGTGGACGAGACCCTGCGGCGGCTGCTGGCGGGTTGATCCAAGGAGCGGCGACACTCCTGTCGCCGAGGTTTGAGGCGTATGCCCGCCGCTTTCGGCGACAAGAGTGTCGCCGCTTCTTGCCCTGCGCCTTCGCCTCCGCTTCGCTCGGGCCGTGATCCCCGTCGCCTTCTTCGATACCAAGTCCTACGACCGACTATCCTTTGCCCGTGCGTCCGGAGCCGGCGGCATTGATTGGCGCTTTCATGAGTTTCGCCTCGGACAGGGCACGCTCGCCGGCGCGGAGGGCGCGCGCTCGGTGTGCGTCTTCGTAAACGACAACCTTGACCGCGATTGCCTCGTCTCGCTCGCCGCCGCCGGGATCAAGCACGTCGCGTTGCGCTGCGCGGGGTTCAACAACGTCAACCTCGACGCCGCCCGCGAACTCGGCATCGCCGTCACCCGCGTGCCCGCCTACTCGCCGCATGCCGTCGCCGAGCACACCGTCGCGCTGCTCCAGACCCTGAACCGCAAGATCCACCGCGCTTACGTGCGGGTGCGAGAGCAGAATTTTTCGCTCAAGGGCCTCGTGGGCTTCGATCTCTTCGGCAAGACCGTGGGCATCGTGGGCACCGGCAAGATCGGCAGGCTCACCGCGAAAATCTTCCTCGGCTTCGGTTGCAAGGTCGTCGCCTACGATCCCTATCCCGACGCCGCCTGGGCTTCCGCCAACGGGGTCGAATACGCGCCCTTTGATGACCTGCTTGTGCGCAGCGACATCGTCTCCCTGCACCTGCCGCTTACCCCCGAGTCGCACCATCTGCTCAACGCTGACACCATCGCGCGCATGAAGCCCGGCGCCTACATTGTGAACACCAGCCGCGGCAAACTCATCGACACCACCGCGCTCATCCAGCACCTCAAGACCGGCCACCTCGGCGGCGTGGCGCTCGATGTTTACGAGGAGGAGGAAGGCCTGTTTTTCGAGGATCACTCGGGCGAGATTTTGCAGGACGACGAGCTCAACCTGCTGCTTTCGTTCGCGAACGTGTTGATCACCTCCCACCAGGCATTTCTCACCCACGAGGCGCTGCACGAGATCGCGCGCGTGACGGTGGAAAACATCTCCCGCGTAGCGCGCGGCGAGGCGCCGCTGCACGGCACCGCTCTGTAACCGTTTTCCCACTACGCTCATGCACGCGCTGCCTGTTGATTCCGGTCTGCGTCTCGCCCAGCTCCACGTCGATGATGTGGAGGAACTCTTCGCGTTGACCGACGCCAACCGCGCGCATCTGCGTCGCTGGTTGCCGTGGCTTGACCAGACGCGCGTGTCGGCGGCCACCCTGCATTTTATCGAATTTACCCTGCGCGAAGCCTCCGCGAGCACCGGACTGCATTGCGGCATCTACGAGCAAAACATCCTCGTCGGCGTGTGCGGCTACAACCGCATCGATACGCCGAATCGCTCCGCGCACATCGGCTACTGGCTCGCGGCCGAGGCGCAGGGGCGCGGCATCATGAGCCGCTGCGTGGCGGCGCTGGCCTCCTACGGTTTCGCGAAGAAAAATCTGCACCGCCAGGTCATCGCCTGCGCGGAGGAAAACACCGCCAGCGCGGCGGTGGCCGAGCGCTGCGGCTTCCGCTTCGAGGGCGTCGCGCGCGACGCCGAGTGGCTCTACGATCACTACGTGAACCACCGCGTTTACGCGCGGCTGCGCACGGACGGCTGATCGCGGTCCGGCTGGAGCATTTCCAATAAAGCTGTAGCTGTTTTTAGCGGTAGGGCGGGACCGCTGGGCCCGCCGCGTAGGAGTAGCGAATTGCCGAGGAGCGACGCGGACGGCCCAGCGGTCCGTCCCTACCCCAAAACAGACCGTAACGGCTACGGTTCTTTTTTTAAGCGCTTTAGCTTTCGCCCGGTCGCGCGACCGCTACAGTTCCCAAAGCTTCGAGAGCGGCACGGCGAGAAAGCGCGGGTCGCTGAGCGTGATCATGTGCTCGCCGGAGTGGAAAAGCACGCCGCCGGCGAAGTCTTTGCCGCACTGCGCCGCCAGACGGCGCAGGCCCGACACGTCCGCGAGCGAGGGCGTGGCGGTGGACTTCACCTCCACGCCCCAGGTGCGCTTGCCGCGGGTCATCACGATGTCCACCTCGACGAGGTCCTTGTCGCGGTAGTGCCAGAACTTCAGCTCGGGGTCGGTCCAGCCGGCTTGCGCGATGAGTTGCTGGAGCACGAAGGACTCCAGCAAATGTCCGCAGCGGTCGCGCCGTTGCGTCCAGTCCTCGGGCACGAGATCGGCGAGCGTCGCCGCGAGACCGCTGTCCACGAAGTGAACCTTGGGCGTTTTGATCAGGCGTTTGGACTCGTGGCTGTGCCAGGGTTGCAGGCGGCGCACGAGGTAGAGCCGCTCGCAGGCCGAGAGGTAGTTGTCCACCGTCTCGCGGCGCAGATCGAGTTCGTTGGCCAGGGTGGAGACGTTGAGCAGCTCTCCGTTGCGCAGCGCGAGCAAGTTCAACAGGCGCCCGACCTCGCGCGGCTCGCGGATGCGCGCGACGTCGTTCACGTCGCGGTCGAGGAGCGAGCGCAGGTAGTCGCGATGCCAGGCCCGTGCGCGCTCCGGAGTGCGGCCCAGGGGCTCGGGAAAACCGCCCGACATAATCCGACGCGGAAAATCAAGCGGGTCGCCGGGCGCGGTCTCGGCGAGGCTGAGCGTGGGTCGCAGCTCGTTCGCCATCCAGGCGCGCAAAAAATCGCCCTCGCGGCGCGCGCGCTCGGCGGCGGTGAGCGGTTGCAACTCGAGCACCGCCATGCGCCCGGCGAGCGAGTCGCCGAGCCTGGGCATGAGCAGAAGATTGGCCGAGCCGGTGAGCACGAAGCGCCCGGGACGCCGGTCCCGGTCCACGGAGTGTTTGATCGCGCGCATCAGCTCCGGCGCGCGCTGAATCTCGTCGATGATCACCGGATCGGGCAGCGCGGCCATGAAGTTGCGCGGGTCCTTGTGCGCGAGCGCGAGCGCGTCGGGATCGTCGAGGCTCACATAACCGTATTTCGGCATGAGCAGCCGCGCCAAGGTGCTCTTGCCGCACTGGCGCGGACCCAAGATCGCAACCACCGGCGTGTCCGCCAGCGCGATGCGCAGCGGACCCAGCATAGAACGTGGCCAATCAAGAGCGTCCATTTGCCGGTTAAGTGAGCGTCTATTTGCCTATTTGGCAAGCGTCTATTTGCCTATTAGAAGAAGATAATATGCATAAAATGCTTTTAGATATTTATTTAATATAGCGTCTATTTGACGGTTTGGTGAGCGTCCAATTGACGGTTTGGCGAGCGGCTGATTGTCTATTGGTGCCATCGAGTGCTGTCGGACGGACCAAAAAAAGCCGCCCCGCGCTGACAAGAGCGCGGGGCGGCGGCGGCCGACTATGGGCGATACGGCGGGGTTGAAGGCGGCGGGCGTTGCCGCCTCGCTGCGCCGTTTACTGCGGGATGAGCGCCTCGTAGTCGGCGAGCGTGCCGCCGGCGAGGCAGGTCTCGATGATCTTGCGACCGAGCGGATTCAGGTCGGGCGTGAGGAAGGTCTCGAGTTCGCGGGCGAAGAACTCGTTGAGCAACTCCGCGCCCTTGTCGTAGGCCGCCTCGCCCACCTCGGGCTGCAGGTCCACCTCGAAGAACCACGAGCCGATGGTGCCGCCCTCGACTTGGATCTTGTGCGGGGTGAAGCCGAGCAGGGGGCAGCGCGAGGCGCGCAGTTCGCTCTTCTCGAACTTCGCTCCGCCGCGACGCGCGAGGAATTCGCGGGTGATCCACTGCGGCATGAAGCTCACCTCCCACGCGCCGACGTGCTGGTTGGGGATGAGCACGTAGCGGACGTCGGGATGTTCGGTGATCTGGTCGAGGAGCAGGTTGGCCTGATCGACGCGGCGGCCGGTGGCGAAGGGCCAGTAGGAGCCCACGCCCTCGGACGACATGCCCTCGCTCGACACGATGCTGGGGTTGGCATGGCCGCGCGGGGCGACCAGGCGCCAGAGCCAGGCGAGCGCGGGCGGCAGCACATGGAAGAGACCGAGGATGCCGTAGGTGGGGTTCTCGCGGGTGCAGGGCGGGCAACGCACGCCGAAGCTGCGCACATCGACGTCCACCTCGCCGTCCACCACGCCGGGCACCAGGTTGCGCGGAAGCACGATGCGCGGGTTGGGGCAGGGCTTGCCGGGCGCGTCCTCGATGTGCTCCCAGATCAGCGCGGTGGCGCCGGGCTGGGCCTCGATATTGAGGAACAGGAGCGGCAGGCCGGCCTTGAGCGTGAGGGCCTCGAGGTGCGGGTCGGTGCCGTAGGCGTTGATGTGGTTGACGCGCACGAACCACGCGTCCTCGGCGTCCACCACGGCGAGCTTGCCCGCGCCCTTCTGGAGAGACGGATGGCAGAGCGCCATGTCGTCGGTGACGGGGCGCACATCGCAGGCGCGAGGCAGCACGACGCTGCGTTCGTCGCCGGTCACGAGGTTGCGACCAAGCAGAAGGCTGCCGTCGGGCTGGCGATGGATGTGCTCGAGCATCTCGCTCTTGCCGCCGCCGCTCGCGCCCTCGTGCGAGATGACGAGCTTGTTGCCGTAGGGCGTGATGACCTGCGCGGTCGAGCAGTGGATGGTGGTCCAGTTTTCGTTTTCGCCCAGGTTGAGCAACACGCCGTAGATGCCCTTCTTGGCCGAGGGGCCGGGGTAGAGGTTGTAGCTGAACAACTCGTGGAGGTCGTCGCAGCGGTTGTGCACGACGATCTGTTTGCCGGCGAAGTGGGTGTGGCGGAAGGGCGGGGCGACGTAGATGATGGCACCGGGCTTGAAGTCGGCCGGCACCTCGTCGGGCGAGAGCATGCCCTGGAGGAGGGCGAGGCCGAGGGCGAAGAAGCCGGCGTTGTCCGGCGCGATGACGAGGGCGTGCGTGCCCTTGCCCTTGATGCCCGCGATGAAGGGGAACACGGCCAGCGGCTGCGTCTTCAACCACGCGAAAGTCTCTTCGCGCAGCGGCGCGAATTCGGCGCCGAACTGCGCGCGGTAGGTGGGCTTGTCGGTCGGGCGCTCGTCGCCGATCACCATGCAGTCCGGGTCGCGGCGGCGCATGTAGGGATCGACGTAGTTGGCGGCGATGCCGTTGCGCGCCTGGCAGACCCGGGCCTCGAGAACCATGCCCTTGCCCGGCACCTCGTAGGCGACCTCGTGCCAGCCGTGTTTCGCGTCGCGCACCGCGAGCGAGACCAGATCGTCCACGCTGCGCGCGAGGGTGACCTTCGGCGCGGCGGCGAGGATGGCCTCGGCCTCCGGGGGCAAGGCGTAGGGGAGCTTGAAGCCGGCCGCGGGTGCGGCGGCGTGGACAGTGGGCGAGGCGGAGGCGGTGAGCGGTGTGTTCATGGCGTTTCGAGCTTGGGTGTGGTGTTGACGTGGGCCGCGCGGCACGGGGCCGGCGGCGAACGGGAACGAAGTTAACAGAAGCGCCGCGCGGGCGCTGGCGACGGATTGGCGGGGCGTGCGCAAATTGTGGCATCATAAAATGCGCAATTGTTATCGTGTTTTGAGCAATCGCGCTTTTGCCTCGGCGGCATGCCTTTGGTCGTGCGCCAAGCTCTCGCCTCTCGCTTGTCGGCCTTGCCGGAGCTGCGGGGTTTTCTCGACGACGTGTCGTTGCTGGCCGGCGTGCCGGTGCGTTTTTGGCCCTCGGTGTCGGTTTCGGCGGAGGCGTCGTCGGTGGCGGCGGGTGCGGGGGCGGGTGCGGCGGCTAGCGTGCGGAATGTCGGGCAGGAGCCGGTCGCGCTTTGCTCGCGTATGATGCGGGAGCCGGGCGGGTGTCGGATGTGTGTTTCCTTTCGCCAAAAACTGCGCGAGCGGGCGACGAGCGCGCCGGCCGAGGCGGGGTGCGACGCGGGCCTGGTTGAGATGCTCGTGCCGGTGGCGGTGGGCGGGGTGGTGGCGGGGCATTTTTTGGCTTCGGGCCTGCGCGAGGGTGTGGAGACGACCAAGACGGCGAACCGCGCGCGTCACTTGCTGGCGCGCCTCGGGGTGGAGTGGCGCGCGGAGGATATGGCGCGTCTGCGGGCGGGCGCGCCGGAGTGTGGAGCGACACGGCGGGCGGCGTTGACGCGGATGTTGCAGGCGGGCGCGGAGCGCATCGGGCGCGCCATGACGGAGCACCTCGCGAGCGCGCCGACGGGTGTGCCCGAGTTGGTGGAGCGCGCCTACCGCATCGTTCACGCGGAGTATGCGCGGCCGCTGCGCGTGCCCTTGCTGGCGCGGCGGCTCGGGGTGAGCGCGGCGCATCTGAGCCGGATTTTTCATCACGCCACGGGGCTGCGGCTGGTGGACTATGTGGCGCGTTATCGGGCGGAGCGGGCGCGCGCGATGCTCGCCGAGGACGAAGGCGAGGGCGATGCCGACGAGGCCGCGCGTTCGGTGGCGGAGGTGGCGCGGGCCTGCGGCTTCGCCTCGATCTCGCAGTTCAACCGCGTGTTCAAGGCGACCTTCGGCGCGAGTCCGCGCGCGCTGCGCCGCCGGGCGGGCTGACACGTTGCGCGTTACGATTGCGTGGCAGGGGCGCGACGGGTTGACGCGGCGGGCGTGGCGGGCACGTCAAGCCGGATGCGCGCGCTCGTGTTTTCTCTTTGGTTTCCCGCTTCTGTTTTTGGCGAGCGCGGCGCGCGCCGACGAGTCGCTGAAGATAGCCCCGTGGTTTTACTCTCTGGAGGAGGCGCTGCGCGAGCCGCAGACGGTGCGGAAGCTCAACCTCTCCGACCGCGGCCTGACCGAGTTTCCTGCGCAGATTTTGGAGCTGCCGAATCTGGAAATGCTGATGTTGAACGACAATCAGCTCTCCACGCTGCCGAGCGATTTGAGCAGCCTCACGAAGCTGAACGAAATCGAACTCAACCGAAACGCGTTCACGGTTTTCCCGCGCGAGTTGCTCGATCTCGTCACGCTCAACGAACTCGAAATCTCCGGCAATCGCCTCACCGAGCTGCCGGCCGATATCACCCGGCTCGTCTCGTTGACCGAGTTGGAGGTGCGCGAGAACGACCTCGTTCGCCTGCCGCCGGAGCTCGGCCAGCTCGCCTATCTCGAAGACTTGGAGGTGGACTACAACCGCCTCGAAGAAGTGCCGGAGGAGATTTTTAATGCGCCTGTGCTGCTCGTTTTCACCGCCGCTGGCAACCGGTTGGAGCGATTGCCCAAAAGCATCGGACGCGCGCGCTCGTTGCGCGAAATCGACGTGTCGCGCAACCGCATCACCCAATTGCCGATTCCATCCTCGATCTAAGGCTGGCTTTGGCGCGCGTGTGGCAGGAATCGCTGGAGCGGCTTTCGCCGGCCCAGCTCGACTGGTTGCTGGCGGCGGCGCAGCACGATTTGGCGGACTTCATTCTTCAGCTCGCGCAGGCCCGCCGCCCTGAGGAAGTGCATCACTATTTCGAGGCCCTGCTCGGCCATGCGGGCAAGGATCTGCAACGCCAGTCGCTCGCCCGTCTGGTCGGCGCCCGGGCTTATCGCGATCTCGGCGACAACGAACGCGCGCGCCAGTTGATCGCGCAAGCGCGCGAGGGTCTGGTTCGCCTCAAAACCCTGGCGGACGATGACGACGAGGGCTCCATCTCGCGCACCTCGGCCCACGCCATTCTGCGCGAGACGGACACGCTCTTCGCGCTCATCGAGACCGAGGCGAACCAAGAGCGGTTGCGCTGGCTGCTGCGCTCCGCGCTCATCGCCGGCCTCGTTTTGGTGGCGGGGTTTCTCGTGTTGCTCGCGCGCAGCCATCGTCGCTTGCGCGCCGCGCATGACCAGCTCTCGCGTCAGACCGCGTTGGTTTTGCTCTGGCGGCGGCCCGCGCCTGACAAATTCCTGACAAACGCCTGACCGCGTGGTGACAACTCGCCGCGCGCTTTAGGGTAGGGTGGGGGCGTCATGAAAACCACGCTCTTCCTCGCTCTCGCCGCGCTCGGACTTTGCTCCGGCGCGTTGTTTCTCTCCGCCAAACCCGCCGCGCCCGCGCCCGCCTCCGCTTCCGGCCCGGTCAATCTGCGCATCGAGCTTGATCGCCCGGTGCTGCCGTCCGATTCGCGCGAAACCGTCATCGTGAAGGTCGCGCTCGACGGCGTGCGTCCTGCCCAGGTCGTGCGCCGCGCGCCTATCAACCTCGCCCTCGTGACCGACAAATCCGGCTCCATGTCCGGCGAACGCATTGAGCGCGCCCGCGAGGCCGCGTTGGAGGCGGTGCGCCGCCTCGACGCCAACGACATCGTGTCGCTCGTGGTCTTCGACAGCCGCGTGCGCGTGCTCGTGCCCGCCGCCCGGGTGGGCGACGGCTACGCGCTTTCCACCGCCATCGAGGGCATCACCTCCGGCGGCACCACCAATCTCCACGGCGGCGTGGTCGAGGGCGCGGAGCAAGTGCGTCGGCACATCGAGGAGAGCTTCACCCATCGCGTGCTGCTCCTTTCCGACGGCCAGGCCAACGTGGGCCCGCGCACGCCCGATGAACTCGGCGCGCTCGGCGCGCAGCTCGTGCGCCAGGGTATCTCGGTGACGACCATCGGTCTCGGCCTCGATTTCAACGAGGACCTCATGACGCGCCTCGCCCGCCGCAGCGACGGCAACACCTACTTCGTGGAGCACAGCCGCGACCTCGCGCGCATTTTTAAGGAGGAGCTGGGCGACGTGCTCAGCATCGTGGCGCGCCGCGTTGTGGTGGAGATCGATTTCGGATCCGGCGCCCGCCCCGTGCGCATCGTCGGGCGCGATGGCCGGGTGGAGAACAACCGCGCCGTGGTGGAACTCAACCAACTCTACGGCGGCCAGGAAAAATTTGCCCTCATCGAGGTCGAGCTTGAGCCCGCCAAGAAAGGCACGACCCGCGAGATCGCCCTCGCCCGCCTTCGTTATGAAAACGCAGCCAACGCGCGTCCCGGCGGCGAGAGCGCCCGCGTCAACGCCTCGTTCACCGCCGAGCGCGCCGAGGTGGTGAAGGCCGCCAATCACACCGTGCAGGCCGACTACGCCGCCAACCGCCTCGCCGAGACGAACGACGAAGTCGTCGCGCTGGTAGACGCCGGTCGCCGCGAAGAGGCCGCGCGGCGCCTGCGCGTCGTGGGTGAATCGCTTTCCTCGCTGGGCGCCGCCTACGGCAACGCCGAGGTGCTCGCCGTCGCCGCGCCGGCCGCGCCCGCCGCCGCCAAGGTCGAGGCCGAGGGTCTGAGCAACGCCGAGCGCAAGGAATACCGCGCCCGCGCCCAACAGACCTACAGCCAGCAGCGCGCGGAATAGGCCCGACATTTTGCGAAGCTCCGCCAAAACAACGCTAAACTTTCCCTCATACTTCATGAAAACCAGCCTCCTTGCGGCCGCCTTTGCCGCCCTCGTCCCGGCCCTTTTAGCCGGTCCCGCGCTCACCATCTATAACCAGGATTTCGCGGTGGTGCGCGAACTCGTGCCGCTCGACCTGAAGCCCGGCGTCAACGTGGTCTCCTTTAGCGGCGCGACCACGCGGGTGGAGCCGGACTCGGTGTTGTTGCGCGATCGCACCGGCCGCGTGTCGTTGCGCATCCTCGAACAAAGCTACCGCGCCGACGCCGCCTCCGAAGGGCTGTTGCTCGCGATGAACGAAGGCAAGGAACTCGATTTCATCGTGCGTGATCGCGACGCCCGCGAGCATCTGGTGCGCGGTCGCGTGGTGCGCAGTGGTCACGGTGCGGCGGGGCACGGGGCCACGCCCATCATCGAGGTGGACGGCAAGCTGCGCTTCTCGCTGCCCGGCCAGCCGCTCTTCCCCACGCTGGGCGACGACGCCATTCTTCAGCCCACGCTCGCGTGGCAACTCCACTCGGATCGTGAGGCGAAGATCGAGGCCGAGCTCGGCTACATCACCGGCGGCATGAGCTGGCAGGCCGCCTACAATCTCGTGGCCCCGGAAAAGGGCGACGAGGTGGATCTGGTCGGCTGGGTGACGGTGAGCAACCACACCGGAAAACGCTTCGACGAGGCGTCGGTTAAACTTATGGCCGGCGACGTGAACCGCGTGCAGCCGGCGGGGCAATTTCACAGCAAACGCGCAGTGCCCATGCCTACTGCGATGCCGATGGCGGCTGAAGCTGTGACGCAGAAGGCCTTCGACGAGTTCCATCTCTACTCGCTGCCGCGCCCGGTGACGCTGCGCGACCAGGAGACCAAGCAGGTCGAGTTTATCCGCGCGAGCGGCGTGAACGCGCCGCAGATCTACATCTACGACGTGCATAAATACGGCGCGAAGGTGGCGACGGTGCGCGAGTTCAAGAACAGCACGGAAAACGGCGGCCTCGGCCTGCCGCTGCCCAAAGGCCGGGCGCGCTTCTATCGGCAGGATGCGGAGGATGGACGGCTGGAGTTTGTGGGCGAAGACAACCTCGACCACACCGCGCGCAACGAGACCGTGCGCCTGCGCACCGGCGACGTGTTTGACCTTGCGGTCGAGCGCAAGCAGGCGGACGCGTCGATGAGTTCGCGCAACGATTTCCGCGAAGAGGCGTTCGAGGTGAAAATCCGCAACCGCAAAGCCGAGGCGGTCGAGGTGCGGGTGGTGGAGCGCCTGCGCAGCGGCCCCAACTGGCGCGTGATTCAGCAGTCCGATCCGCATGAAAAGACCGACGCGCAGACAATCGAGTTTCGGGTCAAGATCGCGCCCGACGAAGAGAAAGTCATCACCTACCGTGTGCGCTACGATTGGAAGTGAGTTTGCTTTCGTAGGTAGGGCGGGACCGCCGGGCCCGCCAGCGCGTCTCACGGACGGCCCGGCGGTCCGTCCCTACCTTAGCACCCTTCCTCTTCGCCTCCCATGACCGCCACCACTCGCCGCCTTTGGCTCTACGCCGTGTTGCTCCTGTTGCCCGCGCTTGCGGTCGGCGGGCTGGCGCTCGGTTTGCTGGCGCGGGAGCAGGCGCGGCTGGCGGAGCGCGAGGCGGCGGCGGGCGGCGCGCGGCGCGCGGCGGTGGAGACGCGCGCGCGACTGATCGCGGAGAACATCGAGCTGCTCGTCGGCGACGTGCAGTCCGCCCTCATGGCCACGCTCACGGAAGCGCCCGAGGCCGAGCCGCGCGCGTTTCTCACCGATTGGCAGACCGGCAACGCGCTCGTGCGCGACGTGTTTCGCGCCACCGCCGAAGGCCAGGTCGTCTGGGGCGGCCCGGCCGTCGCGGTGAGAACATGGCTCGGCGAGACGAATGGGAAATCCGAGGCCGAACTTGCCGCCTCACCCGCGCCCACGGCGGCGATGGCGGCTCCCGCCGAACGTCGCCTCGTGCTCGCCGAAGAAACAGCGGCGACGGATCAGGCGCGCGAAGAGATCTCCTACAACGTCGGGCAATATCAGAAAGCCCGGCAGGAACTTCAGGTCCTGGCGCGGCAACGCGTCTCCTCGGCTCCGGCTCCGTCGGTTGCTTCCGCTCCCCCGGCTCCATCCGCGCCCGAGCCCGCGTTGGCGTCGGCATCCGCAGCCTCATCATTTTCCGATTCTTTGTTCTCACTTAAGCAAGGCGCTTCGGACTCGTTTGCCGCCGCCGACTCGGTCGCACCGGGGCGCTCCTTTGGTGGCGCCAGTAGTCGTGTCCTGGATACGCCGCCGCCGCAGGATCTTGGCTCGGGCTGGACGCCGTGGACGGACGAGAGCGGCTTGCGCCTGCTCGGCTGGCGGCGACTTTCCGACGGCACCGTCATCGGTCTGGAACTCGCGCTGGATGCGATCAAGGCGCGCCTCGGAGAAGTTTTCCCGGCCAACCCCGACTCGAGCGAGGCTTACGAATTGCGCGATGGAGTCGATCGCTTGTGGCATAGCGTCGGGGCCGAGGGGCTGGCGGGGTCGATCACGATTCCGCTCGCCGCCCTGCCGGGCTGGCGCGTGACGGCGGGGCATGCGAAGGATTACGCCGGCTCCGCGCCATCGAATTTTTTCGCGTTCGGGGCCGCGCTCATCGCCTTGCTGGTGTTTTTCATTCTCGCGGCGGGCGGCCTGCTGGTGCGGCAGGCGCGGCTGAGCGAGCAGGAGGCGGTTTTGAAAACCTCCTTCGTGGCCAACGTATCGCACGAGTTGAAGACGCCGCTGACCACGATCCGCCTCTACGCCGACCTGCTCGCGCAGGGGCGCGTGCGCGACGAGGCGAAGCGGGTGGCCTATCTTGAAACCATCGGCCATGAGACGCAGCGGCTCGGTCGGCTGGTGGGCAACGTGCTCGATTTTAGTCGGCTCGAGCAGGGAAAAAAGAAATACGAGCGCGTGGAGTTCGACCTCGCGGCCGAGCTACGTCGGCTCGCCGAGGTGCATGGTCCGCGTCTCGCCGAGGCGGGGCTCACGCTCGGTCTCGAGTCGCCCGGGAGCCTGCCGGTCTCGACCGATCGCGACGCGGTGGAGCAGATCGTGCTCAACCTGCTCGACAACGCCTGCAAATACGCGGTCGAGGGCGGCGAGGTTTTGCTTTCCGTGCAAAAGACGAACGCGGGCGCGCGCGTGACGGTCGCGGATCGCGGACCCGGCGTGCCGGCGGAGCAGTGCGAGCGCATCTTTGAAAAATTTCACCGCGTGGACGAGCGTCTGACCGCCGAGCGGGGCGGGGCGGGGCTCGGCTTGAGCATCGCGCGCCAACTCGCCCGCGGCCTCGGCGGCGACCTCGCGTGCCGCGCCCGCGAAGGCGGCGGCGCGCAGTTCACGCTTACTCTTTCATGAAAGCCCGCATTCTCATCGCCGAAGACGACGCCAACATCCGCCTCGGGCTCATCGCCACGCTGGAGAGCGAGGGCTACGACGTCGTCGCCGCCTCGGACGGCGCGCAGGCGCTCAAGCTGTATCCGCAATCCAAATACGACCTCGTCATGCTCGACGTCATGATGCCCAAGGCCAGTGGTTACGACGTGTGTCGCGAGCTGCGCGCGGCGGGCGCGGGCGTGCCGGTGCTCTTCCTTACCGCCAAGGGAGAGGAGGTGGACAAGGTCGTGGGCTTGAAACTCGGGGCTGACGACTACGTCGTAAAACCCTTCGGCGTGCACGAGCTGCTGGCGCGGGTGGAGGCCTTGCTCCGGCGCGGCCGCGCCTCTGCGGCGGCGAATGGCGGCAGGGCGGGGGCGGGCGCGGCGACCCTGCCTCCGGTGTTCAGGTTAGGCGCGGCGGAGATCGACCGGCGCACTTTCTCGGTGCGCATGCCGGGGCGGGAGGCGGAGTCGTTGACCGCGCGCGAGCTCAAGCTGGCGGAGGTGTTCGCGGCGCACGCGGGCGAAACGCTGACCCGCGACCAGTTGCTCAACGCGGTCTGGGGCGTGGGCTATGTCGGCACCACGCGCACGCTCGACCAGCACGTGGCGCAGCTGCGGAAAAAAGTGGAGCCCGAGCCCGAAACGCCCCGCGTCATTCTTACGGTTCACGGGGTGGGTTATCGTTGCGCGTAAGGTTTTGGCTAAGTTTGCGAAGCTATATTCCAGGGTTTGCGCCGGAAGCCGGATTGGTTCTGCTATCCGTATGCATCCCCACACCACCGCCGTGTCGCGTCGCAACATGCTCAAAACCCTCGGCGCCGGAGCCGCCGTGCTGGCCTTCGCGCGAGGATCGCTCGATGCGCAGTCGTCGGCGCGCGTCGGAGGAGGCATCGGCGGTGGCACGCCGCAGCCCTTCGTGTTGCCCAATCTGCCCTACGCCTACGACGCGCTCGAGCCGCACTTCGACGCGCGCACGATGGAGATTCACCACTCGAAGCATCACCAGGCCTATATCACGGCTGCGAACAAGGCGCTCGAGGCTCGGCCCGACCTGCGCGAGTTGAGCGGCGAGCAGCTTATCACCCGCCTCTCCGCCTTCGCCGAGCCGCTGCGAACCACCTTGCGCAACCAGTTGGGCGGCCACCTGAACCATGCGTTTTTCTGGAAATCGCTCGCGCCTGCGGCCGATTATCGCGCGGGCAAGCTGCAAGCCGCCATCGTCGCGGATTTCGGCTCGATGGAGGAGTTCAAGAATACTTTCGCGCAGGCGGCGATGACTCGTTTCGGAAGCGGCTGGGCCTGGCTCGTCGTCAAGGATGGCGCGCTCGTGATCGTGTCCACCGCCAACCAGGATTCGCCGCTCATGAACGGCGAGCAGCCGGTGATCGGCCTCGATGTGTGGGAGCACGCCTACTACCTGAATTACCAGAATCGCCGCGCCGACTACGTGAAGGCTTTCTGGAGCGTGCTCAACTGGGACGCGGCCGAGGCGGCCTACGCGGCGGCGCACTGAATGGGGAGGCGCTCAAGGCGTAACGGCTTGCCCGCGTAGCGGAACGACCTGCCCTCCGAAGCCTCGGCGAAGGCGGGCGGAGTCGTTTCGGGTTTATCCGCAGCGGTTGTTCGATTTCGGAACGAAAGCGCTCCGCGCTTCCGCTACGTGCCGGTCGGCAAACGCAAAAAGGCCGCCCCGGTGAGAGGCGGCCTTTTTTGTCTAAGTCTCGGGCGAAGAATTCGCCGCGAGGTAGCACTGTCGGATTTAGAGCGCGTCGGCGGGCACCTGCACGTCAGGCTGCGCGGCGCGGGCGGCGGAGGGAGTCTTGGCGAAAAACTCGAGAACGTGGGTGATGTTTTCGTAGCCGTCGGCCTTTAGCTGCTCCTCGACCTTTTTGATAGCGGCGGCGAGCTCGGCGCTAGTGCCGGTGTCGAGGTCGCGGATATCTTGGGTGTCCTTGGTGACGATGTGATAGACGGTGTCCTTGCGATCGGCGATGTGGTAGAGGCTGGTGCCGTTATGGTAGAAGGAGCGGCGCACGAGGCCGATTTCTTCAAAAGCGCCGAGACAGCGGTAAACCGTCACCAGATCGCAGGAGCGGATCTTCAGCTCGGCATGGATTTGCTCGATGCTGATCGGTTGGGTATTGGCGATCAGGGTTTTGATGATCGCGATGCGAGGCTGGGTGATGCGCAGGCCGGCTTCGCGCAAGCGGGAGCAGGCGACCGCGAGGCGCGAAGGCAATTCATCGGAGGTGGCAACACCGCCTTGAAGGGGGTGATTGGTTTGCGTGGAGGAGATCATGGTATTCAAACGGGAAAGTAGGGGTTTAGTGCAACGTGCAGTTACTTTTTTGAAACACAAATCGCAAAGCGGTGCTATTATTGGGTATTATTACCCAAGGTTTGTTACCTACCGCCAGCGAAGCGCATACACGCCGGGTGAAAATCCTATGAGCAGGGGGATGCGCGGACGCGAATGCTGGGTTGCGCGCGGGGCCGGCATTAGTCTTTTTCCTGACCAGATGCCCGAGCTCGATTTCAACGCCATCGTCAGCCTGATTCTGAAAGAGGACTCTAGATTCGACCGGCTGGCCTACGGTTTCGTGCGCGATGGTTTGGAACACGCGGTGAAGGAACTCAAAAAACGCGACTCGGATCGTGCGCGCGTTTCCAAACACGTGAGTGGCCGTGAGCTTTCCGAGGGGCTGCGCGCTTACGCGCTCGATCAGTTCGGCCCCATGACGCTCACCGTGCTCAACGTCTGGGGGCTGCGCGGCACGGTCGATTTCGGCGAAATCGTTTACAATCTGATCGAATATAACGTCTTCAGCAAAACCGACGCCGACCGCCGCGAGGATTTTCACGACGTGTATGACTTCGACGTCGCCTTCGTGCGGCCTTTTCAGCCGGCCGCCCGCCGCCTGCCGACGCAGAGCCTGGCCGAGGCGGAGTGAGCCGAGGCGGATTCTTCTTTGTCATTGGTCGTCCGACCCGCACGTTGAGGGCTGATGCCCTCCCTGCTCGCTCCCGCCGATCGCCGCCTCCTCGAACGCCTTTGGGCCCAGCCTGTTCACCGCACCGAACTTGAAAACGGCCTCGTGCTGCTCGTGCAGCCCGATGACGCCGCGCCGGTCGTATCCGTGCAGGTATGGGTCAAAACCGGCAGCCAGCACGAAGGCACGCTCCTCGGCGCGGGCCTATCGCATTATCTTGAGCACCTCCTCTTCAAGGGCACCAAGCGCCGCGCTGGCCGCGAGATCACCGCCACCGTGCAGGCCCACGGCGGTCAGATAAACGCCTACACCACCTACGACCGCACCGTTTATTACATCGACCTGCCCGCGCCGCATCTCGAGGTCGCGGTCGATCTGCTCGCCGACATGGCTCTGCACAGCGCGTTGCCCGCCGACGAGGTCGCGCGCGAACGCGACGTCATCCTGCGCGAGATCGCCATGGGCGAAGACGATCATGATCGTCGCCACTGGGACGCGCTCGCCCGCACCGTCTTCAAGCAACACCCGTTGCGCGAACCCGTGATCGGCCACCGCGACGTGTTTTCCGCCGTCACGCGCGACGAGCTGCTCGCCTACTACCGCGAACGCTACGCGCCCAACAACCTCGTGGTCGTGATCGCGGGCGACATCTCCGCCGAGGCCGCGCGCGCCTCGGTCGAAAAGCACTTCGGCTCCGCCCCGCGTCGCCGCCTCGCGCCCGTGTATCAACCTTCCGAATACGCGCAGCTCGCGCCCCGCGTGCGCCGCGAGACCGCCGAGGTCGAGCAGTCGCGCGGCTCCATCGCCTGGCCCTCCGTCGCGCTCACTCATCCCGACGCGCCGCTGCTCGATCTGCTCGCGGTCGTGATCGGCCACGGTGACAGCTCGCCGCTCTGGCAATGCCTGCGCGAAAAGAAGCGCCTCGTGCACTCCATCGACGCGCACCACTGGTCGCCCGGCGAGGCGGGCCTGTTCGCGATCTTCTTCAGCGCCGACCCCGGCAAACGCGCGGCGGCCGAGCGCGAGATCCGCGCCGAGCTCACGCGCATCGCCGCGCGCGGCTTCAAACCCGCCGAGCTCGCGCGCGCCGTGCGCCAGCTCGTGGTCGGCGAGATCGGCGGACGCAAGACCACCTCGCGCCGCGCCGCGCGCCTCGGCTCGGCCGAAGTCGTGGCGGGCGATCTTGATTTCAGCCGCAACTGGTTCGCCCGCGTCGCCGCCGCCACGCCCGCCGAGTTGCGCCGCGTGTTGCGCGAATGGCTCGCCCCCGAGCGCGAGAACACCGTCTCGCTCGATCCCAAGCCCTCCGCCGCCGAGACCAAGGTCATCGCGCCCGCCGCCTCCCGTTCCTGTGATTGGACGCTCAAAACTTTGCCCAACGGCGTGCGCCTGCTCCTGCGGCGCGACGACCGCCAGCCGAACCTGCACCTTCAACTCATCTGCGAGGGCGGGCCGCTGCACGAAGCCGCCGGCAAGCGCGGCGCGAGCGCCTTGCTCGCGAACCTGTTGACCAAAGATACCAAGAAGCGCGACGCCGCCGAGGTGGCCGAGGCCATCGAGGCGGTGGGCGGCAGTTTCTCGCCCATGTCGGGCAACAACACCCTCGGTCTCGCGCTCGAAGTGCTGCCGGGCGACGCCGCCCTGGCGGTCGAGTTGTTGCGCGACGCCGTGCTCACGCCCGCCTTCGCGCCGCGCACCTTCGAGGTCGAGCGCGACGCCGAGCTGGCCCAGCTCCAGCAGGACGAGGACGACGTAGTGAGCGCGGGCCACCGCCTCGCGCGCAAAAAGTTTTTCGGCGACCACGCCTTCGCGCTCGATGCGCACGGCGACCCGGAGGGCGTGGCCGCGCTCAAGCCGGCCGATCTGCGCGCGCTGTGGAAGAAGCTCGCCGTCGGCGGCAACGTCGTCGTGGCGGTGGCGGGCGATTTCGAGGAAAAGACGCTCGTGCCCGCGCTGACCCGCTGGCTCGCCAAACTGCCCAAGGGCGCGGCGCCCGTGAAGCCCGCGCGCCATGTGGCGGCCAAGGCGGCGGCGCATGTGCAGACGCGCGAGTGCCAGCAAGCGCTGGTGTTCGACGCCTTCCCGGGGCCGGGGGCCTTGCACGCCGACGACACGGCGGCGGCGGTGTTGCACGAGATACTCAGCGGCATGGCGTCGAAGCTTTTTGAGCGCGTGCGCGAGGAGAAGGGCCTGGCCTACTTCGTGAGCGCGAGCCGCGTGGTCGGCGTGGAAGACGGCATGTTTTATCTCTACGCCGGCACGCAGCCCGGCAAGGAGGACGAGGTGCTGGCGGAGTTCGACGCCGAGGTCGCGCGCATCGCGGCGGGCCGCATCGATAAGGCGGAGTTGGCGAGCGCGATCACGCGGTTGCAGGCCTCGCGCCGCATGCGCCTGCAAACCAACGCCGCGCGCGCCGGCGAGGCGTCGGTGCGCACCCTGCTCGGGTTGCCGGTGGAGAGCCTCGCGCAGTGGGACGAACGTCTGGCGGCGGTGAAGGTCGCGGACCTGAAGCGTTTCGCCGCCACCTGGCTGGCGGGCGCGAAACGGCAGCGTTTGGTGGTGCGCCCGAAGTGAAACCGGTGCAGGGTGGGGGCGTCATTTTTGAAAACATTCATTACCCATGAAAATTCATTCTACCCTGCTCCGTTTCGCCCTCGTATCCTCGTTGCTCGTCTGCGCCTCGGTTTCACGCGCGGACGAAAAAAAGTCGGCGGACGATCCCGTGCCGCCCTCGGTGCTGAGAAAATACGACCGCAACAAAGACGGTGTGCTCGACGAAACGGAGCGCGCCGAGTGGGAGGCGGACAAGGCTGACAAAGCCGCCGACCGCGAAAAATATCAGAAGGAGCGCGCCGAAATGTTGGAGCGCTTCGACACCAACAAGGATGGCCGCATCAGCGAGAAGGAGCGCGCCGCGGCGAAGCTCGCGATGGAGCGCACGCGCACCGAGCAGGAAGGCGAACGCATGAAGGAGCGCGCCGCGAAGGCCGAGCAGGAGGCGAAGGAAGCCGCCGCCAAGACGGCGGAAAAAGACGCGGGAAAACCCGCCGCCGCCGAGGGCATGATGGGCGGCGACTCCATGATGATGGAGTGACGCGGGCGTCCCCTGCGGCGGACACGGAGGTCCGCCCTCCAAGTCAGGTAGCGCTCAGGTTTTGGAGGGCGGGGCTCTGTCCCCGCCGCCTCCGATCCCTTACGCGCCGACCTTGAAGAGGGCGACGTCGCCGTCCTTGAAGACGTATTCCTTGCCTTCGAGACGATACTTGCCGGCTTCGCGCGCGGCGGCAGTGCTGCCGAGGCGAACGAGATCTTCGAAGGAAACGACCTCGGCTTTGATGAAGTTCTTCTCGAAGTCGGTGTGGATGACGCCGGCGGCCTGCGGGGCTTTCCAACCCTTGCGAATGGTCCAGGCGCGGACCTCTTTTTCGCCGGCGGTGAAGTAGGTCTGCAAGCCGAGCAGCGAGTAGCTGGCGCGGATGAGGTTCGACACGCCGGAATCGGTGACGCCGAGATCCTTGAGGAATTCCAGCGCCTCCTCGGGCGCGAGGTCGATGAGCTCGGCCTCGATGCGCGCGCTGATCGGCACGTAGGCGGCATCGTGGTGGACCTTCACGAACTCGGCGACTTTTTGCACGAAGGGGTTGGACTCGGCGTTGGCTAGGTCGCCCTCGGCCACGTTGCACGCGTAGAGCACGGGCTTGGCGGAGAGGAGTTGGAAAAACTGGAGCAGCTTTTTCTCGTCGTCGGTGGCCTCGAGCACGTTGGCGGGTTTGCCCTCGTTGAGGTGGGGCACGAGTTTTTCGAGCAGGGCGAACTCGGCCTGGGCATCCTTGTCGCCGGCCTTGGCGAGCTTCTGGGTCTTGGCGAGGCGCTTCTCGACCGCTTCGAGATCGGAGAGCACGAGCTCGGTGGTGATGACCTCGATGTCGCGCACCGGATCGACCGTGCCCATGGTGTGGATGACGTCGGGGTCCTCGAAGCAGCGGACGACGTGGACGATGGCGTCTGTCTCGCGGATGTTGGCGAGAAATTGGTTGCCGAGGCCCTCGCCTTTGCTGGCACCGGCGACGAGGCCGGCGATATCGACGAACTCGATCACGGCCGGGATGACGACCTTGGTCTTGGCGATGTCCTTGAGCGCGTAGGCGCGATCATCGGGCACGGTCACGACGCCGACGTTCGGGTCGATGGTGCAGAACGGGTAGTTCGCGGCCTCGGCCTTGCGCGAGCGCGTGAGGGCGTTGAAGAGAGTGGACTTGCCCACGTTCGGGAGACCGACGATTCCTGCTTTCATAAAGGGTCAGGCTCCGCGCAGGGTGGGGAGGCGGTCAAGGTTTGTCTCCGCTTGGGTGTCGGCGGGTGGGACGGCGATTCCACGTGCCGGACTACGCGGTCGGGATGCGGCTTCTCGTTTTCCTGACGGGAAATTTGCGTTTCTCCATCGACGAGCGCGCAGCTCGTGGCGAGGGTGGGCCGAGTGGCGCGGGTTTTTCCCGCATCGCTTCGTTTCGTTTTCGAGGCTCGATTGGCGGCTTGACATCGGTTCGCGCGCCCCGTGTTTTCCACCCTTTTCCAAATTACAAGACCTCGTCCCTCGACCTTCCATGGCCCTTAAAATCCGCCTCTCCCGCATCGGCTCCACCCACAATCCCGTTTACCACGTTGTGGTCGCCGAAGCCCGTTCCCGCCGTGATGGCGCCGCCACCGAGATCCTCGGCACCTACAATCCCCGCGCCAAGAACGAGTCCCTGAAGCTCAACGTCGAGCGCGCCGACTACTGGCTCAGCAAGGGTGCCAAGCCTACCGACACCGCCAACAGCCTCATCAAGACCGCCCGCAAGGCCGCCGCCGCCGCTCCCGTCGCTGTCGCCGCCGAGTAATCAGGTCTTCTTCAACTTCCGCTTTGCGCCTCGGATTTTAACATCCGGGGCGCTTTCGTTTTCACCCATGCCGCTTCAGATCGACGTCCTTACGCTCTTCCCGCGCATGCTCGAAGGCTTCCTCGCCGAGAGCATCCTGGGCAAGGCCATCGAGTCGAAGCTCCTCGGCGTCGGCGTGCACGATGTCCGCGCCTGGTGCACCGACAAACACCGCACCGCCGACGACCGCCCCTTTGGCGGCGGAGCCGGCATGCTCATGAAGCCCGAGCCCGTCGTCGCCGCCATCGAGCAACTCCAGACCCCCGGTTGCCGTCGCATTTATCTGACGCCCGACGGCGCGCCCTACTCGGAAAAAATCGCCCGCGAACTCTCGGCCCAGAGCCACATCATTCTTTTGAGCGGCCACTACGAAGGCATCGATCAACGCATCCGCGACACCGTCATCGACCAAGAAATCAGCATCGGCGACTACGTGCTCACCAACGGCACCCTGCCCGCCGCCGTGGTCATTGATGCGCTCGCCCGTTTCATCCCCGGCGTGCTTGGCGATGAAAAGTCGTTGACACACGAATCCTTCACCGGTCGGTTTCTCGACTTCCCGCAATACACGCGTCCCGCCGAATTCCGAGGTCAGTCCGTTCCGAAAGTGCTCCTTTCCGGCAACCATGCTGAAATCGAAAAATGGCGACACGAAAAGCGCGTGGAGAAAACCCGCCTCGTCCGACCCGATTTACTCGAAAAACCTTACACGTCATGAACCCGATCATCCAAGAGATCACCGCCGCCCAGATTCGCACCGTCCCGTCCTTCAAAGTCGGCGACGGCGTGAAGGTCCTTACCAAGGTCCGCGAGGGCGACAAAGAGCGCACCCAGCTTTTCGCCGGCATCGTCATCGCCCGCAAGGGCCACGGCATTCACGAGACTTTCACCGTCCGCCGCATCAGCTACGGCGAGGGTGTCGAGCGCGTGTTCCCCGTGAACTCCCCCAACATCGAGAGCATCGAGGTTGATCGCGAGGCCAAGGTCGGCCGCGCCCGCCTCTATCACCTCCGCGGCCTCAAGGGTAAGGCCGCCATGCAGGTCAACGTGAAGCGCTACGACGCCAAGGCCGCCAAGGCCGCGAAGCTCGCCGCCGCCTCAGCCTAAACCGCCCCGCGTGGTTTTTATTTTTCAGCCCCGGAGTTTTCCCGGGGCTTTTTTGTGCGCGGCCCCCAAGGAACGGCGACACTCCTGTCGCCGAAACCACGTCTCCTCCGCCGGAAATCGGCGACAAGAGTGTCGCCGCTCCTTGGGCCGTCTTCATCCGCACAAACCCGACCCATGAGGCGGTCTGTTACGGGTCTGCACCTTTTTTCATGCCCTTTGGGCTTCCCCCGCCGCGCTACGCCTTTTTACTCCTGATCTTTCACGTCCATCTGATCGGTTCCCTTAAACTTAAACTTCACCCTTAAACTTTCCACCTATGGCACTCGACCTCACCCTCCTCGCACAAGCCGCCAACCAGGCCCGTGGCCTCGCCATGGACGCCGTCCATAAAAGCAACTCCGGCCACCTCGGCCTGCCCCTCGGCGCCGCCGAAGTCGGCGCCGCCCTCTACGGCGGCGCGCTCTCGCATTGCCCCACCGCCCCGCGCTGGCCGGACCGCGACCGCTTCGTCCTCTCCGCCGGCCACGGCTCCATGTTCATCTACGGGTGGCTCCACCTCAGCGGCTACGACCTCCCGCTCGATGAAGTAAAAAACTTCCGCCAGCTCCACTCCAAGACCCCCGGCCACCCCGAGTTCCACGAGACCCCCGGCATCGAGGCCACCACCGGCCCCCTCGGCCAAGGCATCGCCAACGCCGTCGGCTTCGCGATCTCCGGCAAGATGGCCGCCGCCCGCTTCAACACCGAGACCCACCAGATTTTCGACAGCCACGTCATCGCCCTCGCCGGCGACGGCTGCATGCAGGAAGGCGTCGCCCTCGAGGCCATCTCCTTCGCCGCCCACCAGAAGCTCGACAACCTCATCGTCATTTTCGACTCCAACGACGTCACCCTCGACGCCATGGCCAACAAGTCGCAGGACGACGACTTCGTGAAGCGCTTCAAGGCCCTCGGCTGGAACGTCCAGCTCATCGACGGCCACGACATCGCCGTCGTCGCCAAGGCCATCGCCAAGGCCAAGAAGGCCACCGGCGCGCCCAACATCATCATCGCCAAGACCACCATCGCCAAGGGCATCCCCGAAGTCGCCGGCACCTCCAAGGGCCACGGCGAAGGCGGCGCCAAGTTTATCGACGCCGCCCGCGCCGGCCTCGGTCTGCCCGCCGACCAGCACTTCTTCGTCAGCCCCGAGGTCCGCGCCCACTTTGAAGGCCTCAAGAAGAAGTCCGAGCGCACCTACAAGAAGTGGAAGAAGCTCTTCAAGGAGTGGGCCGCCGCCAATCCCGAGAAGGCCGCGCTGCTCGAAAGCCGCGCCACCCCGATCACCGCCGAGGAACTCGTCGCCGCCATCCCGAACTTCGCCGCCGACGTGAAGCTCGCCTCCCGCGCCGCCGGCCAGCAGGTGCTCCAGCCCATCGCGGCCAAGCTGCCTCTCGTCATCGGCGGCAGCGCCGATCTCTACGGCTCGACCCTCAACTACATCGCCGCCGATAAGGATTTCGACGCCGCCAACCGCGCCGGCCGCAATATCCGCTTCGGCATCCGCGAGCACGCCATGGCCGCCATGGCCAACGGCATCGCCTACGACGGCATTTTTAAGCCCTCCGTCGCGACCTTCCTGGTGTTCGCCGACTACTCGCGTCCCGCCATGCGCCTCGCCGCGCTGTGCAAGCTGCCCGTCACCTACATCTACACCCACGACTCCGTCGGCGTGGGCGAGGACGGCCCCACCCACCAGCCGGTCGAGACCGTCTCCGGCCTGCGCGTCATCCCCGGCCTCGACGTCATCCGCCCCGGCGACCCCGAAGAGACGGCCGGCGCCTTCGCCGCCGCCTTCAGCCGCAACGACGGCCCCACGCTCCTCGCGCTCTCGCGCCAGGCCATGCCCATTCTCAACGAGATCCCGGCCGAGGCCCGCCGCTCCGGCGTGTTCTACGGCGGCTACGTCGCGGTGCGCGAGACGGCCGAACTCACCCACATCCTGCTCGCCACCGGCACGGAGCTGCACCTCGCGGTCGCCGCCGCCAAGGAACTCGGCGCGGGCGTGCGCGTCGTCTCGATGCCGAGCTTCGAGCGCTTCAAGCGCCAGAGCGCCGGCTACCGCGAGAGCGTGTTGCCCGCCGCCTGCCGCAAGCGCGTCGCCATCGAGGCGGGTGTGACCGGCCTCTGGTATCAATTCGTGGGCCTCGACGGCAAGGTGGTCGGCATCGACCGCTTCGGCATGAGCGCCCCGGGCGGCACGGTGATGAAGGAACTCGGCATCACCGCCGAGGCCGTCGTCGCCGCCGCGCGCAGCCTCTGAGGCTCGGGGGGCGATGTAGGGCGGGGTCGCCGCACCCCGCCGTCATGCGCGAACCCGGCGAGGCGACGCGGCGGGGTGCGGCGACCCCGCCCTACATTTGCGTGATCCAGGGCGGGCCTTATCGGGCCCGCCCTTTTTTGTCTTTGGATGGGCGCATCCAAACATTCCCTCGTGTCTCCCGATTCGGGCGAATACGGTGACGGAACCATGTCGTCCGACCCCCACGCGTTGCAGGATCAAACCGTGCTCGATCTCATCGAGCACAGTCCGACGGGAGCGGTGCCACACACGCCGACCTACCAGGACACGCTGCGCCGGCTTCACGCCGCGCATCAGGTGTATTCATCGGCGGACTACAAGGACGGCCACGTCTCCGTGCGCTCGCTCGCGGCCAAACCCTCGTTCCTCGCCGCCAACCTGGCCGCGCTTCGCTCCGGCGAGATTTCGCCCGACGCGCTGGAGCCCGACGCCGACATCTTTGATCGCTACATGGCCTCGCTGCCCGCCGAGCTGCGGGAGCGGGCGGAGACGTTTCGCGCGCACTGCGTCGCGCGTTCCATCCATCATCGCAAACATGCGGGCACCGACAATGAATCCGCGATCCACGATCCGGTGCGCAGTTTGTTTCTCGTGCCCGGCACCGGACCGCGCCTCGGGCTGCCCGGCAATTATCTGCGCGGCGCATTGGTCGAACACGTGACGCCGGGTGAGCCCTCGCGGTGGACGGTGAGCCTGCACGACGCCGAGGACGACACCGCGTCTGGCGCGCCGCTCGAGCTGACGGCGGCGCTCGATCAAGTGGAGGAAGTGGTGGCGAGCGCGCCCTTCGAACTCGGCGAGTTGGAGGCGCTGGGGTTCAAGGTGGGTTGAGACGCGGGAGGGGCTGGATGAAGGGGCCGGGCGTGGCCGGGCAACAGGCTTCGCTTGCGAAGACCAGGTTGGGGGTTCGGGGCCGTGTCCGGCGTGCGCGGGCGTCGCTTGCGACGCCCTTACGACGGAGCTTTGGGATGCGTTCGTTATAAAAACCGCCTCAGTGCCGCTTTTCGTAGGTGCGGCCTTGGGCGTCGGTGAAGAGCAGCAGGCCGGGGCGAACGCCGCTGAGGCGCAGGCCGAGGTCGGCATCCACCGTGTCGTTCAGACGGAAAACTTTTTCGTTCATCAACACGCGGGCCTCGCGGTTGAGGCCGCGCACGCCGGTGAGGCGGATTTCGCTTAAAAAGGCGTAGATGCGGGCTTCGCGCTCGGAGTCGCTGAGCGCGGAGAGCGGCACCGGCACGACCGGCGTGGGGGCTGGTTCAGGCGTGGCGACGGCCGCCGGAGCGACGGGAGCGACCGCGACGGGCGCCGGCGCGGGTGTTGGTGCGGGTGCGGGAGCCGGGGCGGTGGGCACCGGAACGGGCAGGGTGAAGGTGAGCGGGGGCTCGACGGCGGCGTTGGTGCCGGCGGGAACCGGGAGCGGGGCGACGGCGGTGGGGGCGGGCGACGGGGACGGACTTGAACTCACGTTCAAGCCTACGGGAGCGGAGGCGGGTGAGGCGGCCGGGGGCGGGGCGGACGCGACATTCGGTGCGGAGGAATCGCCGAAGCCGTAGCGCATGATGAGCACGGTGCTCACGACGCCGAGAACGAGCAGGCCGAGGCCGAACCAGACGGGCGCGAGCGAGGAACGACGACGGGTGGCGACGGCCACGTGGGTGGTCACGGCGGCTGCCGCCACGCCGGTGGGCGCGCCGGAGAGCGGGGCGTTGTCCAGAGTGCGCTGGCGCTGGGCTTTTTTGAGGGCTTCGTTGATCAGGCTCATGGCGCGTGATGGTTGTTGTTACTCGGTCAGGTTCTTGAGGTCGCGGATGGCGCGGCGGACGTCCCACCAGGTCACCTCGTCGGATTCGCGGATGAAGGCGGAGAGGAGGGCCTTGTCGCAGAGATTGTTGGCGATGCGCGGAATGCCTTTGCTGTAGCCATGCACGGCGCGCAGGGCCCAGGGCGTGAACCAGGGGCGGCCCTGGCTGCCGGCGCGGGTGAGGCGGTGTTGGATGTAGTGCGCGAGATCGTGGCGGTTGAGGGGCTTGAGTTCGTAGTGAACGAGCACGCGCTGGCGGAGCTGGCGCAGCTCGGGCTGGCGGAGCACGTCCTTCAGTTCGGGTTGGCCCATGAGCACGATCTGGAGGAGCTTGTGCTTGTCGGTTTCGAGATTCGAGAGGAGGCGGACTTGCTCAAGCACGCCGTAGGAGAGGTTTTGCGCCTCGTCGATGATGAGCAGGATCTCGCGGCCGGCGGCGATGCGATCAAGGAGCACGCGGTTGAGCTGGCCGAGGAGATCGGGCTGCTCGGTGTGGACGGGCGCGGCGCCGAGTTCGGTTAGGATGGCGCGCAGCATCTGGGTCTCGTTGACCGAGGGGTTCAGGATGAGCGCGGTGTCGAAACGGCCGTCGGCCTCGAGGTCGTTGAGAAACTGGCGGCAGAGGGTGGTTTTTCCGCAGCCGACCTCGCCGACGATGACGATGAAGCCCTTTTTCTCGAACACGCCGAATTTGAGGTGCTGGAGCGCCTCCTGGTGGGTCGGGCTGAGGTAGAGAAACTTGGGATCGGGGGTTATGTGGAACGGAAGTTCCGACAACCCGTAGTGGCTCTGATACATCGGGGTGAGACGTAGCGGGCGGGGGCGGGGCAAGGCACGCCAAATCCGCCGCCGAGATTTATCCGCGCGGTGATTTACAGATGGGCGGGTATTCGTCAGACCCTTGGGAACGCTCGTTTTTCCCATGCCCGCCTGGCTCCATCGCATCTTCCTTCTTTTCTGCGCCATCGTCTCGGTGGGCGTGATCGCGGGCTTGGCCTTGGTGCTCATGCGCACGCAGGCGGAGTTCGGTCGCATCCAGCAAATCGAGGCGCAGACGCGGCAGCGGCTGGCCGAGGTGGAGCTAAGGCTGGCCGAGCAGGAGACGGTGCTCGAGCGCCTGCGCAACGACCCGGCTTACGTGGAAATGGTGATCCGCCGTCGCTTGGGCTACGCCAAGCCCGAGGAATACGTTTTCCGTTTCGAGGATTGAGGCGGGAGATTGGCGGGCGGCGGGGACCCCGACGTGTCGGGGTAAACTTTGCCCCGCCCTCCAGAGCATCCAATTTGGAAGGCAGCCCTCTGTGTCCGTTGCCTTAAACTTCAACTTTCATCTTCAACTTCTGGCAGCAGCCAGAATGGTGCGGGCGTGGAGGCGGGCGGTGTGTTCGCGGTCGCGGTTGTAGCCTCCGCCGTAGAGCACGACGAGCGGCGCGCCGTGGGTGCGGACGGTGTTCAACACGTGGGCGTCGCGCGCGGCCATGTCGGCGTCGGTGAGGCGCATCTGGCCGAAGCGGTCGTGTTCGTGGGGATCGGCGCCGGAGATCCAAAAAACGAGGTCGGGTCGAAACTCGGCGAAGGCGGGGGCGAGGGTGGCCTCGAGCTGGTCGAGGTAGTCGCGGCCCGGGACTTGGCGGGGCAGGGGGACGTCGAGCGAGGAGCGTTGTTTGTGCGCGGGGTAGTTGCGACCGCCGTGGATGGAGTAGGTGAAGACGCGCGGATCTTCGGCGAAGAGGGCGGCGGTGGCGTCGCCCTGGTGCGCGTCGGTATCCACGATCAGGATACGCAGGGCGGGGCGGTCGGCGTGCAGACGGCGGATGGCGACGGCGACGTCGTTGAGCACGCAGTAGCCGCGGCCGTGGTCGGCGAAGGCGTGGTGGGTGCCGCCGGCGAGGTTGGCGGCGATGCCGTCGGCGAGCGCGGCTTCGGTGGCGAGCAGGGTGCCGCCGGTCTCGAGGCGGGAGCGGAGCAGGAGGGCTTCGGAGGCGGGCAGGCCGAGTTTGAGCGCGGCGACGGAGTCGAGCGTGTTGGCGCGGATTTGTTCGAGGTAGGCGGGCGTGTGGACGCGGAGCAGGTCGTCGAGCGGCGCGGGCTCGGCAGGGAGGATGCGCAGGTGGGCGGGAGCGGCGGCGCGGATCATGGCCTCGGCGCGCCAGAATTTATCCATCGGGAAGGGATGGCTTTCGGGCAGCGGGAAAAAGTAGTCGGGGTGATAGAAGCAGCGCACGGGTCTGGCGATTGGCGGCAGGGATGTCCGGTTGGGTGAAAAAATCGAATCGTGTAACCCAATAGGTTACACGGCTGCCGGAAAGTCGGCAGGCGGCGGGAGGGCGAGGCGTCGGCAATGTGTAACCCAATGGGTTACACGGGCCGGATGATTCTTGTAAATCAAAGGGTTATGCTGGCAGATGGGTGTAACCTATTGGGTTACACGATACCGGAAACCACCGCGCCACGGGAGGGCGACGGGGTGATACCGTGTAACCTAATGGGTTACACAAATGCCGGAAAGTCGGCAGGCGGCGGGGGGGCGAGGCGTCGGCAATGTGTAACCCAATGGGTTACACGGGCCGCATGAAGGCGGTAAATCAAAGGGTTATGTTTTCGGGTGGGTGTAACCTATTGGGTTACACGGATGCCGAGACTCCCGGGCCACGGGAGGGCGACGGGCGGATGCCGTGTAACCTAATGGGTTACACAAATGCCGGAAAGTCGGCAGGCGGCGGGGGGGCGAGGCGTCGGCAATGTGTAACCCAATGGGTTACACGGGCCGCATGAAGGCGGTAAATCAAAGGGTTATGTTTTCGGGTGGGTGTAACCTATTGGGTTACACGGATGCCGAGACTCCCGGGCCACGGGAGGGCGACGGGCGGATGCCGTGTAACCTAATGGGTTACACCGGGTCGCTTCGTTAGGGTAGCCAGACGAGGTCCTCGGGGAGGCCGAAGTTGGCGTCGGTGAGGTGGCCGCCGTCGTCGGTGCCGTTGGCGAAAACGCTCCAGACGCGGGCGTCGGGGCCGAGGGCGGTGCGCAGGGGGCCGTCGGAAAAGGGGTCGGCGGGCGGAGCGGGGAGTAGGCCGGCGGCGACGAGGGTTTCGGCGTCGGCCGGTTCGCCGTGGATGCGCCACGCAAGCAAAACGCAGAGCGCGGAGCGTTGGGCCTCGCGACGCAGGGTGGTGACGATGAGCGGGTCCCACGCGGGCGTGAGGAAGGCCTGGAGGAGTTTGCCGCCGGGGTTTTGCACGGCGAGCAGGTCGGCGCGGGCGAGGGCGAGGTTGGGCAGGGTGGGTTCGAGTTCGCCGATGGCGTAAACGTAGAAGCGACCGAGTTCTTCGCGGTGGCCGGCGAGGGTGCGCGCGGTGGTCGAGGCGTAGAGGCCGCGCGGATAGCGCGAGTCGGCGGCGAAGGCGGCGAGGTAGGGCGCGAGGTCGGTTTCGGCGGCGGCGAGGGTGGCGGGCAGGTCGAAGAGGGGGTGGTCGGTGAGGCCGAGGCCGAGTTCGCCGACGGGAAGCGGCTCGGGCGGGGCCATGCCGAGGCTGGCGATGGCGGAGAGAAAATAATCGGGATCGTCGGTGGCGGCGGGCAGGCGCTCGGCGACGATTTTGAAAACGTGTTCGAATTCGCCGCGGAAGGCGCGGGCGAGCGCGGTTTGCGCGAGGTCGGAGTCGGCCTGGAGTTCGGCGAGCAGGGCGCGGGCGTCGGCCTCGGAAAGGGCGGGGTGGCGCGCGAGGGAATGCACGGAATCGAGCGCGGCCTGCCATACGCCGTTGGCGTGGATGAGCGGGATGATGCCTTCTTGGGTGCGCAGGCTGACGCGGGCGTGGGCGAGGTTTTGGCGGGCGTGGGCGAGGGCGGCGGCGGGTTCGTCCACCGCGAGGGCGTGGCGGGTGAGCACGGCGCGCAGGCCGGCGAGCTGGCGCAGGTGGCTGTGATCGGGGAATGGTGTCTCCGGTCCGTGGATACGCACGGGGGCGAGGGTTTCTCCGGGCTTGAGCTCGAGCAAGGGGAGCAGGGGCGCGGCGATTTCGATCAGGATGGGATCGGGCGGCGGGAGCGGGGTGTGTGGCGACTCGTGGGCGAGGAGGTTGACCGGGGCGGCGTGGATGGCGTCGAGCAGGGCGGGCAGGTTTTCGCGCCAGCGGGGCAGGGCGTCGGCCGGGGGCGCGGCTGCGGGCGCGGGCTCGGTCGTATCCGCGCGGAGGATACCGGCGCAAACGACGAGGAGGAGGGCCGCCGGGGTGAGGCGGAGAAAAGTCATGGGGTTAAGACTGGAGCGGAATAGAGCATGCCGGCGAGGCAGGCGGTGAGGAAGCAGGCGAGGTTGCCGCCGAGGAGGGCGCGGAAGCCGAGTTTGGCGAGTTCGCCGCGACGCTCGGGGGCCATGGCGCCGAGGCCGCCGACCTGGATGCCGATGGAGACGATATTGGAAAAACCGCAGAGCGCGTAGGTGAGGATGATGCGGGTGCGGTCGTCGAGCAGTTGGCCGGCATCCTTCATCTGGGCCATGCTGAAGTAGGCGTAGAATTCGTTGAGCACGACCTTCTCGCCGAGGAGGCGTCCGCCGGCGAGGAGGTTGTCGGAATCGACGCCGATGAGCCAGGCGACGGGCGCGCCGACGATGCCGAAGATGAATTGGAGCGAGAACGTGGTGTATTGGCCGCCGGTGGCGGAGGCGATCCAGGCGTTAAGGCCGGTCCATTCGCCGATGCCGCCGGAGAGCATGGCGTTGAGCATGGCGACGAGGGCGGTGAAGACGATGAGCATGCCGCCGACGTTGACGGCGAGTTTGACGCCGTCGGTGGTGCCGATGCAGACGGCGTCGATGATGTTGGCCCCGGGGCGTTCGGCGTTGAGCACGAGGGATTCGTCCACGGGCTCGGTCTGGGGCAGGAGCATCTTGGCGATAATGAGCGCGGCGGGCGCGGAGAGCACGGACGCGGTCAGCAGGTGGGTGGCCCAGCGCACGCGTTCGGCGGGGTCGTCGCCGCCGAGCAACGTGATGTAAACCGCCATGACGCCGCCGGCGATGGTGGCCATGCCGCCGACCATGACGGCGAGCAGCTCGGAGCGCGTCATGGTTTTGAGGAAGGGCTTGATGAGGAGCGGGGCCTCGGTCTGGCCGATGAAGATGTTGCCGGAGGCGTTGAGCGTCTCGGGGCCGGAGAGGCGCAGGGTTTTGGCCATGACCCAGGCGAAGCCCTTGACCACGATTTGCAGCAGGCCGATGCGGTAGAGCAGGGTGGTGAGCGCGGAGAAAAAAATGATCGAGGGCAGGATGGTGAGCGCGAA